>CALXHS010000072.1 GCA_944388165.1 uncultured Gemmiger sp. | reverse complement strand
TGCTCAACAACGATATTGAGGTCCTCTCCCACGATTTCCTGCGGGAGCTGCTCAGTTACAGCCAGCGGGCGGATGTGGGCGCTGTGGGCGCCAAGCTCTATTATCCCGACGACACCATCCAGCACGCGGGGGTCATCATGGGCATCAACGGCTCGGCAGGGCACAGCCACAAGAGCTATCCCCGCAAGGCGGTGGGGGACCTGTACCGCCTGGTCACCACCCAGAACTATATGGCCGTCACCGGCGCCTGCCTCATGACCAAGGCCAGCCTGTACCGGGAAGCCGGGGGCCTGGATGAGGAAAACTTTGCCGTGGCCTACAACGACGTGGACTACTGCCTGAAACTGTGGCAGAAAGGCCTGCTCAACGTCTACACCCCCCGGGCGGAAGCCTACCATTACGAGAGCAAGAGCCGCGGGCTGGATACCCTTTCGGAGAACGCCCGCCGCTATGAGCGGGAGAAAGCGGCCTTTTACGTCAAGTACAAGGCGTATATTGATAATTACGATCCGTATTATAACCCGCATTTCAACAATTTGTTTGAAAACTTCGGCCTGAAGTGAGGAGCGTTGCCATGAATCTGCAAGCCAAACGGATGAAGGAGCTCTTCGGCTATGCCGCCACCCTGACCAAGGAACAGGGGCCTGTTGTCATGGCGGGCCGGGCGGCGGGCTTTTTCAAGCGGCGGTTTCTGGGCAAGCGGGCCCGGTATCTGCCTTCCCCCAAAGCCCTGGCCGCCCAGCGGGCCGCCGATACCTCGGCTTTCCCGGTCATCAGCATCCTGACCCCCCTGTACAATACCCCCAAAGGATTCCTGGAACAGTTCCTGGACAGTGTGCAGACCCAGACCAGCCCCCGCTGGCAGCTGGTGCTGGTGGATGCCTCGGACGATGCCCACTCCGAAGTGGGGCAGCTGGTCCGGGAACGGGCCGCCAAAGACCCCCGCATCGTCTACCAGAAGATCGAGAACGGCGGCATCGCGGCCAACACCAACGCCGCCGCCAAACTGGCCACCGGGGAATACCTGGCCCTGGCCGACCACGACGACATGCTGGCCCCCCATGCCATCTACTGTATGGGCAAGGCCCTGGCCAACACCGAAGCCGACTTTGCTTACAGCGACGAAGCTCTCTTCCAGAAGACCCCGGCGGGGGCGCACGTGGCCCATTTCAAGCCGGATTACGCCCCCGAATACCTCATGGCGGTGAACTATATCTGCCATCTGGCGGTGTTCCGCCGCAGCCTGTTTGAGGCGCTGGGCGGGGAACGCCCGGAATGTGACGGCGCCCAGGACCACGACCTTTTCCTGCGCCTCATCGACGAAGTGCAGCGCACTGATCCCAAGGCAAAGCCCCTGCATCTGGCCCAGGTGCTCTATTACTGGCGGGTGCACGCGGCGTCCACCAGCGGCGGCACCGACGCCAAGCCCTATGTGCAGGCGGCGGCCCGCAAGGCGGTGGCCGACCACCTGGCCGCCACCGGGCGGCAGGGCAGGGTGGAGGACGGCGTCTTCCCCGGCACCTGCCATGTGGTGTGGGACCTGCCGGAACCCCAGCCCCTGGTGTCTATCCTCATCCCCAACAAGGACCACACCGACGACCTGGAAAAGTGCCTGCACAGCCTGTATGCCAAGACTTTCTACGACAATTTCGAGGTCATCGTCATCGAGAACAACTCCACCGACCCCGCCACCACCGCCTATTACAAGACCCTGCCCCAGCGGTACGACCGCTGCCGGGTGGTGGGCTTCAACGGCGGGTTCAATTTCAGCCGCATCAACAACTTCGGCCGCAAGTTCGCCCAGGGCAAGTTCCTGCTGATGCTCAACAATGACATTGAGATCATCCGGGGCGACTGGCTCACCCAGATGGTGGGGGAAGCCTGCCAGCCGGGGGTGGGGGCCTGCGGCGCTATGCTCTATTACCCCGACGACACCATCCAGCACGCCGGCATCATCACCGGCCTGGGGGGCTACGCCGGGCACAGCCACAAGTACCACAAGCGGGGCGGCAGCGGCTACATGTTCCGCCTGGCCACCGTGCAGGACTTCTCCGCCGTGACGGCGGCCTGCCTGCTGGTGCGCACCGCCGTCTTTGACGCGGTGGGCGGTATGGATGAAGCCTTCACCGTGGCCTTCAACGACGTGGACTTCTGTCTGCGGGTGCGGGATGCGGGCTGGCGCATCGTCTGGACGCCCTACGCCGAGCTCTACCACAACGAGAGCAAATCCCGGGGTTCCGACGAGGAGGACCCCGCCAAGAAGGCCCGCTTCGCCAAGGAGCAGGCCCGCCTGTACGAGGTCCATGGCCGGGAGGGCATCCTCCGGGACCCCTACTACAACCCCTGTCTGTCCCTGGACTATGAGGACTTCCGGGAAAGCGGCGACCTGCGCCGTCTGAAAGATCCGCAATAACACAAATGAAAACCGCCCCTGTCAGGCAGTGCCTTGACAGGGGCGGTTTTGTGTTGTCGGAATGCCGCGGTTCAGCGAGCGACGCTGGTGCGCACCAGGGCGCGTTTCAGGCGGGCCTGGGCCATTTCCAGCTCCCGGGCGTCCAGTTCCTTGCGGGCCAGCATCTCCTCGGCACGCTTGCGGCTGGCTTCGGCGCGGGCTTTGTCGATGTCCTCGGCCCACTCCCAGGTGGTGGCCACCAGGCGGGCGGCGCCGTTGGTCACGGCCAGCAGACCGCCGATGCAGGCGGCCCGGCGCACCGTGCCGTCCTCCAGGGTCAGGCGTGCTTCGCCCATGCCCAGCGCGGTCATATAATCGCAGTGCCGGGCCAGGATGCACACATCCCCCGCAATGGTGCGGCAGAACAGCCGTTCGGCCTGGCCTTCAAAGATCAGGCCGTCGGGCGTCACGATCTGAATGGGAAAGGTCATCATTCATCACCCTTCTTGGCGCGGGCGACCACATCGTCGATGGTGCCGGCAAACAGGAAGGCACTTTCGGGCACGTCGTCGTGCTTGCCTTCCAGGATCTCCTTGAAGCCGCGGATGGTCTCTTTCAGCGGCACGTACTGGCCGGGCATGCCGGTGAACTGTTCGGCCACCGTGAAGCTCTGGCTCAGGAAACGCTGCACCTTGCGGGCGCGGTTGACGGTGAGCTTGTCTTCCTCGCTCAGTTCGTCCATACCCATGATGGCGATGATGTCCTGCAGCTCCTTGTAGCGCTGCAGCACCTTCTGCACGCTGCGGGCCACTTCGTAGTGCTCGGTGCCCACCACGTCGGGGGACAGGATGCGGCTGGAAGATTCCAGCGGGTCCACGGCGGGGTAGATGCCCTGGGACGAGATGGCACGGCTCAGAACGGTGGTGGCGTCCAGATGGGCGAAGGTGGTGGCCGGGGCGGGGTCGGTCAGGTC
>CALXHS010000071.1 GCA_944388165.1 uncultured Gemmiger sp. | reverse complement strand
ATCGATGAGCTGCACACCATCGTGGGCGCCGGCAAGACCGACGGCGCCATGGACGCGGGCAACCTGCTCAAGCCCATGCTGGCCCGGGGCGAGCTGCACTGCATCGGCGCCACCACCCTGGACGAGTACCGGGAATATATCGAGAAAGACCCTGCCCTGGAACGCCGTTTCCAGCCTGTCCAGGTGGAAGAGCCCACGGTGGAAGACACCATCTCCATCCTGCGTGGCCTGAAAGAGCGGTATGAGGTCTACCACGGCGTCAAGATCCAGGACGCCGCCCTTATCGCCGCCGCCACCCTGTCCGACCGGTATATCAGCGACCGTTTTCTGCCCGACAAGGCCATCGACCTGGTGGACGAAGCCTGCGCCATGGTCAAGACCGAGCTGGATTCCATGCCCGCCGAACTGGACGACCTGCAGCACCGTATCACCCAGCTGCAGATCGAGGAAGCCAGCTTGAAGAAGGAGAGCGACGAGCTTTCCCGTCAGCGGCTGGCCAATCTGGAAAAGGAACTGGCCGAGCTGCGTGACGGCTTCAACTCCAAGAAAGCCCAGTGGGAGAACGAGAAGAATGCCATCAACAAGGTGCAGAGCCTGCGTGCTGAGGTGGAGGCTGTGAAAGCCGACATCGAGAAAGCCACCCGCCAGGGCGATTACGCCAAGGCCGGTGAATTGCAGTACGGCAAACTGCCCCAGCTGCAGCGCGACCTGGAAAACGAGGAAAAGATCGCCGCCGAGAAGAAGGAAAGCAGCCTGCTGCGGGACCGTGTCACCGACGAGGAAATTGCCCGCATCGTGGCCCGCTGGACCGGCATCCCGGTGGAGAAACTGGTGGAAGGCGAGCGGGAAAAGCTGCTGCGCTTGCCCGAAGTGCTCCATCAGCGGGTCATCGGCCAGGACGAAGCGGTGCAGAAGGTATCCGACGCCATCCTGCGTTCCCGTGCCGGTATCGCCAACCCGGGCCGTCCCATCGGCAGCTTCCTCTTCCTAGGCCCCACCGGCGTGGGCAAGACCGAACTGGCCAAGGCGCTGGCCCAGGCCCTGTTCGATGACGAGAAGAACCTCATCCGTATCGACATGACCGAATATATGGAGAAGTTCAGTGTGTCCCGCCTCATCGGCGCTCCTCCGGGATACGTGGGCTATGAGGAAGGCGGTCAGCTGACCGAAGCCGTCCGCCGCCACCCCTACAGCGTGGTGCTGTTCGACGAGGTGGAAAAGGCGCACCCGGATGTGTTCAACATCCTGCTGCAAGTGCTGGATGACGGCCGTATCACCGACAGCCAGGGCCGCACCGTGGACTTCAAGAACACCATCCTGATCCTGACTTCCAACCTGGGGTCCGACATCATTCTGGAAGACCTGGAAGCCGCCCGTGCCCAGGGCCGCAACGATATTTCCGCCGAAGCCCGGGAGAAGATCGAAGCCCTGCTCAAACGGCAGTTCCGGCCCGAGTTCCTCAACCGTCTGGACGACACCGTCATCTACAAGAGCCTGACCAAGCAGGAGATCGGCGGCATTGTGGACCTGATGCTCAGCGATCTGCGCAAGCGTCTGGCCGACAAGCAGCTGAACCTGAAGGTCACCGATGCGGCCAAGGATGCCATCATCGAAGGCGGCTACGACCCCATCTACGGCGCTCGCCCGCTGAAGCGGTATATCCAGTCTCATGTGGAGACCATGCTGGCCAAGCAGATCATCGGCGGCGCCAACCAGGCGGGGGACACCCTCACCGTGGATGCCGAAAACGGTAACCTGGTGCTGCGCTGATCGCACCTGTGAGAAAACGCCCTGTCCTTATATAAAGTAAAAGGCCCCCGGCCTGCCATATCGGCAGACCAGGGGCTTTTGCTGTCTCATTGTATTTTCTGCAGATTCACCCGCAGGCTTTGCCGCCACAGCCATGCGGTGAGCACGGCCAGTGCTGCGCAGGTCACGGCATATACCCCGTCTTCCGGCAGAAGAGCCAGGCACAGCCCGGGCAAAACTGCTGCGGCCATACCGGTAAGCATGGCGGCCAGGGTGGAAGCGCTCTGCTTCACCGCCTGGGTCTCAGTCTGCCAGTGCAGCTGGGGCAGAGCCAGGTTGATGCGCAGTGCCGCCACTGCGCCGTACACGCAGTACACAGCGGGCACCAGGACGAGCCAGAGGATTTCCAACCCCCAAGGCTGAACCGCCAGCAGCCCGCCGATGACCGCAGCCGCCCAGCAGGGCAGGGCAACGGTCAGATTCAGCAGGACCTTGGCCAGCAGCAGGTCCCGGCTACTCACCGGCAGAGTGCGGATCAGCGGCCACTGGGCGCCTTCCAGGGAAACCGAGCAGGCGGTCACCGGCATCAGGACAGCGCACATCCCCAGCGCCAGAGGGAGAAAACGTGCCACCATGCCGGTGGTCAGGCCCAGACTCTGCAGAACGTGGTCGCCGCTGAACAGAAGCACCAGGGGCAACGCGGCCATCAAAAGGTAGCCCACCACTGTGTTGGCAAACCAGTTGGTACAGGCAAGATACCGTTTGACCTCCCGCAGATACAACGCTGTCAAAGGGGAATGAACGCCGGTTTTCCAGGCTGCACGGCGCCGCCAGGCGGGGGCGTTCAGTGCGGCACACAGGGCACCGTATTTTTTTGTCACCACAGCCGCCGCCAGCCCGGCGGAAAAAAGAGAAATCAGGGACAGGCACAGCAATGCCGGAAAACTTCCGCTGCCGCCCGCCAGCATCTGTCCGAACCAGGCAGCGGGAGCGTACCCGGCGGATGCCTTGCGCAGGGCGGGTTCCAGCATGGCCATCAGGTCGGCACCGTCAGTGTCGGCAGGCATGGCAGTCAAACTCATGCTCCAGGCCAGAATGGCCATGGTGAACCCCGCCAGCAAAAGCCCGGCAATCAGATTTTTATGCCGCATCCGCCGTACCAGAGCTGCGGTCAAAGCACCCAGAAAGCAGGCCCCCGCCAGGGGCAGCAGTGGGGCCAGAAGCAGACCCCAAAGGGCCGCCGCCCAGTACAGCGGACCAGTGGCAGAATTGGCCATGGGGTACAGTATCAGCCCAGGACCCAGCAGCAGGGTACACAACGCCAGGTCACACAGATACAACTCCGCCAGACGGTTCAGGGGCAGTGCTGCCGACGGCAGAGGCAGGGGAGCGGTCTGCTCAACAAATTGGGAACTGAACAAAAAACTGCCAGCGCGCAGTGTCTCAAAAAACAGCAGGGCGGCCGATGCCCCGGTGAACAGGCAGCCGGGCAGAAAGGCCGATAATCCATATGCCGCCATCCCTATGGACAGCATGATAAGATAAAAGAGAGCGATACCGGCGATCATCACCCACGCAAGGGCCAGTCCCAGCCAGCGGCGGCGGGCTTTGGTGTCCCGGGTGTGGGCAAATTCGTTCCAGCAGCCCAGCCGGTAAAAATCAAGTTTCAGCAGCAGAGCCACCGCCTGCGGCGTTGTTTTCGCCATGACGCACCACCTCCATAAAGGTCTCTTCCAGGCTTCGGCCTTCGGTCAGGTCAGCGGTTTCCCCGGCGGCTACCAGCTGCCCCTGGCGGATGATAGCTACCTTGTTGCACAGCCGTTCGGCCACATCCAGCACATGGGTGGAAAAGAACACCGCACCGCCCCGGGCACAGAGCTCCCGCATCAGTTCTTTCAGGGTGACCACCGCTTCGGGGTCCAGCCCTACAAAAGGTTCATCCAGGATCAGCAGCCGGGGTGCATGGACCAGCGCGCCCAGAATGGCCAGCTTCTGCTTCATGCCGTGGGAATAGGAGGAGGTCAGTTCCCCCAACACATCGGTCAGCCCGAAACGCCGGGCCAACTCCCCAGTGCGGCGGATACGGTCATCGCGGGTAACCTCAAACACATCCGCCACAAAGTCCAGATACTGCTGCCCGGTGAGGTACGGGTACAGCAGCGGGTCATCGGGGATGTAAGCAAAGGTCCGCTTGCAGGTGAGCGGGTCCTGTCTGATGGATACCCCGTCGATGCGGATGTCGCCCTGCTCAAATTCCAGCAGCCCCACCGCTGCCTTGATGGTGGTGGTTTTGCCCGCGCCGTTGTGGCCGATAAAGCCGTAAATGTCACCGGGGGATACGTGCAGGCTCAGATCCCGCACCGCGGTTTTGCCTCCGGGATAGGTCTTGGTCAGATGATCAATGGTCAGCATGGTGCACCTCTCACTTCATCCATCCTTTGAATACCAGAAAAGAGTATACATAGATCCACGCCGTACCCAGCACGGTGGCGCTCAGCAGAATCCCAAGGCTGCCCGAAGGGCCCATCATGGGGGAGAATACCCCTGCCACCACAGTGGCTGCGCCGATCAGGATAAAGGTGAACCCGCCCATGCGCTGGGTGCGGTTCCAGTTGTGCTCGTCGGCCAGGGCCCAGGGCGTGCGGCAGCCGAAGGTGTAGTTCTGTTTGATGCGGGGCATGTAGTTGCCCAGCAGGATGAACAAAAGGCCGACACCGCCGCCTATCAGTATGCCTGTCATGGCGCTGCCATCCTTCAGTATGCCGAAAACCGCCAACTCGCTCATCCAGCTGATGGCGCAGCCCAAAAGCACGATGGCCAGCATCATGCCTTTCCACACGGGCCGGAACTTATCAAAGTTTTTGCCTTTGGGGTCAATGCGGGGCATCACCCAGAAGAGCAAAAGCAGGCCCAGAGGCAGGGCGCCTAATGCAAAAGAACTCCATTTGGGGCCGAACCCGTCGGCGACACCTTCCCAGTTCCAGTGGATGGGTACTTCTTCCGGCATCAGGGGCAGACAGGCGGCATGCCCCAGCAGATTCAGCACACACACGGCTGCCAGAACCCCGAAAAGTTTATTGTTTTTCATGGTCGGTATCTCCCTTCATAAGCCCGAAGTCATAAAACCACTTCATGATCTCCTGAAATACCGTCAGGTTCAGGCAGTAAACGATGTTCTGCCCCCGCCGTTCGTCGGTGACCAGCCCGGCGGCTTTCAGGGTGTTCAGATGATGGCTCACCGATGGCTTTGCCATATCAAAATGGGCGGCAATGTCTCCAGCGGTCATTTCGCCTTCCGAGAGCAATTCCAGAATCTTCCGCCGGGTCGGGTCAGCCAGCGCCTTGAACGCATCTCCCATCTCTGGTACCTCCTTGCAGATTTCGAATGAGATATTTAGAAAAATATCTAACTATCTGATTTGGGCTCAGTATAGCACCCTGTCCCATGGGTGTCAAGGGGATAGACACAAATAAAAACGCCCCCGGCGCAAAAGCGTCAGGGGCGTTGCAGCGAAAGGAAAAGAGGGAGATCAGGCGTTGACTTCTTCCACGAGCTTCTCCATGACCAGGTCGTTCAGGATGCTCATCTTCAGATAGTTTTCGCCGTAGTAGTTCACATAGCTGGAAGTGTCGCTGCTGCCGAAATATTCCTGGAACTGATTTTCCAGGGTCTCGGTGGTGCAGGTGATGCCGTACTTTTCAGCCAGGGCCTGCAGGATCAGAGTCTGCTGAATGGCACCGTCGATATAGGTGCGGCTGCTTTCCAGATAGGCAGCGGCGCTGTCAAAGCCGTTGGCCTGCATGAACTCGTCCAGGCTGACGCCGTACATCTGGGCATACAGGTAGGGGCTGGACAGATAGTAATCCTCGAAGTACTTGGTCAGTTCGGCGGGAACTTCGCCCTGCACGGTCAGATTTTCGCTCAGCTGGCTGTACAGCTCATTGGTCTGCTGGCTGAACAGCAGCATGTCGGAAACATAGGAGTTCAAGGTGGCCACACTGTCCAGACCCAGGTTTTCGCTCAGGTTTTCCTTCACGAAGTCATCGGTCAGTTCGGGGGTCACCGTCTCGGAGATGTAGTTCAGGGTGGTAGCGAACACAGCTTCCTTGCCGGCCAGGTCGGTGGAGCGGAAATCCTCGGGGAAGGTGACGGTCACATCGAAGGAATCGCCGGGCATGTGGCCCACGATCTGCTCTTCAAAACCATCGATGAAGGTGCCGCTGCCCAGGGTCAGGTCGTACCCTTCGGCAGAGCCGCCGTCGAACTCCACACCGTCCACGGTGCCCACATAGTCGATGTTGACGGTGTCGCCGTCCGCAGCGGCGCGGTCGGTGACTTCCTGGGTCTCGGTGTAGTTGACCAGGATGTTTTCGCTGATATAGCTGGCGACATCCTCGTCACTCACGGTGTTGGCTTCTTCGGAGAGGGTCAGGCCCAGATCTTCCGGCAGAGTGATGTAGTCAGAGGCGGTCACGCCGGCCACATAGCCGTTGTCGTCAAAGATGGAGCTGTAATCGAAGTCTGCCAGATAGGCATAGGGATCAGCGGCGTTCTCATCGGTGGCGGCGGTTTCCGGGCTGGCGGTTTCGGCGGTGGCGGTGTCGGTTTCCTTCTCACCGCAGGCAGCCAGGCTCAGGGTCAGCACGGCGGCGGTCATGAGGGCCGCCGGGCGGGTCAGGGTGCTCAGTTTCATGGAATTTCTCCTGTCTTTTGTAAAGTGATACCACACCATTATACATCATTTTCTCAAAATGTACAGCACAACATTCCAATTTTCCGCCAAACATGCTATACTGAGTAGGAATTTCCCCGGCTGTGCCGGGATTTTATGGGAGAAGAAGATGCAGAAAAAGGAAATCGACCGTATCAATGAGCTGGCCCGAAAGGCCAAGACCGAAGGACTGACTGAGGCCGAGACTGCCGAGCGGGACGAACTGCGCCGCCGGTATATTGCGGATATCCGGGCTGCTGTGCAGGACCAGCTGGCCCATACCATTGTACAGGAACCGGACGGCACCCGCCATCCGCTGCTGAAAAAGGGAGGCGCGGACAGTGGCCGTCAGTGAGGGAAAAAAGAGGTTGACCCAACGGGTATGGTCGGCATTGCCGTGGATTTGGCTGGCCGGAGCATGGGGCTTCGGCGTGGCGTTCATGCTGCTGTACGGCCGCTCGCTTCTGGACAGCGATATGGCCTCCGAGATGGTTCTGGCCGCCAAACTCAACGAGGAAGGCGGCATTCTATCTACCACCTGGTACTATTCCACCGAATTGCGGGTGTTCTGTGAGCAGCTGCTATTCAAGCTGGGGCTGTGGGTGTTCCCGCAGAACTGGCATGCCGCCCGCACGTTGGCCCAGGCGATTCTTTCGGCGCTCACCGCCGTATCGGGGCTGTACTTCTTTTATGGCGCTTCGCTGCGCAAGAGTGCACCATGGCTGGCGGGAGCTCTTTTGTGTCCCTTCGGTTTCTGGCAGATGTTCCACTGCGTGTTCGGCGGTTTTTATTTCGTGCATATGATCTTTGTCATGCTCAGCATGGGCCTTGTGCTTCGCCTGGTGCGGTCCGCCGGTTCGCCCCGCCGCACGGCGCTGCGCTGCGTTTTGCTGGCGGCGCTGGCTTTTGCCGCGGGACTCAACGGTATCCGCATCCTGATGAACCTGTATGTGCCCTTGGTTGCGGCGGCCCTGGTGCTGCTGGCCTGGCGCTGGAACCAGGCCCCCCTGACCCGGCCCCGCACTGTGCCCCAGGTTCGGTTCGCCCTGGCTTCGATGGGCGCAGCCTTTTTCTCGCTGGCAGGGTATGGCGTTAATGCTACGGTCCTGGCGGCCACCCACAGTTTTTCCAATCAGGGAGAACGCAGCTGGACCGTTCTGGATTTTGACCGCCTGATGGATGCCTGGTCTTATTTCCTCACGCTGTTTGGTTACCCGGGGGACAAGGGAGCGCTGGATTTCGGTGACCCGACCCCGCTGTTCAGCCTGCAGGGGATTCTCGGGGCGCTGGGGCTGGTCATCGCACTGGTAATTATTGCTTCGGCAGTGCATCTGGTGCAGCGCCGCAAAGAACTTTCCTTTGAACATGGTGCAGTTTTGGCCGTGTTTCTGGCCTGTCTGCTGGTGGATGGCATGGCATTTGCCTTTATGAACGAGATGATCGGCATCAACGGCAGTTACTGGCTGCCGGTGGTCCCGCTGGCCATGGCAGTCCTGGGTGTGGAAGGGGAGACCTTCCCCCTGCGCCGCGGCCTGCCCCGGCGGGGCCTGGCCCTGGGCTTTGCCGCGGCGTTTCTGGGGGTCAGCGTATCCACCACCCTCCGCTTTGTGGAGGTGCCGCCCCGCGGGGAACCTCATCTGGAAACCATCTGCGACTGGTTGGTGGAAAATGGATACACCCAGGGGTATGCGACCTTCTGGTTTGCCAATGTGATGACCGAACTTTCCAACGGAACGCTTGAAGTCTGGGATGTGACCGATTTGAGCCGTATGGATCTGCACGGCTGGCTGCAGAGTACTTCCCATGTCACGCCGCCGGAAGGGGAGGTGTTCCTGATTGCGGACCCCAGTGTGCGCATTGACGAACTGCCGTACCGTGATCTGGTGGACGTGGTGTATGAAGATGACCACGGATTCTACATTCTGACGGCTCCGGAAGCCCAACCGCTGATTGATGCGGTGGAAGCTGCCCGCGCCGCCCAATAAAAATCTCTGCCGCGCCCCGCAGGTTTTACGGGAACCTGCGGGGCGCGCCTTGTATTTTGACATCTTTTCTGTTATAATCCTATATGGCGGCGTATCCCGGTTTGAACAAATCGGCCCCCGTGGCGGGACCGGGCGGAAAAGGCTGTACATTGAACCAAAAGCGAGGTTACAAAACATGCTTACTGCAATTACCGGCATCAACTGGGGCGACGAAGGCAAGGGCCGTATGGTCGACCTTCTCAGCCAGGATTACGACATCGTCGCGCGGTACCAGGGCGGCGACAACGCCGGCCATACCGTCAAGAATGAGCGCGGCAAATTCGTGCTGAACCTGATCCCCTCCGGCATACTGCGCCCGGAAGTGGTCTGCGTCATGGGCGGCGGCATGGTCATCGACCCTGTCCATCTGGAAAAGGAGATTGCCGCCCTGCGGGAACAGGGCGTGGAGATCACCCCTGCCAACCTGAAGATCTCTGACCGCGCCACCATCACCATGCCCTTCCATGTGGAGCAGGATGGCCTGGAAGAAGCCCGTCTGGCCAAGACCGGCGCTCAGTTCGGTTCCACCAAGCGGGGCATCGCCTACACCTACGGCGACAAATTCATGAAGAAGACCCTGCGCATGGGCGACCTGGTGCATATGGATACCGGTGTGCGCAAGCGCCTGGAGACCATCGTGGAATCCAAGAACCTGACCATGGAATCCATCTACGGCCAGAAGCCGGTGAGCGTGGAAGAAATGTGGGCCTGGTGCGAGCATTACTCCGCTGCCTTCAAGGACTACATCTGCGACGTGGGCGAGTACCTGGCCCAGGCCGACGACGCCGGCAAGAAGATCATGTTCGAAGCTCAGCTGGGCGCTCTGCGTGATATCGACTACGGCATCTATCCCTACACCTCCAGCTCCAACACCATCAGCTCCTACGCTCCCATCGGCGCCGGCATCCCCGGCCGCAAGCTGGACCTGTCCATCGGCATCATGAAGGCTTATTCCTCCTGCGTGGGCGAAGGCCCCTTCACCGCCGAACTGGCCATGAGCGAGCCCGACAAGGACGTGCTGCGTGAGCACGGTCATGAGTACGGCGCCGCCACCGGCCGTCCCCGCCGCGTGGGTCCCTTCGACGTGGTTGCCAGCCGCTATGGTGTGCAGTGCCAGGGCTGCGACGAACTGGCCCTGACCCTGCTGGACGTGCTGGATTATATGGAAACCATCCCCGTGGTGGAATCCTACCGCCTGACCGACGGCACCATCACCGGCCGTTTCCCCACCGGCAAGACCCTGGACGACGCCCAGCCGGTCATCAAGGAACTGCCGGGCTGGCATTGCGACATCACCTCCGTGCGCAAGTACGAGGATCTGCCCACCGAGACCCGCGCTTATGTGGAATACCTGGAAAAGGCTGTGGGCTGCCACATCAAGTATATCTCCGTCGGTCCCGAGCGTGACGCCTGCATCGTCCGCGACTGATGCCCCCTGAACCCTGCCTGTCCAAGAACAGACAAGGTGTAAACCAAAAAGACTTTACAATACAGCGGACCCGCCTTTGTGCGGCTCCGCTGCTTTTTCAGCTCTACCATTATTTTTCAAAACCGTCCAACAGACATACAGAAAGGGGAGACCGGGCTGTGACCCGTTGGCTCATCCGCCTCTTTATCAAAGACAGCGAAGATACTTCCAAACCCGCCGTGCGCGCGGCGTACGGCAACCTGGCCAGCGTGGCAGGCATCTTTTGCAACCTGCTTCTGTTTGCAGGCAAGTTCACCGTTGGTACCCTCTTCGGCAGCGTGGCCATTGCCGCCGACGGTATGAACAACCTCTCCGACGCAGGTTCCAGCGTGGTCAGCCTCATCGGCTTCCGCCTGGGCGCCCGCCCCGCGGACGACAAGCATCCCTTTGGCCATGCCCGGTACGAATACCTGGCCGGTCTGGCGGTGTCGGTGATGATCATGGTCATCGGCGTGGAACTGCTCAAGGAGAGTGTGGCCAAACTCATCCATCCCACCACGGTGGAATTCGGTCTGCTCACCGGCGCGGTGCTGGTGGCCTCCATCCTGCTCAAGGTGTGGATCTCTCTGTTCAACCGCCGCATCGGCAACCTCATCGGGTCCGAGACCCTCATCGCTACTGCCGCCGACGCCCGCAACGACGTGGTATCCACCTCAGCGGTGCTGGTGGCCAGCCTGGCTGCCTCCCTCACCGGCATCGACCGCCTGGACGGCCTGGCCGGTCTGGCGGTGGCAGGCTTCATCCTGTACAGCGGTTTCGGCCTGGTGCGGGATACCCTGGACCCCATTCTGGGCGCGGCACCCGACCCGGCCTTGATCCGCCATATTGAGGAAAAGGTCATGACCTATCCCGGCGTGCTGGGCATCCATGACCTGATGCTTCACGATTATGGTCCCGGCAACCGGCTGGTCAGCTTCCACGTGGAGATGTCCGCCGCTGCCGATGTACTGGAAAGCCACGACGTGATCGACAACATCGAGCGGGATCTGGCCAAGGAAGACGGCCTGACCGCCACCATCCATTATGATCCGGTGGTGCTGGATGACCCCCACGCCAGCGAACTGCGGACCTTTATCAAGGAGACCGCAGCCCGGCTGGAACCGGCCGCCGCTATCCATGATTTGCGCATCGTGCCCGGCAACAGCCACACCAACGTGGTGTTTGATTGTGCCGTTCCGCCGGAATATCTCACCGCCCGGGACCACCGGGGTACCAAGCTGACCACCGCTCTGCGGGACGCAGTCCGGGAGCGTTGGCCCGACCACTTCTGCGTGATCCGGCTGGAATCCAACTATGGCGCTGCCCAGCTGGACCAGCCCGCTGCCCACTGACCCGTGCCCTGTCACAAGGCAGGCACCGAAGCTGAACAGAAAGGATGTTTCCCCATGGATTACAATGCCGCCGCCCTTGCCATGCACAAAGAAAACCGTGGCAAACTGACCGTCAACAGCCTGGTAGAAGTGCGGGACAAGGATGCCCTGTCCACCGCCTACACCCCCGGTGTGGCAGAACCCTGCCGCAAGATCAAGGAAAACCCCGAGGACGTCTACACCTACACCCTCAAGGGCCGCACGGTGGCGGTGGTCACCAACGGCACCGCGGTGCTGGGCCTGGGCAACATTGGCCCCGAAGCCGGCCTGCCTGTCATGGAAGGCAAGTGCGTTTTGTTCAAGGAATTCGGCGGCGTGGATGCGTTCCCCATCTGCCTGAACGCCGAGACCAAGGAAGAAGTGGTGGCAGCGGTCAAGGCCATCGCCCCCACCTTCGGCGGCATCAACCTGGAGGACATCCGCAGCCCCGAATGCTTTGAGATCGAAGCCGAGCTGGAGCGGGATCTGGACATTCCCGTTTTCCACGACGACCAGCACGGCACCGCCATCATCGTGCTGGCAGGCGTGCTCAACGCCCTGAAGGTGGTGGGCAAGCGCATCGAGGATATCCGCATCGTCCAGAACGGTCCCGGCGCCGCCGGCACCGCCATCATCAAGATGCTGCAGACCGCCGGTGCCAAGGACATCATCGCCGTGGACGAACACGGCATCCTGGTGCCCGGCCGTTCTGCCGGGTTCGAGGGCCACAAGGCTGCCCTGGCCGAAGCCACCAACCCCCGCCGTGTCACCGGCGGCCTGGCCGAAGCCATCCGCGGCGCCGACCTGTTCATCGGCACCTCCATCGCCGGGGCGCTCACCCCCGAACTGGCCGCCACCATGGCCCCGGATGCCATTGTCTTTGCCATGGCCAACCCCACGCCGGAGATCATGCCCGACGCCGCCAAGGCTGCCGGGGTGCGCATCATCGGCACCGGCCGCAGCGACTTCCCCAATCAGGTCAACAACGTGCTGGCTTTCCCCGGCATCTTCAAGGGCGCTCTGTCCGTTCGTGCCCGGGATATCAACGCCGACATGAAGCTGGCTGCCGCCAAGGCCATTGCCGCTCTCATTCCGGATGAGAACCTGAACGAAGAAAACATCCTGCCCAAAGCCTTTGACCCGCGCGTGGCGCAGGCCGTGGCCGACGCTGTGGCGAAAGCCGCACGGGAAAGCGGCGTGGCCCGGGTATGAAGATTCGTGAGATAGAAGCTGCCGCCATCACCGAAGCGGTGGAACGGCTCTGCATCCAGGCTAATCTCTGCCTGCCCCAGGACGTCCGCACTGCCGAAGAAGCGGCCATTGCGGCGGAACCCTGGCCCCTGGCCCGCAACACCCTGGAACTGCTGCGCTCCAATCTGGATGCCGCTGCTGAAAAGGAACTGCCTATCTGCCAGGACACCGGCATGGCCTGTGTCTTTGTGGAACTGGGGCAGGACGCCCACATCACCGGCGGTACCCTGCGGGATGCAGTGGACGAAGGCGTGCGCCGGGGTTATATCAAAGGCTACCTGCGCAAAAGCATCACCGGCGACCCCCTCAAGCGCCAGAACACCGAGGACAACACCCCCGCTTTCCTGACTGTGGATCTGGTCCCCGGGGACGGCTGCCGCATCACGGTAGCCCCCAAGGGTGCGGGCAGTGAGAACATGAGCCGTCTGGCCATGCTCAAACCCGCCGACGGTGTGCAAGGGGTCAAGGATTTCGTGTTGGAAACCGTCCGCCTGGCCGGTTCCAACCCCTGCCCGCCCATTATCCTGGGCGTGGGTGTGGGCGGCAGCTTCGATAAGTGCGCCCTGCTGGCCAAGCATGCGTTGCTGCGCCCGCTGGATTGCCCCAACCCCGACCCCTATTATGCCGCGCTGGAAAAGGAACTCTGCGATGCCATCAATGCCCTGGGCATCGGTCCCCAGGGCTTCGGCGGCGCCACCACCTGCCTGGGGGTCGCTATTGAACAGGCGCCCACCCACGTGGCCTGCCTGCCGGTGGCGGTGAACATCAGCTGCCACGTCACCCGCCGGGCAACGGCGGAACTGTGAACCCCGAACAGGAAGTGAGGAAGAGTTATGCCCGACAATCGTCGACCGGATATTGATATCTCCCTGGAAGGTGTTGGCCGCCGGGAACCCAGATCTTCCCGCATCGACATCCCGATGTCCTTGCCCCGTGCGTCGGGCAGCCTTGCGGACCCCAGGCTGGAGGACATGGTCAACCGTCACCATCAGGAAATCAAGGAACTGCACCGCCGTGCGCGGCAGGGGAGGTAAAAGCCATGCAGTATGAACTTCACACACCCCTCACCCGGGAATCCCTGGCTCAGCTGAAAGCGGGGGACACGGTGCTGCTTTCCGGCACTGTCTACACTGCCCGCGACGCAGCCCACGGCCGTATGATGGAGCTGCTGGACGAAGGTAAGGAACTGCCTTTTGATATCCAGGGGGCCGCCGTCTATTATGTGGGCCCCACCCCCGAACGCCCGGGCCAGGTCATCGGTGCGGCAGGTCCCACCACCGCCGGGCGCATGGATAAATTCACCCCCCGGCTGCTGGACTTGGGCCTTGCCTGCATGATCGGCAAGGGCAAGCGGGATGCCGCCGTGAAAGAATCGGTGGTCAAGAATGGGGCGGTCTACCTGGCTGCCCTGGGCGGCGCCGGTGCCCTGATGGCTGCCAGCATCCAGAGCTGCGAGGTCATCGCATGGGATGATCTGGGCTGTGAGGCTGTACGCCGTCTGACCGTGAAGGATATGCCCCTGACCGTACTGCTGGACGCCCACGGCGGGGATCTGTACGAAAGTGGCCCCGCCGCCTACCTGCAAAGCCTGTCTGCCGATTGACAAAACGCCCGCCGCTTGGTACACTGATGTGTGTTGAGCGGATATGGCGGAACTGGCAGACGCGCTGGTTTTAGGGTCCAGTGTCCATGACGTGCAGGTTCGATTCCTGTTATCCGCACCATTCGCCGCAGGCACAGTTTCGCCTGCGGCGAATTTTTGTTTGCTGCAAAAAGTGTTGCTTTTCTGCCAGCCAAGCGCCCGTCCTCTTTTCGGAGTGTCTCTGAAAAGAGGACGGGCGCTTTTTGTTTGTAAGGATTGCAAAAAGGGAAACTGACGGTGCCCTTTTTCTGCCGCCCTCCATCAGCGCCGGTATTTTGCCCAGTCAATGGGTTAGCCTTGACTACTTTTGAAAAAGGCTCATATAATAGAATTAGAATGATTATAAAAAGTGGCGCTGATGAGAAATGACAAAATACGAGAAAAAAATATGGGAGATCGTGGAATCATCCTGCAGCCATATGACAGCGGAGCAGATCTTTGCGGAACTGCGCAAAACCTACCCCAAGGTGGTGCTGGCCACGGTGTACAACAACCTGAACCGCCTGTGGGAAGAGGACAAGGTCCGCAAGATATCGGTGGAAGGCATGCCCGACCGATATGACCGGACCCAACGGCATGACCATCTGGTATGCAGAAAATGCGGCCGACTGCTGGATGTGGACCTGGGGGACCTGACAGAACAGCTGGCGGGCAAAGCGGGGGTTCCCATCCTGTCTTATGACCTGAAACTGTTGTATGTGTGCGAGGAGTGCAGAAAAGAATCTCAGCAGAAAGGAATGTGATGAGTCTGAAACATCTGCCCCTATCCGTCCGTGTTCCCATTGAAGCGGATAACCCCAGCATTGTTCGCTGGGAAGAAAAGTGCATCCGGTGCGGCCTGTGCAAGGAGGCCTGTACCAACCTGATGGGGGTGCACGGAACCTATACCCTGGAAGAAACCGGCGGCAAGGCAATCTGCATTTATTGCGGTCAGTGTGCCAATGTCTGCCCGGTAGACAGCATCACCGAACGGGACGAATGTCCCCAGGTGCGGCAGGCGGTGGCCGACCCGGACAAGGTGGTGGTCGTCAGCACTTCGCCCTCGGTCCGTGCCGCCCTGGGTGAAGAGTTCGGCATGGAACCCGGCGCTTTTGTGGAGGACAAAATGGTGGCACTGCTCCGCGCCCTGGGGGCCGATTATGTGCTGGATACCAACTTTGCCGCCGACCTGACCATTGTGGAGGAAGCCAGCGAGCTGATCCGCCGCATCCGCGAACAGGACAAGCCCCTGCCGCAGTTCACCAGCTGCTGACCTGGCTGGGTGCACTTTGCGGAGATCTATGCTCCGGAACTGCTGCCCCATCTTTCCACAGCCAAAAGTCCCATCGGCATGCAGGGTCCCACGGTCAAGACCTACTTTGCCAAGCAGATGGGCCTGGACCCCGAAAAGATCGTCCATGTGGCCCTCACCCCCTGTACCGCCAAAAAGTTCGAGATCCGGGGGGAAGAGATGCACGCTGCAGGCGATTACCACGGTGTGGAAGGCATGCGGGACACCGACCAGGTCATCACCACCCGGGAACTGGCCCGCTGGGCCAAGAAGGCGGGCATCGACTGGAACTCCCTGGAAGATTCCGCCTACGATTCCCTCATGGGCAAGGCGTCCGGCGCCGGTGTCATCTTCGGCAACACCGGCGGCGTGATGGAAGCCGCTCTGCGCACCGCTTACGCCTACCTGACCGGGCGGGAAGCCCCGGCAGCGTTGCTGCAGCTGAACCCCGTCCGCGGCTATGAAGGCGTGCGGGAAGCGGCGGTGGACATCGACGGCCTGACCCTGCAGGTGGCGGTGGTGTACGGCACCGCCAACGCCCGGAACTTCCTGGCTCGGATGAAGGCGGAAGGCAAACAGTACCACTTTGTGGAAGTGATGGCCTGCCCCGGCGGCTGTATCGGCGGCGGTGGACAGCCCAAGGACCCCATGAAAGACGCCGACGAAGTCCGCAAGAGCCGCATTGCCGCCCTCTACCGGCGGGACGAAGCCATGACCCTGCGCACCAGCCACGAAAACCCCGAGATCAAAGCCGTGTATGAAGCCTTCTACGGCCAGCCCCTGAGCGAGATGGCGGAGAAGATGCTTCACACCACCTATCAGGATTGCAGCAACATCATACAGCGAAAGGATGATACAAAAATGAGCAAATGGAAATGCAAGATCTGCGGTTATATCTATGAGGGCGAGACTCTGCCCGAAAACTTTACCTGCCCTGTCTGCCGGCAGCCTGCCTCTGCCTTTGAGAAGATCGAGGAAGCCCCGGTCAAGGGCGGCAACAAGTACGCCGGTACCCAGACCGAAAAGAACCTGCAGGCCGCTTTTGCCGGAGAATCCCAGGCACGCAACAAGTATACCTATTTCTCCGATGTGGCCAAACAGGAAGGTTACGAGCAGATCGCAGCCCTGTTCCTGCAGACTGCCGAGAACGAAAAGGCCCACGCCAGACTCTGGTTTGAGGAGCTGAACGGTGTGGGGGATACCGCCCAGAATCTGCTGCATGCCGCCGAAGGGGAAAACTACGAGTGGACCGATATGTACGACGGTTTTGCCAAGACCGCTGAGGAAGAAGGCTTCCCGGAACTGGCAGCCCGGTTCCGTCTGGTGGCTGCCATCGAAAAGCGCCACGAAGAGCGTTACCGTGCCCTGCTGCGCAACGTGGAGACCGCGCAGGTCTTTGAAAAGAGCGAAGTCAAGGTGTGGGAATGCCGCAACTGCGGCCACATCGTGGTGGGCACCGCCGCCCCGGAAGTGTGCCCCACCTGCAACTACAGCAAGAACTTCTTTGAGATTTCCAGCGATAATTATTAAGGGATAAGGCAGGCTATTGCCCGAATACCTCCGTATAAACAAGCCGAGAGGCGGCAGACACCCAGCGTGTCCGCCGCCTCTCGGCTGTTATGCTGTACAGAAGTGTGAATTGGGAAGGGACGTTTGCCGCTCATATCTGCTGCGCATGCTGCGCAGCTGCGACAATGGGGGATAGGGCATCCAAGTCCACAAAATCAACTTTGGTATTAAAGGTTTCAATCATGGCCCGGACTTCGGCAGTCTTCTTTTCTTCCGGCAGGCGTTTTGCCTTGTTGTACAGAAGGGTCATCATGGTCTTGTGGGTAAAACTCAAACGACTGTAATCAATGCCGCCTCTGAGATGAAAAAGCGTTGTGTTTTCCCAAAGATGCTCCGGCAGCTGCTTGCGTACAGAACGACGGATGTTGCACAGATTTTCTTCATCCGTTACATCCGCCAGCCCTACCGTGGCCAAAATCAGCTTTATATCGGTGGGAAGATGTTTGATGGTCTGCTTCAGCCCCTTTACGCCGCCGGCATACAGTCCGCCGAAATAGACCACCAGTTTACATCCGGCGAAATCTTGTGCAGTCGAATAGCTGAAAACGGGAATACCGGTCAGCTGAGACATTTTTTCTGCGTATCGTTGGGCAGTGCCGTATTCACTGCCATACAGGATCATTCTATTCATAGTCAAGCTCCTTTCCGGTTTGAATCATGGTGTGCGGACGATTGGTCGAAGCAGAAACTTGTTCATCCCGGCAGCAGACTGCTGCGGCGGCTGAAATAATACACGGCCCCCACGATGTCGGCCAATGCCCAGCCAATGGGCACCGAGATCCAGATGCCCCACACGCCTACCACGGGGGCCAGGGCATAGGCCAGGGCCACGCGGGTGCCCAGAGAACAGACCGTCAGTACCACAGACATAGCCGGGCGGCGCACCGCACGGTAGAACCCGTACAGAAGGAAAAGGATGCCGATGCCACAGTAGCAGGCGCCTTCGATCCAGAGATACTGTACCCCCACAGCGGTGATCTCGGCCACTGCCGGGTCGGCGGGGTCCACGAAAATACCCATGAGGGGAGCGGCAAACAGGCATACCACCGTGCTTACCAGCAGACAGAACACCACCGCGCACACCACCGCGCTGCGGGTGCCTTTGCGGATGCGTTCCTGGCTGTGGGCGCCGTAGTTCTGGGCGATGAAGGTGGAAAAAGCATTGCCGAAATCCTGCACCGGCATATAGGCGAAGGAGTCGATCTTGACGGCGGCGGCAAAGGCGGCCATGACCACCTCACCGAAGCTGTTCACCAGCCCCTGTACCATCAGGATGCCGAAATTCATGATGCTCTGCTGTATGCAGGTCAGCAGGGAGAAGGATACGATCTCGCTCAGAACCCGGCGGTCCCAGCGGCAGTCCGCCTTGCGGGGAGCCAGGTAGGGCAGGCAAAGCAGGGTATACAACGCGATGCCGATCCCCGATACATATTGGGCAATGACGGTGGCCACGGCGGCCCCGGCCACACCCCAGTGGCACAGCAGCACAAAGGCAAGGTCCAGAATGATGTTCAGCACCGCCGAAACGCCCAGGAATACCAGCGGCACCATGGAGTTGCCTACTGCCCGCAGCAGTGCCGCGAAATAGTTGTACAAAAACACCGCCGGAATGCCGAAGAAGATGCAGAAAAGATAGGTACGCATCAGCGGAATGATACGTGCGGGTACTTGAAGAAGCACCAGAATGGGGTCCAGCAAGGCGAACACGGCCAGATTCAGCACCACCGCTACCGCTGCAATGAACACAAAGGAGTGGAAGATGCCGCTTTTCAGCCCGGGCTGGTCTCCTTCGCCCCAGCGGATGGAGAACAGCGCCCCGCTGCCCATGCAAAGCCCCAGCAGAATGGAGGTCAGAAAGGTCATCAGGGTATAGGCAGAACCTACCGCTGCCAGGGTGTCCGCCCCCAGAAACCGCCCTACGATGATGGTGTCCGTTACATTGTACAGCTGCTGAAGCAGATTGCCCGCCATCATGGGCAGGGCAAAGAGAATGAGGCTTTTGGTAATGGGTCCGGTGGTCAGGGAACCGGTATGTGTGCTTGCCATGAAAGACCTCCTGAAGAAAGGGGACAGGCCCCGGAATGCAGGCAAACAGAAAGCCCCGGCATACAGCCGGGGCTTTCTGGCGGGCGAACCCGCAAATCTTGGTGCGGAAGATGGGACTTGAACCCACACGTCATGGACACACGCACCTCAAACGTGCCTGTCTGCCAATTCCAGCACTTCCGCATATACCAACACCGGAACATACGACCGGCGCTGCAATGGCTATTCTAGCATATCCCGTATCAAAATGCAAGACCTTTTTTGCCTGCCGCAGAGGTGTTTCCGCGAAACTGCCCCGAATTTATCTTCTTTTGAGAGAAAAAAGCAAGGAAAGTACGTCAAAGTAAAGATCAGGCAAAGAAAAGGTTGAATTTTGTCGGTAGCTTTCGTATAATGAGCCAAGATAAACTGGAATACTGTGCGCGAATCACATACGATTCTCCACGAACTTGTGTGCAGAGGTGCTTTATGAAAATCGTGATCGTCGGCCTGGGCAAAGTAGGACGCGCCCTGACCGAGCAGCTGACGGCCGAAGGCCATGACATCGTTGCCATCGACATCAACCCGGATCGGGTGGACAGCATCGAAAATATTTTTGACGTGCGCGGTGTGGCCGGCAACGGCGGCTGCTATGATGTCCAGATCCAGGCTTTTGAGACTGGTGCCGACCTGCTGCTGGCCACCACCTCCAGTGATGAGATCAACATTCTGTCCTGCCTGGTGGCCAAAAAAATCGGCACCCGCCACACCATTGCCCGCATCCGCAACCCGGAATATGAAAAGCAGCTGCGATTCATGCGTCAGGAACTGGGCCTTTCCATGGTGGTCAACCCGGAAAAGGCCACTGCCCGGGAGATCTCCCGGGTCTTGCGCTTTCCCAACGCCATCAAGCTGGAACAGTTCTGCCGCGGCAGGTTTGAGCTGATCGAATACCGCCTGAACCACGGTAACCCCCTGTGCGGCCTGCAGCTGTCCGACCTGTACAGCAATATGCATCTGAAACTGCTGGTCTGTGCAGTGGCCCGGGGTAAGGAAATCACCATCCCCGACGGCAACTTTGTGCTGGAAGAAGGGGACAAGGTTTATCTGACCGCCACTCCCCAGGAGCTGGAAAACTTCTTCCGCCGCCTGGGCCTGTTCAAGGGCCGGGCTTCCCATGTGATGGTGGTAGGGGCCAGCCGCATGGCCTATTACCTGCTCAAGGAAATGGGTGATATGCATATGCATATCACCCTGATCGACAATGATCCCGCCCGTTGCCGGGATATGAGCGAGCGGCTGCCGGGGGTGCTGGTCATTCAGGGCGATGCCGCCGACAGCGACCTTCTCAACGAGGAAGGGCTGGCAGATATGGATGCCTTTGTGGCCCTGACCGGTATGGATGAAACCAACATTATCCTTTCCATGTATGCGGCACAGCTGAATTCCTGCAAGGTGGTGGCCAAAATCAACCGCAGCTCCTTTGCGGACCTGGCCACGGCCAACGGCATGGTGGACAGTGTGGTCTCCACGGGCGATGTTACTGCTGAGACCATCCTGCAGTATGTGCGCGGTATGCAGAATTCCTTCGGCTCCAATATCCGCACCCTGCACCGGGCGGTGAGCGGCCGGGTGGAAATGCTGGAATTCAATGTGGGTCCCGACATCCCGTTTGTGGGGGTGACCCTCAAGGACCTGACCCTGAAAAAAGGCATGCTCATTGCGGGTATCGTGCGCACCAACGGTCAGACCATCATTCCTTCCGGTGCCGACTGCCTGCGCAAGGGAGATGATGTGGTGGTCGTGACCACCGGAACGCCCATTACCGATCTGCGCGAGATCGTGGAATAAAGAGGAAATCTCATGAATTATCGTATGATCGCATTCGTGCTTGGGCGCATCTTTATGGCCGAAGCCTGCCTTTTGCTGCTGCCACTGGGGTGCGGGCTGATCTACGGGGAAGATACCCTGGCGGCGTTTCTCATTCCGCTTCTGATTCTGGCGGCGCTGGGCTGCCTGCTGGGATTGCGCAAACCCAAGGATACGGTGATCTATGCCAGAGACGGCCTGGTGGTTGTGGCTCTGGCCTGGGTTCTGATGAGTGCTTTCGGCGCGCTGCCGTTCCTGCTTTCGGGGGATATCCCGGATTACACCGACGCCTTTTTTGAGATGGTCTCCGGCTTTACCACCACCGGGTCAAGCATTCTCACCGATGTGGAAGCCATGAGCCGGTCCTGCCTGTTCTGGCGCAGCCTTTCCCACTGGGTGGGCGGCATGGGGGTTCTGGTGTTCGTGATGGCTGTGGTTCCCATGGCCGACGGCCGCGCCATGCACCTGATGCGGGCCGAAGTGCCCGGCCCTACCGTGGGCAAACTGTCCAGCAAACTGCAGGACACGGCCAAGATCCTGTATCGCATCTACATGGCGCTCACTGTGCTGGAGGTGATCCTGCTTCTGGCAGGGGGCATGCCGCTGTACGACTCCCTGATACATGCTTTCGGTACCGCCGGTACCGGCGGCTTCAGCTGCAAGGCACTGAGCGTGGGGGCTTACAACAGCGTTTACATCGAAATGGTCGTGGCCATCTTTATGCTGCTTTTCGGCATCAACTTCAACCTGTACTACTTCATCCTGCTGCGCCATTTCCGCCAGGCTTTCCTTTCGGAGGAACTGCTCACCTACCTGGGTGTGGTGGCGGCATCCACCCTGGCCATTGCCATTAACCTGGGCCAGATGTGCAGCAGCTTTGCCGAAGCTCTGCGCCTGTCCTTCTTCCAGGTGACATCCATCGTCACCACCACTGGTTATGCCACGGCAGACTTCAACCTCTGGCCTTCTTTCAGCCGCACCATCCTGGTCATGCTCATGTTCCTGGGAGCTTGTGCGGGTTCCACCGCCGGCGGTCTGAAGATTTCCCGCGTGATTATCCTCATCAAATCCAGCGCCCGGGAAGTGCAACGCATGCTTCACCCCCATGCGGTCACCACCATCCGGTTTGAGGGCCGTCCTCTGGATGACCGCACCGTGCGGGGAGCCAGCGTCTACCTGAGCCTGTACCTGGCCCTGTTCGTGGGTTCCATCTTCCTGCTTTCTTTCAATGGATTTGACCTGATCACCAGTTTCACCGCTGTGGCCACCTGCATCAACAACGTGGGTCCCGGTCTGGAAGTCATCGGCCCCATGGGCTCTTTTGCGGAGTTCTCTCCCTGGAGCAAATGGCTGCTCAGCTTTGATATGCTGGCCGGCCGTCTGGAACTATTCCCCATGCTGGCCCTCTTTGCGCCGTCTACCTGGCGACGCCGCCGTCGTCACGGCCGCGTGGCCATGCGCCTGTGAATCATGCTGCCGGCAAGGCCCGGGACCTCTCTGGTCCCGGGTCTTTTTGTATGTCGCCGCGCCTGTACGCATACACATGGGAAAGAACCATGGCAAAAGGGGGAGTGACCCATGCGTGTGCGGACCAAAACTGTCTGCGGCTGTCTGACGGCGCTGCTGCTGTTGTGCCTGGCGGTGTTTTTTCTGTGCGGGAAGGAACAGAACCACCGGGAAACATCCATTCCCGATGACCGTATGGCAGTGCAGGCGGCGGCTGTGCTGGATGGCCGGTATGTGTGCCTGACCTTTGACGACGGCCCTTCGGAAAATACCGCCGCCATCCTGGAAGTTTTGGCACAGTACCAGGCCCCCGCCACTTTCTTTGTGACGGCCCAGCCGGTGAATGAGCCCTACTATGACCAGCTTCCTCTGATTCTGGCAGGCGGACACCAGATCGCCCTGCACAGCGCCAGCCACCGCTATTCGGAAATTTACAAGAGTACCACCGACTTCTGGCTGGATATCAAGCAGCTGCGCCAGGTCCTTTCCGCCTATGTGGACGTGGAGGACATCAACTGGCTGCGGTTTCCCGGCGGCAGCACCAACACGGTCAGCCACCGTTACGGAGGCAGCGGCATCATGAAGGAACTGATTGCCCAGGCGGAGGAGAAAGGATACCACTGGATCGACTGGAATGTCTGCGGTGAGGATGCCACTTCCGCCCACCCCGATGCCGACGCGATTCTGCGCAATGTGCAGCAGGGGGCAGAAGGGCGGGATGTCTGTGTGGTACTGCTCCACGATACCGCCGCCACCAGCCAGACGGTGAAGGCTTTGCCCGGCATCCTGCAATGGTTCAGTGAACAGGGGTATCGTTTTTGTACAGTGGAGCAGATGTATACCATGACAGATGGGGGCTGAAACGCAAAAGGGAATTGCATTAAGGCTGAACACCATGTATAATAAGAACAAAACCAAGGCGCGCGGCGCCATGATTCTAGGAAGTTTGCACATGAAAAATACCCAAAGCGGCCGTATGGCCCTGTGCGGTGTGCTGGCAGCCCTGACTGTGGCCATTCTGCTGGCGGGCACCGCCCTGGGCATCGGAACCTATGCCGCACCTATGCTGGCGTCCTTTCTGCTCATACCCGCCCTGGTGGAGTATGGCCCCCGCACCGCCCTGACCCAGTATGTGGCGTCGGCAGTGCTGGCGCTGCTGCTGGTGCCGGACCCGGAACTTTCCCTGTTCTACGCACTGGTTCTTGGGCCCTACCCGGCGGAAAAGATGCTGCTGGACCGCATCCGTCCGGCTGTTCTGCGCTGGGCAGCCAAGGTGGCGGTATTCAACGGTTCCGCCGCGGTGATGTATGCGCTGCTGTGGCTGGTGTTTTGGCCGGGAATAACCGACCTCATGTCCGGCACCGCCGCCCTGACGGTAGCCTTTGTGCTGCTGTGCAATTTGGCCTTTGTGATGTGCGATCGCGCTGTGGCCGCGCTGACGCTGGTTTACCGTCTGCGTCTGCGCCGATACTGGAAAAAACGCTTGTGAGCTTGGCGTGAAAGCTCAGGAAAGGAAGACCTGCCATGTGGTATGAAAATGCTGTTGTTTATCAGATCTATCCTCTGGGGATGTGCGGTGCGCCCCTGCAGAATGACGGTGTGCCCGAACACCGCCTGCTGCGGGTGCTGGACTGGGTGGAACATATCCGGGACCTGGGGGCCACCTGCGTGCTCTTCAACCCTCTGTTTGAGAGCGACGCCCACGGCTACGACACCCGGGATTATCAGAAGGTGGATGTCCGCCTGGGCACCAACGAGGACCTGCGCCGTGTCTGCAAAGCCCTGCATGATGCGGGCCTGAAGGTGATGTTTGACGGTGTGTTCAACCATGTGGGCCGTGGCTTCTGGGCCTTCCGGGACGTGCAGGAAAAGCGCTGGGACAGCCCCTACAAAGACTGGTTCAACATCCATTTTGACGGCAACACCAACTACAACGACGGCTTCTGGTACGAAAGCTGGGAAGGCTGCAACGAGCTGGTCAAGCTGAACCTGCACAATCCCGCCGTACGGGAACATCTCTTCGACTCCATTGCCTCCTGGGTGCGGGATTATGACATCGACGGCCTGCGCCTGGATGTGGCCTACTGCCTGGATCTGGATTTCCTGGGATCGCTGCGGCAGTATACCTCCTCTCTGAAAGAGGACTTTGTTCTGGTGGGCGAGACCCTTCACGGGGACTACAACCGCTGGATGAACGACCACGCCTGCCATTCGGTCACCAACTACGAATGCTATAAGGGCCTGTATTCCAGCTTCAACACCGGCAACATGCATGAGATTTCTTATAGCCTGAACCGTCAGTTCGGGTCCGAACCCTGGTGCCTGTATACCGGCCGCCAGCTGCTCAGTTTTGTGGACAACCACGACGTTACCCGTGTGGCCAGCATCCTCACCGACAAAAACGAGCTGCAGCCTCTGTACGGCCTGCTCTTCGGCATGCCCGGCACCCCGGCGGTCTACTACGGCAGCGAATGGGGCGTTACCGGCGAGAAGAAGGACGGAGACCCCGCTTTGCGCCCGGCTATCGAAAAGCCGGAACACAACGAACTCACCGACTGGATCACCGCCCTGGCTGGTGCCCGGGCTGCCAGTCCCGCTTTGTGCCACGGCAGCTACCGCAATATCCTGGTGCAGCCCAAGCAGCTGATCTTTGAGCGCCGCAGCGGCGAAGACCGGGTGCTGGTGGCTATCAATGCGGACAGCCAGCCCTATCACGCTGACTTCAACGCCGAAGCGGGCTGTGCCGTGGACCTCATCACCGGCAAGCCCCACGACTTCGGCGGCGGCAGCGACCTGCCGCCCTACTCCTGCGCATTCTGGAAGACCGAATGACCGGGCGGGCGACCCTTCCATAAGAAAGAAGGAATTTGTCCATGTGGCTGCTGTATGCCGCCGGTTCCGCCTTTTTTGCGGGTGTTACCGCCGTGCTGGCCAAATGCGGCATCCGCCGTACCGACTCCACCGTGGCCACCGCCCTGCGCACCTGCGTGGTGCTGGTCATGGCCTGGGTCATGGTGCCGGTATCCGGCCAGTGGCAGGGGATGTACACCCTGAGCAGGCAGACCTTGCTGTTTCTGGTGCTGTCCGGCCTGTGCACTGGCGCCTCCTGGCTGTGTTATTTCAAGGCTTTGCAGATAGGGGATATCAACCGGGTGGTGCCGGTGGACAAGACCAGCACTGTGCTTACCATCCTGCTGGCCCTGATCTTTCTGGGGGAGGGGATAACCCTCCTGAAAACAGCGGCCATGGTGCTGATCCTGGCCGGGACCTGGCTGATGATCGAAAAAAAGCAGTCCCGGGAACCGGTATCAGCGGGCCGGGGCTGGTTCTGGTACGCGGCGGGTTCTGCGGTGTTTGCCAGTCTCACCTCCATCTTGGGCAAGGTGGGGGTTTCCGGTATCGGCTCCAACCTGGGCACCGCCATCCGCACCACCGTGGTGCTGGTCATGGCGTGGACTATGGTGTTTGTCACCGGAAAAGAAAAGGAAGTCCACACCGTGCCCCGCCGTGAACTGGTGTTTCTGGGCCTGTCCGGGCTGGCAACGGGGGCTTCCTGGCTGTGCTATTACCGGGCGCTGCAGGACGGCCCCGCCAGTGTGGTGGCCCCGGTGGACAAACTCAGCATCCTGGTCACGGTGGCTTTCTCCTTCCTGGTTTTCGGGGAAAAACTCAGCCGCAAAGCTGTCCTTGGGCTGGCTTTGAATGTGGCCGGTACCCTCCTCATGTTGGTATAAAAAACGCGATCCGCCGCAGGGATGTTCTTTGCGGCGGATTTTGTCTGCAATATTTCGACCCTTCCTGCACATACTGAGGTATGGAAAAGGAGGGGGAAACCCATGCCCGAACATGCTGCACGGCGCCTTGTGCGCCGCACATTGGGAATGATGGTTTTGGCAGGTGCCCTGCTGGGGACTGCTGCATGGGGGCTGCGCGCAGCCTTGCCGGATACGTTTTATATAGAACCCGGCGGTACCCTGACCCTGGCATCCATGCCGTTTTTGCAGGCAGGGGATCCGGACCGGGGCCATG
>CALXHS010000070.1 GCA_944388165.1 uncultured Gemmiger sp. | reverse complement strand
TGCGGGTGCGGCAGATGTAATCCAGCAGGATGATGCCCATCTCGTTGCCGGTGATGAGCCGGTAGCCGCCCTTGCCGTCGGGCACGGCGGTGCCGCAGCGGTCACAGTCGGGGTCGGTGCCCAGCAGCAGGTCGGGGTGGACTTTGTCGCAGAGTTCCAGGCCCTTTTCCATGGCTTCCCGGATCTCGGGGTTGGGATAGGGGCAGGTGGGGAAATCCCCGTCCGGGGCTTCCTGTTCGGGCACCACCGTCATGTGGGTGACGCCCAGTTTGGCCAGCAGCTTGCGCACACATTCCAGGCCGGAACCGTTCAGCGGGGTGTAGACCAGCTTCAGGTCGGCGGTACCGGCGCCGTCGCCCACACGCTGGGCGTAGACGGCATCCACGAAATCATCCAGGCACTGGTCGTCGATCATCCGGATGGTGCCTGCGGCCAGGGCGGCGTCGTAGTCCGCCAGCCTGACTCCCGCAAAAATGTCCACCGCCTGGATGGCGGCCAAAATCTTTTCGGCGGCTTCCAGGGTGATCTGGCAGCCGTCGGCGCCATAGACCTTGTAGCCGTTGTACTTGGCGGGGTTGTGGCTGGCGGTGACGCAGACGCCCGCCCCGCAGCCCAGATACCGCACCGCCCAGGACAGGGCGGGGGTGGGTTCCAGCCGGGGATACAGGCAGGCGGTGATGCCGTTGGCGGCCAGCACCCGGGCAGTCTCCCGGGCAAAGAGGCCGCCCTTGTTGCGGCTGTCGTGGGCGATGGCCACCTTCTTGGGCAGGCTGGTGGAATTGAGGTAATCCGCCAGGCCCTGGGTGGCTTTGCGCACGGTGTAGATATTCATGCGGTTGGTGCCCGCGCCGATGACGCCCCGCAGGCCGCCGGTGCCGAAAGCCAGGTCCCGGTAAAACCGGTCGCTGATGGCTTCGGAGTCGCCCGCGATGCCGCGCAGTTCTTCGGCCAGGTCCTCGGGCAGGCCGGGCTGTGCCAGCCATTCCTGATACCGCTTGTCGATTTCGTTCATAGTTTCACGCTCCCCATACAAGCTGCCGGGCCGCGCTCCCTGAGGGCGGCCCGCTCACAGTCATTATAGCACACTGCCGCCGGAAAGGCATTGTCCGTCCACTGCGGACCCTGCCAAAAATCAAGCCGGATTTTCGTCAGTTTGCACGATTCAGAAGACACCCAGGCCCCGGGCCACGATGGTGATGAAATCCTGCACGTTGGTGACCATGGTGGTGGCGGAAAGGCTGCCCCGGTCCAGCAGTTTGTTCACCACAAATTCGTCGGCGTCCACGGTGTAAAGGAACACCGGACGCACGGTGCCGTCGGGCATGACCCGGTAAGAGGGGGTCATGTTCCCCGCCGCGATGGTGTGCAGCATGGTGGCCAGGCAGATGACGGTGGTGGATTTGCGGATGAGCCCCCGCATGGCGCTCTGCCCGGCGTAGGCGTCGGCCACCACCTCGGGCAGGGGGCCGTCGTCCCGGATGGAGCCGGTGAGCACAAAGGGCACCTGGTTTTTCACGCAGGCGTACATGATGCCGTTGTCGATGTGGTGCTTTTCCACAAAAGCGGGGATGGACCCGCAGCGGCGCACCTCGTTGATCACGTCCAGATGGTTGTAATGGCCGTTGGGGCGGCATTCCTGGGTGTAGATATCCTGGCCCAGGGCGGTGTGGAAGTAGGCCCCTTCCAGGTCGTGGGTGGCCAGGGCGTTGCCCGCCAGAAGGCCGTGGGCGTAGCCGTTTTCGATCATGGCCTGCATGGCCGCCCGGGCGTCGGCGTCAAAGGAGAAAGCCGGACCCATGACCCAGACGATGTTGCCGTGTTCCTTCTCGTGGCGCAGAAGGGCCATGAGCCGGTCGTAGTCCCGGGCGTAGGCGGTTTCCCGGCTGCGGCCCTGGCGGAAGACGAACTGGTCCCCGCCGCCCGCCTGCCCGCCGGTGAAGCCGGTGGTGTGCAGATAGATGCCGTCCTCCCCGTTTTCGGTGCGGCCCAGGGCCACCAGGTCCCCCTGGCGCAGGTTGCGGTTTTCCACCACCGCCAGGCTGCCGTCCGGGCGCAGCACCACGCTGGAATCCATCCGGCTTTCGGGGGCCAGGGTCCAGCGGCCGCCGATCTTGAAGTATTCCGGGTACATGGAGGTGCTGTGGAAGCCCTCCGGCGCCACCCCGTCGGCCTCGGCGGCCTGCCACCGGGCGTCGGGGGCTTGGGCCAGGGCGGGGGCTGAAAAATCGGGTTCCCGGTAAAGGGGCATCTCAAAGGTATGACGCATAAAACATACGCTCCTGTCTTGTACTTTCCTCTACTGTACCATGGCGGGGGGTGCGGTGTCGATGGGGCGGGGCGAAGTTTTGTTTCCAAGTTGTAAAAATCCGCCGGGGCTGCCAAATCCCGGCGGGGCAATGCGTTTTTGTGAGCAAGAGAACAAGATCAACGCCTGCAAGGAGGGTAACAACGATGAAGATCCTGCTCACGTCCGACTGGTACATCCCCGCCGTCAACGGGGTGGTCACTTCGCTGCTGGCCCTGCGCCGCCAGCTCACCCGCCAGGGCCACGAGGTCCGGGTGCTGACTTTGTCCGGCAGCCTGCATGGCCATATCAGCGGCGGCGTCTATGCCCTGGGTTCGGTGGATGCCGGGATGATCTACCCCGGTGCCCGGCTGCGCGCCCCCGAAGGGGATGCCCTGATCCGGGAACTCATCGCCTGGGGACCGGATATCGTCCATTCCCAGTGTGAATTCAGCACCTTTTCCCCCGCCCGACGCATTGCCAGAGCCTGCGGCGTGCCCCTGGTGCACACCTACCACACGGTATACGAGGATTACACCCATTACTTCTCCCCCAGCCGCCGGTGGGGCAAGGCCCTGGTGCGGGGGTTCACCCGCAGCATCGCCGCCCGGTGCGACGCCCTGTTCGCCCCCACCGACAAGGTGCGGGACCTGCTTTTGGGGTATGACGTTTCCTGCCCGGTGTTCACCCTGCCCACCGGCATCGACGTGGAGCGGTTCCGGGTGGACCGCCGGGAAGGGATGTGGCTGCGGGACACTCTGGGCATCCCCCAGAACCGCCCTGTCCTGCTGTTTTTAGGCCGTCTGGCCAAAGAAAAGAACCTGGACGCTCTGCTGGATGCGGCAGCGGCGGTGCCCGGCGCCACCCTGCTGGTGGCGGGGGACGGCCCCGACGGCGCCCGGTTCCGGGCAGAGGCGGAAAGCCGCGGCCTGGATGTGGTGTTCGGGGGCATGGTGGACCCCGCCGAAGTGCCGGTGTGGTACGCGGCGGCGGACATCTTCCTCAGCGCTTCCACCAGCGAGACCCAGGGTCTCACCTATCTGGAAGCCCTGGCGGCGGGCCTGCCGGTGATCTGCCGGGCGGACCCCTGCCTGAAAGGGGTGGTGCGCGGCGGGGTCAACGGTTACCAGTGCGCCGACGCCGATGAGATGGCCGCCCGCACCGCCGCTTTGCTGGCGGACCCCGATGAACTGGCCGCCATGAGCCGCCGGGCGAAAGCCTCGGCCCAGGCATTTTCCGAAGAAAACTTTGCCCGCCGGGCGGCGGCGCTCTACCGGGAGCAGATCTTGCTCCACGGCGCCGCCCCGGCTCTGGAGAGGAGGGCCGTATGGACCGCGTGAGAAAAGATCCTTTTGTGTATCTGCGGGCTTTGCGCAGCTGGGTGCTGGACACCCTGCGCAATCCCATGCAGCTGATCTCGGTGCTGGGGTTCGCCTTCTGCCTGGTGGCGGGGGTGTGGATGTGGCGCAACGGGCTGCTCACTTCCCGGGAAGCCTTGCAAAAATTCCTGGACCCCTTCGGCCCCTGGGCAGCGGTGCTCTTTGTGGCCTTTCAGGCGGTGCAGGTGGTGGTGCCCATTCTGCCCGGCGGCCTGGGCTGTCTGGCGGGGGTGGTGCTCTTCGGCCCCTGGTACGGGTTCCTCTACAATTATATCGGCATCTGCGCGGGGTCGCTGGCAGCCTTCGGCATTGCCCGCAGCTGCGGGCGGCCGCTGCTCTACCGCATGTTCCCCCAGGCCCTCATCGATAAATATGACCGCTGGACCACCGAGGGCGGACGTTTCGCCCGGTGGCTGGCCTTTCTCATCTTCATTCCGGTGGCGCCGGATGATTACCTGTGTTTTCTGGCCGGGACCACCACCATGCGGTTCCGGGTATTCGCCGCCATCATTTTTCTGGGCAAGCCCGCGTCCATCGCGGCGTACAGCATGGGGCTGACCCTGCTGTTCCAGCAGGTGCTGGGCCTGTGGGCCTGAAAAAGGAGGTTTTTGCCATGCGCGTACATCTGTATACCGGGTCCCTGGAGGCGGTGCGCCGCAGCGGGGTGGGCCAGGCGGTGGCCCACCAGCGGGCCATGCTGCAAAGCGCCGGGGTGGAGGTGACCGAAAGCTGGGACGCCCCCGCCGACGCGGTGCACATCAACACCGTTTTGCCCGATGCACCCTTTGCCGCCCTGCGTGCCCGCGCCCGGGGGGAGAAAGTGGTGTATTACGGCCATTCCACCATGCAGGATTTCCGCAACTCCTTTGTGGGGAGCAACCTGCTGGCCCCGCTGTTCAAGCGTTGGCTCTGCCTGTGCTATGGTCTGGGGGACGTGGTGCTCACCCCCACCCCCTACGCCAAGGGCATTTTGCAGACCTACGGCCTGCCCTGTCCGGTGCGGGCCATGTCCAACGGGGTGGACACCGAATTTTTCGCCCCCGACAAGGCACGGGGCACGGCGTTCCGGGAAAAATACGTTCTGACCGCTGAACAGAAGGTGGTGGTCAGCGCCGGGCATTTCATGCAGCGCAAAGGCATTTTTGAGTTCATCCGGCTGGCCGAAGCCTTGCCGGAGGTACAGTTTTACTGGTTCGGCTATACCCAGCCCGCCCTGGTGCCCGCTCCGGTGCGCCACGCCATGGAACACGCCCCGGCCAACCTGCATTTTCCCGGTTTTGTGAGCCAGGCCGACCTGCGGGATGCCTACTGCGGGGCGGACCTCTTCTGTTTCTGCAGCCACGAGGAGACCGAGGGCATCGTGGTGCTGGAAGCCCTGGCCTGCGGGGTGCCGGTGCTTTTGCGGGATATCCCCGTCTATGAGGGCTGGCTCACCCACGGGGTGAACGTGTACAAGGCGGCGGACGACGCCGGTTTTGCCGCGGCGGCCCGGGGCATTCTGGACGGCAGCCTGCCCGATGTGACCGCCGCCGGGCGGGCGGTGGCCGAAGCCCGCAGCCTGCCCCGGATGGGTCAGGCCCTGTGCGGGGTGTACCGGGATCTGTGCCCCGCATGATTGACACAAACTTTACTTGTAACGAGCCCTCCCGCGTGGTATGCTGGAAACAGCACTGCAAAGGAGGGCTTTCCCATGTCCATCACCCTGGAACAGGTCAAACGCAACGAGGAAGTGACCACCTACATCCGCAAAGCCGACGAGAGTCTGCGAGCCCTGGGCTTTACCGAACACAGCTTCGCCCATGTGGGGCGGGTGTCGGCCCTGGCCAGCCAGATCCTGCGCACCCTGGGCTATGACGAGCGCACCGCCGAGCTGGCGGCCATTGCGGGGTGGCTGCACGATATCGGCAACGTGGTGAACCGCATCGACCACGCCCAGAGCGGGGCGGTGATGGCCTTCCGTATTCTGGACAAGATGGGATTTCCCCCGGAAGAGAACGCCACCATCATCACCGCCATCGGCAACCACGACGAGGGCACGGCGTTCCCGGTGAATGCGGTGGCCGCCGCCCTGATCCTGGCGGACAAGACCGACGTGCGGGCCAACCGGGTGCGCAACATCGACCCTGCCACCTACGACATCCACGACCGGGTGAACTCTTCGGTGCGGGAATCCGCCGTCACCCTGGAAAACGGCGAGGTCTGCCTGAGCCTGACCATCGACACCAAAATGTGCGCGGTGATGGATTATTTTGAGATCTTCCTGGACCGGATGATCCTGTGCCGCAAGGCCGCCGAGGCGTTGGGGCAGAAGTTTGCCCTGGTGATCAATGGGCAGAGGATTTTGTGATATCGTTTGCAAGGACGGGCTGTAGGCCCGTTCTTTTTTTGTTGGCGTTCTTTTTGTTGCTTGCTTCTTGGGGAACGGCATTTAGCCGTTTGCTCCTTCCTTTTCGTGCCCGAAAAGGAAGCGAAAAGGGCCCGCCGTTCCGATGCGGCGGCCGCCGGCCGGGGCTGCGGCCCCGGACCCCAAGATGCGGCCACCTTGCGACGGCCTATTCACCGGCCTGGGGGCCGGTGAACAAGGAAAAAGTTTTAAAACCATTTCCCGGAAGGTACTGCTTTCCGGGAAATGGCATTACTTTCCCGCAAGGCTTTTTAAATCCCTTCCTTGCTCAGGCCCCCCAGGGCCTGAGTAGGCCGTCGTAAGGTGGCCGCACTCCCCGGGTCCAGGGCCGCAGCCCTGGTCGGCGTCCACCGCCTCGAAACGGTGGCGGTTTTTCG
>CALXHS010000069.1 GCA_944388165.1 uncultured Gemmiger sp. | reverse complement strand
GGATGCGGCTGGAAGATTCCAGCGGGTCCACGGCGGGGTAGATGCCCTGGGACGAGATGGCACGGCTCAGAACGGTGGTGGCGTCCAGATGGGCGAAGGTGGTGGCCGGGGCGGGGTCGGTCAGGTCATCGGCGGGGACGTAGACGGCCTGCACACTGGTGATGGAGCCCCGCTTGGTGGAGGTGATGCGCTCCGGCAGGGCGCCCATCTCGGTGGCCAGGGTGGGCTGGTAACCGACGGCGGAGGGCATACGGCCCAGCAGAGCCGAAACCTCGCTGCCCGCCTGGGTAAAGCGGAAGATGTTGTCGATGAACAGCAGCACGTCCTGGTTCTGCACATCGCGGAAGTATTCCGCCATGGTCAGACCGCTCAGAGCCACCCGCATACGGGCTCCCGGCGGCTCGTTCATCTGGCCGTAGACCAGGGCGGTCTTGCTGATAACGCCGCTCTCGCTCATTTCGCCGTAGAGGTCGTTGCCCTCACGGGTGCGCTCGCCGACGCCGGTAAAGACCGAGTAGCCGCCGTGCTGGGTGGCCACGTTGTTGATCAGTTCCTGGATCAGAACCGTCTTGCCCACGCCGGCGCCGCCGAACAGGCCGATCTTGCCGCCCTTGGCGTAGGGGCAGATCAGGTCCACGACCTTGATGCCGGTTTCCAGGATCTCGGTGGTGGTCTCCTGCTCGTCATAGCTGGGCGGGTCGCGGTGAATGGGCCAGCGCTCCATCCCTTCGGGGGCGGGCTTGTTGTCGATGGCGTCGCCCAGCAGGTTGAACACGCGGCCCAGGCAGGCATCGCCCACCGGTACGGTGATGGGGCTGCCCGTGTCCACGGCTTTGGCGCCGCGCACCAGGCCGTCGGTACTGCTCATGGCAATGCAGCGGGCTACGTTGTCGCCGATGTGCTGCGCCACTTCCACGATCAGACGCTGGCCGTTGTTGTCCAGCTCAATGGCGTTGCGCAGCGCGGGCAGCTGCCCGTCCGCAAAGCGGATGTCCAGTACCGGCCCGATCACCTGGGCCACGGTTCCCACATTTTTATTGGACATGGTTGTCTCTCCTTCGTTTAGAATACCGGGTCATCCCGCGGCAAGCCTTACGCTTCGCCGCCCGCCACGATCTCGGTGATCTCCTGTGTGATGGCGGCCTGGCGGGCCCGGTTGTAGTGCAGGCTCAGGGTGTCGATCATCTCGCCTGCGTTCTTGCTGGCGGCGTCCATGGCGGTGCGCCGCGCACCCATTTCGCTGGCCACGCTCTCGCACAAAGCGCCGTATACAAGGCCTGCCAGATATTCCGGCACAATGGCGTTGTATACCGATTCGCAGTCCGGCTCATACAGGATGAGCTGGTGCGGACCGGGTTCGGTGCGCTTGGGGGCGTTCAGCGGCAGAAGCCGCAGCACGGCGGGCGTCTGGGTCAGCATGGAAACAAAATTGGTGTAAACGACATAGACTTCGTCGAACTCGCCGTCCAGAAATCCCTTGGCCAGGGTGCGGGCCATGGTGAAGCAGTGCCCCACCGAAACATCCTCCGCCTGGGCAAACTCCCGGCTCAGGATGTCCACCCCCAGGCGCTGATACTGTTCCAGCGCCTTTTTGCCCACCGGCAGCACACAACAGTCGCGGCCCTGCATGTGGGCGGCGGCCGCCTTGAACACGTTGGTGTTGTAGCCGCCGGCCAGACCGCGGTCGCCCGCGATGACCACATAGCAGGTGCGTTTCACCGGGCGTGCCACGGTGTAGGGGGAAGAAAAATCGGTGTTGCTGGCCGCGATATCAGCCAGGGTCTGATGCAGCACCTCAAAGCAGGGGCGGCTTTGCTCCACCCGCTGTTTGGCGTGACGCAGCTTGGAGGAAGCCACCAGCTCCATGGCTTTGGTGATCTGCATGGTGCTCTCTACGCTTTTGATGCGCAGCTTGATGTCTTTCATGGAACCAGCCATGCGTTTGTTCCTCCTTTACGCTTAATGGGACCGCACGAACTGGTCGGTGTACGCCTTCAGGGCGCTGTTCAGGGTCTCCTCGTCGGCGGATTCCAGCTTGCCGGTCTCCCGGATGGAGCGCAGCAGGGCGTCGTGGTTGGTATCCAGATACTCATACAGACCCTGCTCATATTCCTTGACCTGCTCGACTTCGATCTCCTGCAGGTACTTGTGGGTGACGGCGTAGATGATGCAGACCTGCTTTTCCACCGGCACGGGGGCGTTGCGGTCCTGCTTGAGGATCTCCACAATGCGCTCGCCCTGGGCCAGACGGAACTTGGTGTCGTCGTCCAGGTCGCTGCCGAACTGGGCGAAGCTCTGCAGTTCCAGGTACTGGCTGTAGATCAGCTTCAGGGTGCCGGAAACCTTCTTCATGGCCTTGATCTGGGCGTTGCCGCCAACACGGGACACCGAGATGCCGGGGTTGACCGCGGGCATGACGCCAGAGTGGAAAAGTTCGCTCTCCAGGAAGATCTGGCCGTCGGTGATGGAGATGACGTTGGTGGGGATATAGGCGGAAACGTCACCGGCCTGGGTCTCGATGATGGGCAGGGCCGTCAGGCTGCCGCCGCCCTTTTCGTTGCTCATGCGGGCAGCGCGTTCCAGCAGACGGCTGTGCAGGTAGAAGACGTCGCCGGGGTAGGCTTCACGTCCCGGCGGACGGCGGATCAGCAGGCTCAGGGCACGGTAAGCCACGGCGTGCTTGGAAAGGTCGTCGTAGATGACCAGCACGTCCTTGCCCTGCTGCATGAAGTATTCGCCCATGGCGCAGCCCGCGTACGGTGCAATGTACTGCACGGGGGACAGTTCGCTGGCGGTGGCGCTGACCACGATGGTGTAGTCCATGGCGCCGCCCCGTTCCAGGGTGTTCACCAGCTGGGCCACGGTGCTCTGCTTCTGGCCGATGGCCACGTAGATGCAGATAACGCCGGTGCCTTTCTGGTTCAGGATGGTATCGGTAGCAATGACCGTCTTGCCGGTCTGGCGGTCGCCGATGATCAGCTCACGCTGGCCACGGCCGATGGGGATCATGCTGTCGATGGCCTTGATGCCGGTCTGCAGAGGCACATTGACCGGCTGGCGGTCGATGATGCCCGGGGCCGGGCTTTCGATGGGACGGTACTCGGCGGCGTCGATAGGGCCCTTTCCGTCCGGGGGCTGGCCCAGGGCGTTGACAACGCGGCCGATCATGGCTTCGCCCACGGGCACGCTGACGACCTTGCCGGTGCGCTTGACAACACTGCCTTCCCGCACGCCGTCGTCGCTGCCCAGCATAACGATGGAGACGGTGTTCTCCTCCAGGTTCTGGGCCATGCCGTAGGTGCCGTTTTCAAATTCCACCAATTCGCCGCTCATGCACTTTTCCAGCCCGCTGGCCCGGGCGATGCCGTCGCCCACCAGAATGACGGTGCCGGTCTCGCTCTGCTCGATCTGGGCTTCGTAGTGCTTGATCTGCGATTTGATGATTTTTGTGATTTCTTCGGGTTTCAGTTGCATGCTCTCGCTCCCTTACAATACGATATTCTCCAGATCATGCCGCAGCCGTGTCAGGCGGGCTTCCACAGTGCCGTCAAACCGCACGCCGTCCATTTCCAGGCGGATACCGCCCAGGCAGGCGGGGTCCACCGCCAGGGTCAGGTCCACTGTCTTGCCGGTCAGGCTTTCCAGCTTTTCCTTCAGGCGGGCGGCGTCCTTGTCCGAAAGGGCCACCGCGCTCACCGCCCGGGCGGGCAGAATGCCCCGGGCCTGGTTGAAGCGGGCGGTAAATTCCTTCTCGCAGCTGCTCAGCTGCCGAAGGGTGCCGTTTTCGCACAGGATCTTCAGAAAATTCAGCACATAGGGTTCGATCCGGCCGTGCAGCGCCTCGTCCAGCAAAGCGCAGCGCTCGGTTTTGGGGATGCTGGGGGTGCACAGCAGCTTTTCATAATCGGGATTATCGCGCAGCAGGGCCACTACTTCCCGCAGTTGGCCGCGCGCCGCTTCTTCGCACCCTTCTTCGGCGGTCAGTTCATACAGCGCGCCGCCGTACATCTTGCCCACGTCGGTCATGATGCGTCACCCACATTCCTGATGAACTCGTCGATCAGGTCCTGATGGACCTTGGGATCGATCTCGCGCTCCACCACCTTGGAAGCAATGTCCATGGCGATGCCGCCGATCTCGTCCTTGACCTCATTGATGGCCTTCTTGCGCTGCTGGGCAATGTCGGCGTCCGCCTTGGTCTTGATGCTGGCGGCGTCGGCCCGCGCCTGGCGCACGATCTCCTCGCTGCGCAGCTGGGCGGTGCGGGTGGCATTCTGCACCAGCTGGGCGGCTTCCTCCTTGGCGGCAGCCAGCCGCTGCTCATAATCGGTGCGCATGGCTTCGGCCTCGGTGCGGGCCTTTTCGGCGTCCGCAATCTGGGCGTCGGCCATCTGCTGGCGCTGGGCCAGCACCTTTTGCACCGGCTTGAACAAAAACTTCTTGATCAGCCACATCTGGATCAGCAGGTTGCAGATGGCCGCGACAAAGTTCCAGGGTACGATGGTTACCAGTTGCTGAAACATCTGTTCGT
>CALXHS010000068.1 GCA_944388165.1 uncultured Gemmiger sp. | reverse complement strand
AGAAGACCAGGTCGGTCAGACCGGCGGAGAAGCTGAAGCCTGCACGGAAGCCGACGTAGTAGGTGATTACGGTGAAGATGCCGTACAGCAGAGCGTAGACAACGTACAGCGGGAAGCACAGGAACATGAAGCCGAATTCGAAGGGCTCGGTAACGCCGCAGACGAAAGCGCAGATGGCAGCGGAGGTGACCAGGCCGATGGCGGCCTTCTTGTTCTTGGCGGTGTGGACCATGGCCAGAGCAGCACCGGGGATACCGAACATCATGCAGGGGAAGAAGCCGGACATATACATACCCAGGCTCCAGGAGACGTCGGCAGAGGTCTCGCCGGCCCAGTAATGGGTCAGGTCGCCCAGGCCGATGGTGTCGAACCAGAACACGTTGTTCAGAGCGTGATGCAGGCCGGTGGGGATCAGCAGGCGGTTGAAGAAGGCGTACAGACCGGCACCGATGCCGCCCATGCCCACGATGGCGTCGCCCAGCATGACCAGAGCATTGAAGATGATGGGCCAGACGAACAGCAGGATGACGGAAACGATGATGGAGACCAGGCCGGTGACGATGGCCACGCAGCGCTTGCCGCTGAAGAAGGCCAGCCAGTCAGGCAGCTGAGCGCCCTTGAATTTGTTGTAGCAAGCAGCGCCGATGATAGCAGCCAGAATGCCGATGAAGGCGTTGCCGGCGGTCTTCTGGAAAGCGATGTAGGTGGAAGTGCCCTCGGTCAGGTTCATGAAGGGCAGAGCGCTGACAACGCCCACGCTCAGCAGCTGGGTCATCATCAGGTAGCTGACCAGGCCGGCCAGAGCGGCAGTGCCGTCATGGTCGTCGGACAGGCCAACGGCAGCGCCAACGGCGAACAGCCAGGCCATGTTGTCGATCAAGGCGCCGCCGGCCTTGATCAGGATGAAACCGGCGGTGTAAGCCAGACCGGTGGTGGCGCCTTCAGCACCCATGGCAGCCGGAGCCAGTGCATAGCCCAGGCCCATCAGGATACCGCAGACGGGCAGCGCGGCAACGGGCAGCATAAGAGCCTTGCCGAGCTTCTGCAAGAATTTCATCATAAAAGCATTCCTCCTAAAATATGGAAGCGTTCCAATCCTGTTCACCGGACACTGGTTCCTGCCCACTGAACAGCTTGTTAAATGTATATTAACATAATTGTCACAAAAATGAAAGATGTTTACCGTAAAATTGGCGGAATGACGAAAAAACGGTTTTTGTATGAAATAAAATTTCCGGGTAAATCAGATCGAATCCCGAAAACGGAAAAGGTTGAAACATTTTTTCAACTTTTTTCATAAGAAAATCAACTTTTTCACGCTGCCGCTTCACCCCACTGAAGAGCCTCCGTTGGCGAAAAAATGCCCGGTTTGGTCATTTTGCCAAACCGGGTGATTCACAACGTCAGAAGTTTAACGACCTTTTCGTCCCGCAACTGTGCCCCGCAGCAGGGCACGGACCCGGCTGCGGTAATCGGGGGTACTGCGGTAACTCTCACAGATTTTGCGGATGGATTTGTTGTGGGTGAAATCGTCCAAGGTATCCGTCTGCAGGTAGGCAAGCCCCAGCTCCGGCTCCTTCACAGCCACCACGCTTACCGCCCAGGCGATTCCCAGCCGGGTATACAGGGCGGGGCAGAGGGCGGCGGAACAGGCATCCAGGGTGATGCGGCGGCCTTCCGGGGTGCCGGTGTAGTGGTCCAGCAGGCAGACAAGGGCGAACCGGGCGGTAAATTCTTCGTCGCTGCGGGCCAGAGCTTCCAGCCAGGGCAGCCAGAAGTCCGGGGTCTTGGCCATCCATTTGCAGGAGGCAGCCGTGGAATCGCAGATGCTCCAGTTGGTTACCCGGGGCAGAAAGCCTTCCAAACGGCGCTGCCGCTCTTGGTCGCTCAGCTTTGCAGCCCCGATGAGCATGCCGTGGAGCATGGCCTGTTCCAGATAAGGGCCTTCCAAGGCCTGCCACAGGCCGTCATCCCGGGGCAGGTCCCGGGCCAGCTCCTTGGCCATGGTCCGCAGCCGGGGCAGCCGCACCCCCAGAATGGGCGGCGGGTCGGGGATGAGCTTGGCGGAAAATTGGGCATATGCCGGCTCGGCCATCTCCTGCAGACGGACCAGGATCTCTTCGCGGGTGTGGGGCATGGGGCGGCCTCCTTTCGTGTTGGTTCTATGGTAGCATTGATGAAAGGATGCCGCAAGCCCCGGATAAAGCAAAAGCCGGTGCGCAAAAAGTGCACACCGGCGGAAAGGCTTGTCCTGTTTCCTATATATAATAGGAAGAGATCATTCCATCACGAACAGTTTGGGGGCAGCTTTGTACAGCAGAACGATGGCCACCACGGTCAGGATGGTTTCGGGCAGCATGTAGCTGGCGTTGTAGCCCAGGCTGTAAGTCCAGGCGGGCAGGCCTTCGGACAGGTTGCCCCAGATGAGCACACCGGACAGGAAGCTGCACAGGAAGCGGATGATGCAGACCACGGCAGTGCCGACGCCCACACCCACCAGACGGTTGGAGAAAGGCTTGGCAAAAACGGAGGCCAGGCCCAGCAGAGTGAAGGCCAGCACATAGTCCAGCATGATCATGCCGAACAGGGGCAGCAGGCCGGGGGCCGGCGGGGCATAGAAGCCCAGCAGCATCTGCAGCAGGCTGTTCACAAAGCCGGTGAACAGGCCCCACTTCACGCCGTGGCGGAAGGACACCAGGATGAAGGGCACCATGCTGAACAGGGTGATGGAGCCGCCGTTGGCCAGCTCAAAGATCTTGATGTTGGCCAGCACGGTGCCGAGGGCAATCATCAGGGCACACTCGACCAGGATGCGGGTTTTGGAGACGGTTTTGGACATGGGGAACACTCCTCAAAACGATAATAGTCCATAAAAACAAGAAGCGCGCCCGGCAGGCAAAACCTGCATGCGGGCGCGCGAGCTTCCGTATGATGGGACCAAATGTCCCGTCAACTCCCTACGCCGGCATTACCCGGATCAGGTTAAAGGGTACTCCTTTCGGATCTCAGCCTTTCGGCGCCCCTGTTTCTATGTCCAAGAATAGTATACACATTTTGGTGAAAATGTCAATATAAAGCATAGACTGCACCGCACATGGGGGGCAGATGCAGCACAAATGCGCCGCCGCGGGCCTGCAGCGGGCTTTCCTCCACCGGGCCGGCGGCGAACAGCAAACGGGCATGGGCTGCACCTTCCGCCGGGATGGCGGTTTCCAGGGGATAGTCCCCCAGATGGAACAGGCAGAGCAGCCGTTCTCCTTCCGCCTGCCGCAGATAACCCAGGGCCAGACGGCGGCTGTCCTGCCATATCCGGCGGAAATCCCCCCGGTGCAGGGCGGGATGGGTGTGGTACAGTTCCCCCAGGGCGGCGGTGTAGCGGTCCATATCCCGGTGCAGGGGATGCCCCAGGCAGGCCCAGTCCATTTCCTTATAAGGGTCAAAGGCCAGGGTCTGGCCGAATTCTCCTCCCATAAAGGTCAGAGGGCGGCCCGGCCGGGTAAACTGCATCAGATACAGCACATGCATCTGACGGAATTTTTCCTCTCCGGTGCCGGGCAGCTGCCACCACACCGAACCGCTGCCCCAGGCGTTGTCGTCATGGCTCAGTGCGTTGACGGCGGTGCCGGGGCCGGGGTCCCGCAGCAGGGCGGCGAAACGGTCGGTACGCTGGGGCGGGCAGGCAAAAAAGCCCAAGGCATCCCTGGCCCAGGCGCTGTCCCACACCGCGTCGAAGCCCAGCCCGCCCCGGTCGGTGGGCACGGCGGCATTCAGCGCCCCGGCGGTGTCTTCCGCCGCCAGGAGCACCGGCCCGAACCGGGCATGCAGCCCGCCGGTAAGGGTCTTGAAGAATTCTGCCGCCGCCCGGGCCTCCCCGGCATCCTGGGGGCGGTAGAGAGCGTGGCCCACTGCATCCACCCGCAGGCCGTCGCAGTGCAGCACATACAGCCAGAATGCCGCTGCGCTCAAAAGAAAACTGCGCACCGGTCCGCTGGTCAGGTCAAAGCGCAGACTGCCCCAGTCGCTGGGGCCTGCCTCGTACAGAGGGGCGCCGTCCCACAAAGCCAGCCGGTCGGGGTCGGGGGCAAAATGCACCGGCACAAAATCTGCCAGCACCGCAATGCCGGCGCCGTGCAGCCGGTCGATAAGTTCTGCCACCCCGGCAAAGCCGCCCAATCGGGCGGTAGGGGCAAAGTATCCGCAGCCCTGATACCCCCAGCTGCCGTCAAAGGGATACTCGGCCAGAGGCATCAGTTCCACACAGTTGAAGTTTCTTTCCAGCAAATAGGGGATGAGCACGTCGGCCAGTTCCCCGCCGGAATAATACCGTCCGTCCCAGTGGCGCCGCCAGCTGGGGGCGTGCAGTTCGTAGATGTTCAAGGGCGTTTCGGGCAGAAAGCGCCGCCCGGCCAGCCAGTCACCGTCGGTAAAGGGATACTCCGGCCGCAGCAGACGGCTGGCCGTGCCGGGCAGGGCTTCACAGCCGAAGGCGAAGGGGTCGGGCTTCATCTGCCATAGGCCGTCCGGCCCCAGGATATTGTATTTGTACAGTTGGCCTTCCTGCGCCTGGGGGACGATTCCCCGCCAAAGTCCGTCCTCGCAGGCGGCCAGTTCGGTACCCTGCCACAGGTCCCAGCCGTTCCAGTCGCCCAGCACCTGTACCCGGCGGGCATGGGGCGCCCAGACGGTAAAACGCCAGCCCTGTCCTGCGGGCTGCGCCCCCAGCAGGCGGTATGCGTCAAAGCTGATGCCGCTGTAAAAATCCGCCACATCCGGCCGCATAGAGGGTACTTCCTTTCTTATATGATCAGGGCGCGCAAGGACCCAAATCATTGTAGCATGCCTGCCCGCACAAAGGCAATGCGGGCGGCCACTACAAGTGGCACAAATTCTCCGCTCAAACGCCAAAAAGACCCAAAATGTGGAAGAATAACAAAAATAGTGACGCCATTACGATGAAAGTTTTACATCTTTCTGGCGGGCGGGGCTTGCATTTGTACCCTGTTTTCGTGTATGATTAGAATTGTATCCTGATAAAGTACAGACATCTGCATGGACATAAAAACAACGAAGAGGAATCAAAATGGCAAAAAAGAACCCTATGAAGTACTTTTCCGGCAGCACCATGGCCCGTCTGCCGTTGTACAAGCTGATCGCCGGCGGTACGGCGGTCCTGCTTTGCGCAAGTTTGGGCATCGGTGCCATGGCGGCAGGATTGAGCGGCGTTGATTTTTCGGCCAGCTCCGCACAACCCACCGCCACGCCGGCTGCTCCCACCGCCACCCCCGAAAGCACCCCCACTGCCACCCCGGAACCGGAGATCCAAATCGAGATGGAAGTTACCGTGGTGCAGCAGGATATCGGTGTGCAGCTGTACGCGGTGACCGATACGGAAGCGCAGGAGGACACCGGGGCCGAACCGACGGAAGACCCCAAGACCGAGGATGGCGAGGAAGCCAATGACGGCCGTACCCCGCTGACCGGCGTGCCCATGAATGTGATCGTCACCGATAAGGACGGCAACGAGACTACATATGAACTGGATACCGCCACCGGCACCGCCCTGGCGGAAGAGGTGGACCCCGGCGAATACACCGTGGCCCTGACCGAGACCGAAGGGTACATCCTGCCCGAAGCCCAGACCGTCACTGTGGACGAGAAGGTCGAGTACAAGGCGGATATCGAGGCGGTCAAGGATAAGATCGTCCAGTCCAGCCAGGTCAACGAGAGCCAGGAAGACTCAGCCTACGGCCAGGGCAGCGGCGCTCCCATTGCGGAGGAACTGACCGATACCGTGGCTTATGCCGAAAGCTCTGCCAGAGAGATCGGCACCAAGACCACCTACACCGCAACCCTGAGCAGTGACGGCCATCTGATGCTGAAAGATGGCACGGTCAGCCGTTACAAGCCTGTGTACAAGGACGGCACCCAGGAACTGAACGGCGCCATCCGTGACAGCGGCACCCGCACCGCTTCGGTGGTTCCGGGCAGCGTGTCCATCGAACCCCTGGGCCTGTCCGGTCTGAACACCATCGTGACCCTGGCGGAAGAGGGGACGGCTTCTCCGGTGCCGCTGGACGAAGGGACTGCGTCTCCCGCGCCCACCGAGAGCACGGAGCCCACGGCAACTCCCGATGAGACCACCACGCCCAGCCCCACCCCCCCGACCACGCCGACGCCCACTCCCACGGCGACCCCGGCCCCCACACCTACGGCCACCCCGACGCCGACCCCCACCGCAACTCCCACGCTCACTCCCACGCCCACGCCTACTGCCACCCCGACGCCTACGGCTACCCCGAAGCCCACTGACGCCGACTGGCCCGATCAGATCGAGGCCGGCAAACTGAGCGATTACGGTTTTGCCGTGGAAGCCAAGACCGAGACCATTTATGAGTACACCGGCTGGCAGAACATCGACGGCAAGCAGTATTACTACGATCCTGCCACCCATCAGCCGGTCACCGGCACCCAGGTCATCAACGGCAACGTCTACACCTTCAGTTCTTCCGGCGTTCTGGGCCAGAAGGAGCGCGGCATCGACGTTTCCAAGTTCCAGGGTACCATCGACTGGAACGCCGTCAAGGCTGACGGCATCACCTTCGCCATCATCCGCGTGGGTTACCGCGGTTACGGCAGCGGCGCGCTGGTGGAAGACTCCACCTTCCGCCGCAACATCCAGGGCGCTACCGCCGCCGGCATCAAGGTTGGCGTATACTTCTACAGCCAGGCTGTCAACGAGGCCGAAGCAGTGGAAGAAGCCAGCATGGTGCTGAGCCTGGTGCAGGGTTACAGCCTGCCCTACGGCGTCTACTATGACACCGAGAAGGTGGCCGGGGATACCGGCCGCGCCGACAACATCAGCGCCGCCCAGCGCACCGCCTGCGCCGTGGCTTTCTGCGAGACCATCCGCAACGCCGGATACAGCGCGGGCGTTTACTCCTACGCCAGCTGGTTCTACAACTCGCTGAACTTTGCCAACATCAGCAAGTACCGCATCTGGATCGCCCAGTACCGCGATACTCTGGACTTTGCCTACAGCTACAACATCTGGCAGTACACCAGCACCGGCCGCGTCAACGGCATCAACGCCAACGTGGACATGAACCTGGGCTGATGCCTGTAAGGCTCCCATAAAACATAAAAACCACCCGGACCAGTTGGTCCGGGTGGTTTTGTTTTCCACAAAAGTGCTCTGTTCAGTTGAAACTTCCGTCCCAAAGAGGCAGCTCCGTGAGGTATTCCTCCGCCACAGCGGGCACATAGTAGGCGCCGTAGGTTTTCAGGCCGGGGGCCTGGTCCGACGCTTCCGGGATGTCGTTCACCTCCACCCAGAAACGGTAGTAGGGCATCCAGCATTCCTCTTCGGTGCCGGTGCGGTAGATCAGTTCCACCTTGCGGATATACTCCTCACCCGGCATTTCACAGGGGACGGTGGTCAGGTAGTGTCCTTCGGTGAGCAGTTCCCGTGCCTGGTCGGCGGTGATGATGGGATAATCCCCCAGTTTTTGGCTCAGGTCCGGCCAGCGTACCCGTACCAGATACAGTTCACCTTCGTCATTGCCGTAGAAGCTGACCTGCCGGAAATTGTAAGCCAGAATACGGTCGGTGTCACTGCCGGAACCCTCATAGAAGGAGAGGATGTAGCCGATCTGTTGCCCAGAAAAGCTGTAATCACCACCGGAGATGTCCGCCACCGGTTGTGCCATGCCAAGCACATCCGCATAGGCGGTCGACAGATATTGGGCGGTGCGGGCCAGTTCCTCACAGGAAGCATACCGGGAAAGGGGATATTCCGCCGGCAGGGGCAGTGCGGGGTCCAACCAGATGGCGGCAACCATATTCAGGTCCACGTCAATGGATGCCTCGTCCCCTTCGGCCATGAGCCGGGTGGGGGTAAAGTATTCTTCCCGTATGTCGGTAAGTCCGGCCTGTTCCATCTGTTCCAGAATGGCGGCTTTGTGCTGTTCGTCGTAGGCGTTGTCGGTAATGGTCAGGTCGGCTTCCTCCAGACCGAACCGCCCGGCAACATCCAGCAGCAGGGAGTGCATGGCTTCCAGGTCGGTGCCCACGGGCATGTGGAAGGGCGTTTCGTAGGTGATGGGATTGCGGAACACCGGCAGAGTGGTCAGATTCATGTCCCCGGTCCAGGGATTGTTGTTCACCAGTTCCGAGATGTCATAGGCCATCAGACCCTCAAAGCCCATACCGCCGCTCAAGGTGTCCGGCAGGGTCAGCAGGGGCAGGTCCGGGTCCCGGGTGGGGGAAGAAGAGGGAGCCGGGATGGTTTCCGGGGAATCTTGGGGCAAAAGCCCGGCACCCAGATATCCCAGCAAGGCCAGGCAGGCCGCTGCAGCACCCCATTTCAGCCAGACAGGGGGGCGCCGTCTGGGCTGCGCTTCCGCCGCTTCCACATAGGCGGGTTCGATCAGCCCCATCTTGTCCAGCAGATCAAAGCCTCTCACAGCTCAAATCCCCCCTTTTCCAGATGTTCCTGCAGCTGTTTGCGGCACCGGAACAAGGTGGTCTTGACATTGCTCTGGGACAGGGAATACCGCCGGGCAATGGAGGCCACCGGGTCCAGATACCAGTACCGGCGCACAAAGATGTTCCGCTTCTCCGGGGAAAGCCCGGCCAGAAAATCATTGATGGCCCGGCCCAGGGCGATGTCGTCCAGGCGGCATTCCACATCGTCGGGGGCGGGCAGGCATTGTTCCATCTCGGCGCTGAGTTCACAGACAAAGGCCTTGCGCTTGAGCCTGTCCCGCCGGCGGCAGAAATCCAGGGAGAGATGCCGGGTGATGCGGGCCAGAAAGTTGTACAGGTAGCTGCGGGGTTCGTGGGGCGGGATGGCCTTCCAGGCCTCCCAGTAGGTATCGTTCTCGCATTCCTCGGCGGTCTGACGATCCCGCACGATGTCGTAAGCCAGGGCGCGCAGGCGGGGACCGAACTTGTCGCTGGTCTGGCGGATGGCGGTTTCATCCCGGGCCAGGTACAGGTCCACAATGAGGGTGTCATCCAAGGAGACCCTCTCCTTTCTTTCTCATCTTTTCGGTATACAGGGGCTTTCACCCCTATAAGCGCGGTCCGGGGCGGAAGGTTACAGGGATCAGGAAAAGTATAGCACATTTTGGGTGTAGAGACACAAAAAACGGACACCCGGCAAAAAAACCGGATGCCCGTTTCAGGCAGTTGCATTTAAAAAGGAAAGCTCAGCACCCCTGTACCAGCTTGGCCGCCGCACCGCCGCGGATCTGGCCGATGCCGTGGACGATGTACTTGTAGGTGCACAGTTCCGCCAGGCCCATGGGACCCCGGGCGTGGAGTTTCTGGGTGGAAATGCCCATCTCGCAGCCCAGGCCGAACTCGCCGCCATCGGTAAAGCGGGTGGAAGCGTTCACATACACCGCGGCGCTGTCCACACAGGTGGTGAAGCGGGCGGCGGCTTCCTCGTCGGCGGTGACGATGGCGTCGCTGTGGTGGGTGGAATGGGCGCCGATGTGTTCAATGGCCGCCTGCAGGCTGTCCACCACGCCCACCGCCATTTTGTAATCCAGATACTCGGTGTCGAAATCCTGCTCCCCGGCGGACACGCCCTGGATGATGGCAGCAGCCTGCTCATCCAAGTGCAGCTCCACGGGAGTCATCCCGTTGGCGGCGCGGTCCTCGCACAGCCGCTGTTTCAGCTTGGGCAGGAACTCGGCGGCGATGTCCTTGTGTACCAGGCAGACCTCCGCTGCGTTGCAGACGCTGGGACGGCTGGTCTTGGCGTTCTCCACAATGTTCAAGGCCATCTCCTGGTCGGCGGCCTTGTCCACATAGATGTGGCAGATGCCGGTGCCGGTCTGGATGCAGGGCACGGTGGCGTTCTCCACACAGGCGCGGATCAGCCCGGCACCGCCCCGGGGGATCAGCAGGTCCACCAGCCCGTCGGCGGTCATCAGTTCGTTGGCCGAAGCGTGGGTGGTGTCCTCGATGAGGCTGACCGCCGTTTCGGGCAGGCCCGCCTTCACCAGACCCTGGCGCAGCGCCTCCACGATGGCATGGCAGGTGGCCCAGGCATCCCGGCCGCAGCGCAGCACGCAGGCGCTGCCCGCCTTGATGGCCAGGGCAGCCGCGTCGGAGGTGACGTTGGGGCGGCTTTCGTAGATGATGGCAATCACGCCCATGGGCACGGCGGTCTTTTCGATCAGGATGCCGTTGGGCCGCACGATCTTGCGCAGCACCGCGCCCACCGGGTCGGGCAGGGCGGCCACTTCCCGCATGCCTTTGGCCATGTCGGTCAGGCGGGTGGGGGTCAGGGCCAGGCGGTCCAGCATCACGTCGCTCACCCGGCCCCGGGCAGCTTCCAGATCCCGGCGGTTGGCTTCCAGAATGCTCTGCTGGGCCGCCACAAGGGCCACGGCCATGGCTTCCAGGGCGGCGTCCTTGGCATCGCTGTTGGCCAGGGCCAGGGGCAGGCGGGCGGCCTGGGCATTGAGCAGGATCTCACGGGTGGTCATGGGTCATTACCTCCTTTTACATGGGTCAGCGGCGGGGATGTCCCGCAAAACGGGTGCCCGCCGGGTGGCCCGCCACGATATCATACAGCACCAGGGCGTTGGCCCCGTTGGCGATCACCATATCCACCCCGGCGGCAGTGGCCAGCTTGGCGGCCATGATCTTGGTGGCCATGCCGCCGGTGCCCAGCTTGCTGCCGGCACCGCCGGCCAGGGCTTCCACTTCGGGGGTGATCTCGGGCACGTTGCTGATCAGTTCCGCGTCCGGATGGGTGTGGGGGTCGGCGGTGTACAGGCCCTCAATGTCGCTGAGCAGCACAAGCAGGTCCGCCTGCATGTACTTGGCCACCAGTGCGCCCATGGTGTCGTTGTCGCCCACGGCGATCTCTTCGGTGGCCACGCTGTCGTTTTCGTTGATGATGGGAATGGCCCCCAGCTGCAGCAGACGGTAGATGGTGTTTTCCAGATTCATCAGCCGGGTGGGGGTGTTGAAGTCCTCCCGGGTGACCAGAATCTGGCCTACCGTGTGGTTGTAGGCGGTGAACAGCCGGTCATAGGTGTACATCAGCTCGCACTGGCCCACTGATGCCGCCGCCTGTTTGGTGGGCATGTCGGTGGGGCGGTCGATCTGCAGTTTGCCTGCGCCCATGCCGATGGCGCCCGACGACACCAGGATGATCTCATGCCCGGCGTTTTTCAGGTCGCTGAAGGTCTTGACCAGTTCCTCGGTATGGCGGATGTTCAGCCGCCCGCCCGCGTGGGCCAGGGTGCTGGTGCCGATCTTGATGACGATACGCATGTTATTCCTCTTTCCAAAAGGGCGGGGGACTCAGCCCTTGCCCATCTCCTTGGTCTTGTCATAGGCGGCCAGCACCGCGTCGGTCACGGCACCGCGGAAGGCCCGCTCTTCCAGCAGGCGCACGCCCTGGATGGTGGAACCGCCGGGGCTGCACACCGCGTCCTTCAGGGCGCCGGGATGCTGTCCGCTTTCCAGCACCATGCGGGCGCTGCCCAGCAGCATCTGGGCGGCGTATTCCTGGGCCTTGGCCCGGGGCAGACCGGCAGCCACGCCGCCGTCGGCCAGGGCTTCAATGAACTGGTACGCCCAGGCCGGCCCGCAGCCGGAAACGCAGCTGGCCGCATCCATCAGGGATTCCGGCACCTCGTCCAGACGTCCCGCCGGAGCCATGGCCTGCAGCCAGGCGTCCAGGTCGGCTTCGGCTACGTGGGCGCTGCAATACTGGATCATGCCCGCGCCCAAAGCCACGGGGGTGTTGGGCATCATGCGGATGACGGGCCCCTGACCGCCGGACATATCCAGAATGCGCTGCATGGTCAGCCCGGCAGCCATGGTCACCAGTACAAACCGTTCCCTGGCCTTGCGGCGGGCGTCCAGCACCGGCACCAGGTCGGCCAGGGCCCCGGCCATCATCTGGGGCTTGACCGCCAGGAACACAAAATCGCACCCGGCAGCCCCGGCGTTGTCCGCCGTGCGGCAGCCCAGTTCTTCCGCCAGGGCCTGCGCCTTGGCAGGGGTGCGGTTGGCCAGCACCACGTTCTGCGGGTCCACAGCCCGGCATACCGCCCGGGCAACTGCGCCGCCCATGTTTCCGCAGCCGATAAATCCATATGTCATTTCCCATACCCCCCTGGCATTGCGCCATAAAGTCTTTTGAATAATCCTAGCGCACACGGGGGCCGATGTCAACAAAAACGGCTGACAACGGCGGGCAAAACTGGTATAATAGCACCCAGATAATAAAATGATTGCTTTGGAGGCGTTACACCATGCAATATGTACCATTGGGCAAGACCGGACTGAAAATCTCCCGCCTGGGGTTCGGCGGCATTCCCATCCAGCGCATCGACCAGCCGGGCGCCCGTGCCTTGCTCAAAGCCGTGCATGAAGCGGGCATCAATTACATCGACACCGCCCGGGCCTACACCGTCAGCGAAAGCTGGATCGGCCAGTCCCTGGAAGAGCTGGGCCTGCGGGATGAGTTCGTGCTGGCCACCAAGTGCCGCGCCCTCACCGCCGAGGAGATGCGTTCCGAACTGGCCGAAAGCCTGAAGAACCTGCGCACCGACCACATCGAACTGTACCAGTTCCATAACCCCAGCCTGGAAAACCTGGAAAAGATCCTGGCTCCCGGCGGTGCCCTGGAAGCCCTGCTGGAAGCCAAGAAGGAAGGCACGGTGGGGCACATCGGCCTGACCGCCCACCTGGCCGCCGTCTTTGAGCGCGGCCTGGAAGTGGAGGAGATCGAGACCATCATGTTCCCTTATAATATTGTGGAACAGCAAGGGGCCGACCTTATCGCCCGGTGTGCCGCCGCGGGCAAGGGCTTCATTGATATGAAGCCTCTGGCGGGCGGTGCCATTGAAGATGGCCGCCTGGCCTTGCGGTATGTGCTCTCCAACCCCGACGTGACGGTGACCATCCCCGGCATGGCGGACCCCGCAGAACTCGCCGCCAACCTGGAGGGGGCCGCCAACACCGCCCCCCTCACCGCTGAGGAGGAAGCCGCCTGCCAGAAGGTGCGGGATGAGCTGGGCACCCAGTTCTGCCGCCGCTGCAACTACTGCGCCCCCTGCACTGTGGGCATCCAGATCCCCAGCGCCTTCCTGTTCGACGGCTACATCGCCCGCTATGGCCTGGAAAAGTGGGCCCGGGAACGGTATGACAGCCTGCCGGTGAAGGCCAGCGCCTGCGTGGAGTGCGGCGTGTGCGAGACCCGCTGCCCCTACCAGCTGCCCATCCGCCAGATGCTCAAGACGGTGGTGGAACACTTCGGGGAATAAAACCAAAAATGATTCCTGCCGGGAGAGACAGAATTCTGCCTTTCCCGGCGATTTTTTAGGGTAAAACTGTGATTTTTTGGCCCCTGCGCTTGTGTTCCGGCGCGGGGGCATGCTATAATCTATTCTGTATCGGTTTGCGCATTTTTCGGTGTCATTGTGACCGGTGCAAGCCTTCAATCCAAGAAAAGAGGTCCTGAACACCCATGCGTTTTGACGCTGACCTGCATTATCTCGACAATGCCGCCACCACCATGGTGGACCCGGCTGTGGCGGATGCCATCCACACGGCCATGCTGCACCACTGGGCCAACCCTTCCAGCCTGTACGACCCGGCGGTGCTGGCCCACGGTGCCCTGTCCACGGCCCGGGGCAAGGTGGCCAGAACGCTGGGCTGCCAGCCCAAGGAACTGTACTTTACCGCCACCGGTACCGAAAGCAACAACCTGGCCATCTTGGGGGCGGTGGCATCCCGCCGCGCCTGGGGCAATAAGATCGTGGTGTCCGGGTTCGAGCATCCCAGCGTCCAGCTGCCCATCCGGGCGCTGAAGGACCAGGGCTTCACCGTCACCGAGATCATGCCCCGGCCCGACGGCACCCTGGACATGGACGCCATGATCGCGGCGGTGGACAAAAACACCGTGCTGGCCTGCTGCATGGCCGTCAACAACGAGACCGGCGCCCGGCAGGACATCGCCCGGTTTGCCGCCGGGGTCAAGGAACGCAACCCCCGCTGCGCCGTCCATGTGGACGCGGTGCAGGCCTGGTTGCGGGTGCGGGTGCCTTTGAAGAATATCGACAGCATGGCTGTCTCCGGCCACAAGGTCCATGCCCCCAAGGGTATCGGCGCTTTATATCTGCGCAGCGGCTACCACTGGACCGCCCCCATCCTGGGCGGCGGGCAGGAGAGCGGCGTGCGCCCCGGCACCGAAAACCTGCCCTATGCCGTGGGCCTGGGTGTGGCCGCCGAACAGGGGGCCCGCACCATGGCCGCCCGCTCCGCTTATATGAAGGAACTGAACGACCGGCTGCGGGCGGGCCTGGCCGCCATCCCTGAGGTGACCATCAATTCTCCCGCCGACGCGGTGCCCGAGGTGCTCAACTTCAGCCAGCACTGCGTCAAGAGCCAGACCATGCTCAACTATCTGTCCGACCGGCATGTGTATGTGTCCAGCGGCAGCGCCTGCGAAAAGGGCGAGCCCAGCCATACCCTCACCGCCATGGGCTGTGACGACAACACCATCGACACCGCGCTGCGCATCAGCTTCTGCGCCGACAACACCCCCGAGGACGTGGACGCCCTGCTGGAAGGGCTGAAAAGCGGCCTGAAAGAGCTGCAGCACATCTGATATCGACTGTATTGAGAGGAACCGCATGAAAGAAATCATCCTTGCCTACCAGGGCGAAATGACCCTGAAAGGCCTGAACCGCGGCAAGTTCGAAGCCGGCCTTGCCAAGAGCATCCGCCACCGTCTGGAAGACCTGGGCCCCTTCAAGGTCCATTCCGCCCAGAGCACCGTTTTCATCGAACCCCTGGAAGAGGGGCTGGATGTGGACGAAGCCTTCCGCCGTGTTTCCAAGGTGTTCGGCATCGTCAAGATCAGCCGTGCTGTCTGCTGCACCAAGGATTTTGAGGACATCTGCCAGACGGCCGAAGCCTATCTGGGCCAGCAGCTGCGGGGCCTGCGCACTTTCAAGGTGGAGGCCAAGCGCGCCGACAAGAAATACCCCATGAAGAGCCCGGAGATCTGCCGGGAACTGGGGGCCTTCCTGCTGTCCCGCCACAACCATCTGCGGGTGGATGTGCACAAACCCCAGCTGGAGATCATGGTGGAGATCCGGGATAAGGGCGCTTACATCCACGGCCCCAAGGTGGAAGCCGCCGGCGGTCTGCCGGTGGGCACCAGCGGCCGGGCTCTGAACCTGCTGTCCGGCGGTATCGACAGCCCGGTGGCGGCCTACTGCATGGCCCGCCGCGGCCTGGCCCTGCACCACATCCACTTTGCCAGCCCGCCTTACACCAGCCTGCGCGCCAAGCTGAAGGTGCACGCCCTGGCCTGTGAGCTGTCCGAGTATGTGGGGGACTGCCTGCTCTGTGTGGTGCCCTACACCAAGCCCCAGGAATACATCCGGGACCATGCCCCGGCCCCGCTGTTCACCGTCCTCATGCGCCGCAGCATGCTGCGCATTGCGGAGAAGGTGGCTTCCAAGACCGGCATGGAAGCCCTGATCACCGGCGAAAGCCTGGCCCAGGTGGCCAGCCAGACCATGGCGGCCCTGGCCTGCACCGACGCAGCCCAGAACCTGCCGGTGCTGCGTCCCCTCATCGGCATGGACAAAACCGACATTGTGGCCATCTCCCGCAAGATCGGCACCTTTGAAACCTCCATCGAACCCTACGAGGACTGCTGCACCATCTTCACCCCGCCCCACCCCAAGACCAAGCCCTCCCTGGCCGAGATCGAAGCCGCCGAAGCCCAGATGCCCGGCCTGGCCGAACTGGAACAGGTGGCCGCCGATACGGTGGAAAAGATCTTCGTGCGCATCGGGGAACAGCCGGAATTCTGATATTTCTTATACAAATTGTTATTATTTGATCGTATTATACGGAGGCGACAGCCATGACCGCAGAGATCATCTGTGTGGGAACCGAACTTCTTCTGGGTGATATCGTCAATACCAACGCCCAGTTCCTCAGCCGGGAACTGGCCGAACTGGGCATTTCGGTGCTGCACCAGCATGTGATCGGGGATAACCCCGGCCGCCTTCGGGAACTGGTGACCCAGGCCCGGCAGCGCAGCGATCTGCTGGTGTTTTCCGGCGGGCTGGGCCCCACCGCTGACGACCTGACCAAGGAGACGGTGGCCGAAGCCTTCGGGGATACGCTGCGCTTTGATGAGGAAGAATGGCAGAAGATCGTGGAGTTCTTCGGCCGCACCCACCGCACCCCCAGCGAGAACAACCGCAAGCAGGCCATGGTGCCGGTAAAAGGGCACAAGGTCCCCAACGACCACGGCACCGCCCCCGGCGCCTGGTTTGAGGATGAACAGGGCCACGCCGCGGTGCTCATGCCCGGTGTCCCCCGGGAGATGAAGGCCATGTGGGCCGAACAGGTCCGCCCGGCTTTGCAGGCCCGGCAGAACTGCACCATCCATTCGGTGACGCTGCGGGTGCTGGGGGGCGAAAGCAGTATCGCCAGCAAAGCGGCGCCCTTTTTTGAGAGCGAGAACCCCACCGCCGCCATCTACTGCAAGACCGGCGAAAGCGAGATCCGGGTCACCGCCCGGGCCGCTACCGCCGAAGAGGCCGAAACCGCCTGCCGGGCCCGCATTGCGGAGTTCCGCAAGGTCCTGGGCGACAACGCCTACGACACCGACGTGCCCGGCCTGGAATACACGGTGGTGCGTATCCTGCGGGAAAAAGGCCTTCAGGCCGCCACCGCTGAAAGCTGCACCGGCGGCCTTGTGGCCGAAAAGCTCACCAACGTCCCCGGCGCCAGCGAGGTGTTCGGCTTCGGCTTCGTCACCTACGCCGAACAGGCCAAGAACCGCCTGCTGGGGGTAGACCCGGCGCTCATTGAACGGTGCAATGTGGTCTCCGGCCCGGTGGCTGTTGCCATGGCCCGTGGGGCGCTGAAAGCCTCCGGGGCAGACCTGTCCATCGGCATCACCGGCCTGGCAGGTCCCGGCGGGGCGCTGCCAGGCAAGCCGGTGGGCACCGTTTACCTGGCCGGGGCCGACGCCCGCACCGGCCGCGCCCATCTCATGCGGCTGGAACTGGGCGGCTACCAGGAGCGGGCGGTCATCCGCGCCCGGGCCGCCCTGTATGCCCTGGACCTGCTGCGCCGCATGGCCCTGGGGCTGCCGCCGGATTCCGGTGTGAGCCTGGGGCCGGACGACCCGGTGCCTGAATTCTGATCAGACGGGGAGTTTTCCCCTTTACCTTATATCCATCACAACAGGAGGAACCCCCTATGCTATCGAGCCAAATGCGCATTCTGCGGGTGTTCGGTCTGCCTGCCGCCGATGTCCGCGCAGCTTTGCGGGCCGTGCAGGCCGAAGGCTGCCCGGGTCTGCGCCTGCTGGAACGGGACGGCGAGTTTGCGGTCTGCGTGCAGGTCAGCGCACCGTCCCAGGCCATGGCCAACGACTACTGCGAAAAATGGACCCAGAAACTCCGGGCCCGCCTGGGCGACGCGGTGTATGCCGAGGGCGAGACCAGCCTGGCCCAGGCCACTCTGGAAGTGCTGCTGAAAAAGCGCCGCCTGCTGGTGGCGGCGGACGAGGTCACCGGACGCCTGATCGGCGCCCAGCTGCAGCCCCTGGAACACAGCGAAGCCGCCTATGACTTCGGCACCCAGACCTGGGCCGACCGGGACACGGTGCGTAAACTGGTCACTCCGTCCGCCCTGCTGGAAAAATTCCCCGGCGACGTGGTCCAGGCGGCCGCGGGCCGGGCCCAGCTGGCCTTGTCCTACGGCGGCGCGGACTACGCGGTGGTGTATATGCCCGCCACGGTGGGGCAGGCCCCCTTTGTGCTTCTGTGCGACAAGAAAGGGGCGGTGGCCATTGCCGTCAGCCCGGACCACAGCGACGCCGCCATCGCCAACAGCCTGCTGGATATGGTCCGCCGCCGTGCCCTGGGGCTCAAGCCCCTGGCTTCGGCCATCACCTTCCGCCCCGGGCACGAGCATCCGCTGCTGATCGTTTCTTCTGAAGGTCAGCCCCGCCCCGCGCCCACCACCGGACGCTTCACCCCCCGCCGTACCCGGCCTGCCGCCCCGGCAGGGGAGACGGCCCCCACTGGGACTATCACCTTTGAAACGCCGGACACAGCACCGGCGGCTTCTTCCGCCGCCGGGACTGCATCCTTTGCCAAATCCGCTGTGCAGGACACCCCGGTCCCCGAATCGGTGACCCGTGCCCTGGGCTTTGATACCCCTGCGGAGTCCGATCCCATGGACTTTACCACCGCCGGTCCCCAGGCGGCTGCCGCTTCCCGGCAGGCAAGGGGACCGGCAGCGCCTCAGCGCTCCAGCGCGGCCCGGACTGCCGCTGAAACGCCCTCCCGGGGCCAGCCGGCGCCCTCTTTGCTGGACGATGAGATCCCGGATTTCTCCGCCGGGCTTGATCCCCAGGCCATCGCGGCAGCTATGGCCGCCGACGAGCAGGAACCGCCCCGCTCCACCGAGGATTTCCAGCAGGCGGCCAGCATGCTGTTTGATAAGGCGGACGCCCCGGCAGCGTCGGCGGCTTCCGCCAGGCCTTCTTCCGCCCGTACCCGTCGTGCCCCCGACGCCGCTGCCACCAAGAACCGCAGTTTGGCGGTCATCGAAAAAGCCCAGCGCCGTCGCCGCCGCAACGCGGTACTCTCTTTCCTCTGCTTCCTGCTGGTGGTGGGCCTGGGGGCCGGCGGTGTCTGGTACTTCTTCCATAACGACCTGGGGGTGCGCCCTTCTCCCAAGGGATACGGCACCGCCACCTTTGACACCACCGCTGAAAAGTATCTGGCCAGCGCCATGGAACAGATCCAGGGCGTTACCGGCTACCTGGCCCTGCCCGGCATGGACGGTCAGTTCGTCTTTGCCCAGGACGCCCAGGATGCCCGCAGCCAGACGGAAACGGCTTCCTCCATTTTCCTTACCGAAAACTGGCTGGGCAGCACCACTCCTTCCAACACCGTGATCGAATGGGGCGGCAGCCTGGCGGAACTGGAAGAACTGGAAGCCATTCAGGACAACAGCGGCTTTACCCTGTATGTGTCCGGGGCCGCCTACCGCTGCAAGGTGGCGGCGGTGTATTACCTGGATTCCAGCGAGGAAGGCGCCTTTGACCCCACGCAGTACACCGATCTTTCCAACTATTACGACTATCTGGCCTTTGTGCTGGACATGGGCGCCCGCAGCCTGTACAACACCACCTCTGCGGCAGCGGACGGCGAGAGCTTCCTGACCCTGGTGGGGGACAGCAGCACCGAAGGTGTGCAGCTGTGCGTTACCGGCCGCCTGGTGCGGGAGGACGAGGACCCGGCCCTGACCGCTACCCTCTCGGAAAATGAGAACGCCCTGCTCACCGGGGTGCAGTATGCCGCCGACGGCAAATCCGCCCCGGACCGCACCTCCCTGATCAGCAGCCAGATGGAACGCTACACCACCCTCACCAGCCTGCGGGCGGGGACCGGCGGCAGCGGCAGCCAGAACAACGGCACCGCTTCCTCCACCACCACGGTGGACAGTTCCCTGGAGGAGCTCACCCAGCAGACCCAGGATCTCATCGCCTCGGCGGATGACCTGCTGGCCGGTCTGACCGACATTGCCGGTCAGGCGGGTGCAGCGGAAACCGACATCAACCAGGGCGCAGAAGGTTCGCTGCCGGAACAGACCGTGACCATCGACAGCATCACCACCGGTTCCTCCTCGTCCTCCACGGACGGCGGGGAAGGAGACGGCACCTCCTCGGATTCCGCCTCTTCCGGCGGTTCAGGAGGGGCCTCGTCGTCGGCCGCCATCAACGTGACCATGAACGACACTGCCCAGACCATGGACCTGGTCACCTGCCTGGCCATGGTGGCCGAGAACGAGCTGGGTTCCAATGCCCCGGCGGAAGCCTACAAGGCCCAGTGCGTGGCCACCCACAGCTGGATCCTCAGCCAGAGCGGCTATCCCTCCGTGGCAGGCACTACCCCCGGCAGCGCGGCCCTGGCCGCCGCCCAGGAGGTGGCCAATGTGCTGGTCACCTACAACGGGCAGGTCTGCTTCACCCCGTATTTTGCCTCTGCTTCCACCGGCACCGCTTCTTCGGAGGATGTGTGGGGCGGGGCCCGGCCCTGGCTGGTGGCGGTGGACAGCCCCTATGACCAGAGCGTGGCCACCAACTGGAACACCAACGGCTACAACACCGGCTGCGCCCGTGTCTCCCGCCAGACTTTGCAGGACCGTATTCTGGAAAAGATGGGCGTGGACCTTTCCGGTGTGGACCCCAACAGCTGGTTCACCATCCTGTCCAAGAACGAGTACGGCTGGGTCACCCAGATGCAGATCGGCCCCAACGCCAGCGGCAACGATACCTGTTCCGGCCGCTGGTTCCGGGAAGTGCTCACCGCAGGCTGCAGTGTGGACGGCCGCAGCCTGCGCAGCCAGTGCTTCACCGTTACATACGACGCCAGCCTGGACTGCTTCATCTTTGACGTGTACGGCTACGGCCACGGCTGCGGCATGAGCCAGTGGGGCGCCATCGGCTATGCCCAGAACGGCTGGACTTACGACCAGATCCTGCAGCATTACTACCCCGGCACCACCCTGACCACCATCGGCTGATGGCATAATTTGGCCCGCAGCTGACTAAAAGCCCTCTTTCCCGCGTACAATAAGCGGGGAAGGGGGCTTTTGTATGTCCATGTCCATTGCCAAAAAGCTGGCCCGCAATTCCATGAAGCAGCCCGGATTCGACCTGCCCTTTGCGGCCATCCTTCTGCTGCTTCTGTCTTACGGCCTGCTCATGCTGTTTTCCGCCGGGTACGCGGTGGCCCTTTACCGCCGGGGCGACGCCTACACCTACATCCGCCCCCAGCTGCTGTTTGCGGCGCTGGGGGTCATTGCCATGTATGCCGCGTCCCTGGTGGATTACCACATCTGGCACAAGCTGGCCTGGTGGCTGCTGGGCATCTCGCTGGTGCTGCTGGTGGTGGTGCTCTTCATGCCGGAATACAATGGCTGCAAGCGCTGGATCGTTATTCCCGGCCTGGGCACCCTGCAGCCCAGCGAGATCGCCAAGTTTTCGGTGGTGCTGGTGTTTTCCCACATCATCTCCCTGAACCATGACCGGATGAAGCGCTTTTCCACCGGAGTGCTGCCCTTTGCCCTGGTGCTGGGGCTGGTGGCGGTGCTCATGCTGCTGGAACCCCACCTTTCCGGCACGGTGCTGATCCTGGGCATCGGGGCGGTGCTCATGTTTGTGGGCGGTACCGGCCTGCAATGGTTCGGCATGGCGGGGGCCTTGGGGGTGGGGGCCATTGCGGCGGCGGTGGTGCTGCTGCCCGACCTGGTGCCCTATGCCACCAGCCGCCTTTCCTCCTGGCTGGACCCCTTTGCCGACCCCCTGGGTGCTGGGCATCAGACCATCCAGAGCCTGTATGCCATTGCTTCCGGGGGCATCGTGGGGCTGGGATTGGGCAACAGCCGGCAGAAATACCTTTATGTGCCCGAACCCCAGAACGACTTTATCTTCTCCATCCTGTGCGAGGAACTGGGCTTTGTGGGGGCGGCGCTGGTGGTGCTGCTCTTTCTGGCTCTGTTTTTGCGTGGCATGAGCATTGCCCTGCGTGCGCGGGACAAATTCGGTGCGCTGCTGGTGGTGGGGTTTGTCACCCAGGTCATCCTGCAGGCGGTGCTCAACATCGCGGTTGTTACCAACAGCATCCCCAACACCGGCATCAGCCTGCCCTTCTTCTCTTCCGGGGGCACCAGTCTGCTCATGCTGCTGGGGGAAATGGGAATTGTTCTTTCTGTTTCCCGCCAGGCCGATGCCCGCTGACGCTTACGATTGCACACATGGTTTTCACTTGTTTGGCGGGGGCTTGTGTGGTATACTGATGCATAATGCACCTTTGTGTGCCCACAGGAAAGGAGACCCTGCCCGTGCAGCAGAATTCACGTTCGGCCCCGGCGTTTCTGGGGCGGGCGGCAGCGGCTTTTCTGGCCGCTTTTGCGCTGCTTTTTGTGCTGCTTTTTGCGGCCTGCTGTGTGCCCGGCGCCCCGGTGCGGCGCAACATTGCCCGGTCGGTTCCGCTTTTGCAGGAAGAAGGGCTGTACCCGGAATATTTCGGGTTCAAACTCTTCCAGATGGACAATTACACCGACACCATCATGCTGTTTGAAGCCGCGGCTATGGACGAGACCGATCCGCTGACCGCCATGATGCGCGGCACTACTTACAACGTGGATAACTTTGAATCCATGCAGGACGACCTGCAGACCTATCTGCAGGCCCGGGAGAACGGGGACCCTCTGCCCGATGACCTGGAACCCTTCTCCTATGCCCGCTATTGGCACGGCTACCTGATCTGGCTGCGCCCGCTGCTGGCGTTTCTGACCTACGGCCAGATTCGTCTGGTGCAGTATGCGGTGCTTTTCGCCCTGCTGGCCCTGGTCCTGGCCCGTCTGTGGAAACAGGCCGGCTGGCGCCCGGCGCTGTGGTTCGCCCTCAGCCAGCTGGCGGTGAGCGTCCTTTTCGTGCCCCGGCAGGTGCAGTTTTTCACCACCTTTTTCCTGGCCTATGCGGGCTGTGCCTGGGTACTGGACAAACGCTTCGGCCCCCGCACGCCGTCGGATCTGGCGGTGGGGCTGGTGGTGCTGGGCACCGCCACCGCTTTCTGTGATCTGCTGGTCACCCCCATCCTGACCCTGGGCCTGCCGGTGGCGGTGTGGCTGGTGTGCGTGCCCCAGCGCCTTTGCGCCGGGCCCCGCCAGTGTGCCGCCGTGGTGTCCGGGTCCCTGTGCTGGGGCGTGGGCTACGGTGTCTGCTGGGCCCTGAAATGGGTCCTGGCCGGGCTCATCACCGGGCAGAATGTCATCGGGGATGCCATCCACCAAATGGGGGTGCGCACCGCCGCCGATACCTGGCACGGCATTGAACTGACCTGGGGCAATATCATTGCCTTTGTTTACGATACCCTGCAGGCAAAGGGGCTTTTCTGGCCCCTGGTGCTGCTGGCCGTGCTCTGCGCGGCGGCCTTTGTGCTCTGCCTGCGCGGGCGGGACGCCCTGCTGCGGGCTCTGCCCCTGGGTCTCACCGCTTTGATGGCCCCCGTCTGGCTGGCGGCGCTGCGCGCCCATTCCATCCAGCACGGCTGGTTCACCTGGCGTGCGCTGGCTCCTACCGTGTTTGCGGGGCTGGCATTCGTGTATTACTCTTGCAGTCTGAAAGCCGGTATGCGCCGTCTGCGCCGCCGCCACTGAGGAAACATCATGAAGGAAGAAGAAAAAAAGGCCGTTCAAAACCAACCACAGTCTGAACCGGATTCCACCGGGGAGGCTGCTGAGCCCAACCAGGAGGAATCCACACCTGTAACGGAACCGTCAGAAGCAGCGGCGGAACCGGAAACGCCCGCCCCGCGGGAAGAATCCTCCGAACCCGCGGAACCTGTCCCGGCGGAGGTGTCCTCAGCTGAGGAAGCCCCGGCACAGGAACCTGCTCCGGAAGCCGGGGAAAAACAGGCGGAAGAAAAGCCTGAGGCTCCTGATGCCCCGCGGGCGGAAGAGGCAACCCCCAACGGCGAAGAAAAGACCGGTACCGGGGAAGCACCTGCCGGTGAAACCTCACCGGCATCTGACGAACCCGAGAAAAAGGAATCTGCCCCCGCAGAATCGGAACAGCCCGCCGCTTCGGCAGAGGCCCCCGCTGCGGAGGAAAAGCCTGCCGCCGAAGAAACCGCTGCCGAAGGGGAACAGCCCGCCGAATCCCCGGCCAAGACCCGCAAGAAGAGCCGCCTGCCTCTGTGGGCGCGGGTCCTGTTGGGGATCTTGTGCGTGGTGGTGGTCATGGCCGGTCTGGCGGTGGCGTACATCAACGGCAAGCTGGATCTGATCCATTACGATGACGGCACGGTGGATTCCATGGGGACCATCGGTGCCGACGAGGACCAGGACCTGGACAGCACCGGCCTGGAACATAACGACGGCGAGATGATCATGCCGGAAGGCAGCCCCTTCGAGGACGACAACGTGCTGAACATCCTGCTCATCAGCACCGACGAACGAACCGAAGCCGTCAATGATGCTGATGCCTTCACCCATCTGAATGAACTGGACGGCACCCGGGCTACCACCGAATTCAGCGAGGATGCCCGGGCCGACAGCCTGATCCTGGTATCTTTGAACATTGAGGAAGATACCATCAAGCTGGTATCCATCGAGCGTGCCACCGGTGTGCCCATTCTGCTGGAAGGCTATGAGGACGAATATGACTGGATCACCCATACCTTCCGCTACGGCGGTGCCCGTCTGACCATGGATACGGTCTCCGAGTGTCTGAACCTGGACCTGGACCGTTATGTGCGCATCAACTTCAACTCCTTTGTCCAGATCGTGGACGCGGTGGGCGGCATCGACATTGAACTGACCGAAACCGAAGCCGCCGCCCTCAACTGGGAGATCCCCTCCAACTCCATGCTCATTGTGGGCAAGGTCCACGCGGGGCTCAACCATCTGGACGGTTACACCGCCCTGCAGTATGCCCGCCTGCGTTCCATCGACAACGACTGGCAGCGCATTGTGCGCCAGCGTACGGTTATCCAGGCGGTGCTGGACCAGATCCAGCATGCCTCGGTGTCCGAACTGGACGAACTGCTCAACACGGTTCTGCCGCTGGTGCAGACCAACTTCACCAAGAGCGAGATCGCCGCGCTGCTGGTGCAGCTGCCCGGTTTCCTGGGGGTGGAAGCGGACCAGATGTCCCTGCCGGTGGATGGGACCTACGGCGTGCGCACCGGCATGGATAACCGCACCATGTATGACCCTGACTGGCAGACCAACAGCGATATCCTGCAGGACTTCCTCTACGAAGGCATGAGCGCCGAAGACGCCATTGCCGCCCATGTGGAAAGCGAGGATGCCGCCACCGCCGAAACCGCCCTGGAACTGACCGACAAGCAGGAGTACCTCACCCGCAACAGCAGCCCGCTGGACCTGGAAGAGGGCATCACTGTGGAGGATTTCGGCAACGGCAACTACCGTGTTTTCCTGGCCGGCGCACCGGACAACACCGCCCAGACCTGGCAGATGAAGCAGGGGCTGGTACAATACCTGCACGAAAGCCAGGGCGTCAACGTGCTGATGGAGGACTGCGGCCCGGCCGAAGCCATGGCCTGGCAGCAGTACATCGACACGGGCAGCATCGGGAACAGTGAATCTCTCTTTGATACCGAGGAAGAAGAGGAATACTGGAACTGGCTGGCGGATTACAACCAGGACCAGCTGGACAGCGGCAAGTTCACCATCGTGGGCCTTGGCACCGACGATGACCCCGAACTGGCGCTGCAGGGGATGCTCACCCTGATGGATGAGGAGGCGGACCCGGAAGAACTGTCCTGCCCGCTTTCCCGCAATCTGCTGGCCAATATGCAGGACAGCGAATCCCTCACCGAGGGAGCCCGCGGCCGCCTGTATTACAGCCTGCGCCGCCTGCTGAACAACGGCGAGGAAGGCATGAACGACCTGAACGTCATCTTCGGGGAAAATGCCGAGACCGCCATTTCCATCCTGCAGGCATCCCTGTCCGCATCCGACAGCACCGAAGGGATGAACGCTGCCTTTGAGAATGCCTGGGCCCAGTACGGTGACCAGAATTTCTTCGGTATGTTTGACCCGGAACAGGTGCTGCTGACCCCGGCGGACCTGGACGGCGACGGCGAAGCCCCCCAGACCACCCTGGCCATGGCCGTCAATACCGGGTCCACCCCGGCAGCGGGCAAGGGCTGTGCCATCCTGGGCGTCTACCTGGATGTGGACGGTGAGGGACAGCAGCCGGGCGGCGACGCTCTGGACGCCGAAGGCCTGTACCAGGAGCTGACCGAAGCCGACGAACTGGCCGCCGAACTGGAACGCCTGGCCAGCGGGGAGGAACTGCCCGAATCCACCGCCGCCCCCGAACCCACCGCTACCCCTGAACCCGAGGATGAGGGCGGGGAGGAAGGCCCCGGCAATGTCTATTTCCTGGCGCTGGACGGCAGCGGAAGCCCCTATACGGAAGAAAACGGCATTCTGATCAACCAGACTTCCGAACAGCCCGCCGCAGACTACTTCCAGAAGATCATCCTGGTGCCCTCGGCTGACCCGGATACCCCCATCGAAAGGGAGAGCGGGGAAGCCGAAGCCGCTAACTGGTGATTTGAACGAAAAAATTTGCGCAAGTGTTGACAAAACCGTGGAACTGTGCTTTAATTAGCTAAACCGATGAGGCGAAAGTAAAACTGCCGGCGCACCTGCAGAGAGCCCCCGATGCTGGGAACGGGGCGGAAAGCAAAGCAGACAAATGGTTCGCCGAGGGCTCGGGGAAAAGGCATTGGCCTGAGTATCCGCTGACGGAAGCCTCCGTTACAGGGCAGGGGAGTGTTTGCTCTCCGCAGAGTGGCCGCGCACAGCGCGGCAAGCAAGGTGGCACCACAGGAAGTTGTTCCTGCCCTTGCACAGACGACAGGTCTGTGCAGGGGCAGTTTTTATTTGCCCATGACAGACAGACCCAACACAGAACAAGGGGGCTTTGACCATGAAACACATCCGTCTGGCAGAGCGATGGCGGCGCTGAACACCATCGTCCGTCCCAAACACAGAATTCGCTTTGAAGAAAGGATGCTTACCATGAAAAAGACCATCGCTATGCTGACCGCCGCCGCTCTTACCCTGTCCTTCACCGCCTGCGGGGCTTCTTCCGCCGATTCCGGCTCCTCCGCCGCCACTGCCGACAACGCTTCCGCAGACGGTTACCGCATCGCCATCGTGCAGCAGCTGGACCACTCCAGTCTGGATGAGATCCGCACTGCCATCGAGGCGGAACTGGATGCCAAGGCCGCTGAGCTGGGCATCACCATCGAATACAAGGACTTCAACGGCCAGAACGATGCCACCACCCTGAACCAGATCGGCACCCAGGTGGTTTCCGACGGCTACGACGCCATCATCCCCATCGCTTCCCTGGCGGCCCAGTGCATGACCACCGCCGCGGCGGATTCCCAGACCCCGGTGATCTACGCCGCCATCTCCGACCCGGAGGCCGCCGAACTCACCGATATTGACTACGTCACCGGAACCTCCGATGCTCTGGATACCAAGTTTATCCTGGACATGATGTTTGCCGCCGACCCCGATATCCAGACTGTTGGCCTGCTGTATTCCAACTCCGAACCCAACTCCGAAACTCCCATCGCGGAAGCCAAGGCTTACCTGGATGAGAAGGGCATCGCTTATGTGGAAGCCACCGGCAACACCAACGATGAGGTGCTGAGCGCGGCGGCCAACCTGGCCGACAAGGCCGACGCCGTCTTTACCCCCACCGATAACGTGGTCATGGCGGCGGCCGCTGCCGTCAGCGAAACCCTGACCAACGCGGGCGTGCCCTACTACACCGGTGCCGACAGCTTCGTCACCGCCGGCGCCCTGGCCACCTGCGGCGTCAACTACACCGACCTGGGCACCAAGACTGCCGACATGGCCCTGGATGTGCTGCAGACCGGCACCGTCCCCGAATACCATGTGATGGAAGGCGGCATCATCACCGTCAACACCGAAACTGCCGCGGCCCTGGGCGTTGATCCCACCGTTTACACCTCTCTGGGCGGCACCCTGAAGGAAGTCGTCACCGCCGCGGAATAACCCTTACATCTCAAAGGGCAGGCAGCGCCGCAGGCAAGGCGCTGCTTTTGCCTTTGTCAAAACCATTTTTCCCCGAAAGGAAGGTCCTGCCCACCATGTTTTCAATCGCCATCATTCAAAGCGCGCTGGAACTGGGCTGCATTTACTCTCTTGTGGCCATGGCGCTGTTCCTCAGCTTCCGCGTGCTCAATATCGCGGATATGACCACCGACGGTGCCTTTACCCTGGGGTGCGCGGTATCCGCCACCGCCGCTGTGGCCGGACATCCCTTCCTGGGGCTGTTCCTGGCCCTTTTGGCCGGGTCCGGCGCCGGGTTCGTCACAGCTTTCCTGCAGACCCGCCTGGGGGTGCCTTCCATTCTGGCGGGCATCGTTACCAACACCGGTCTGTATACCGTTAACCTGGCCATCATGGGCTTCTCCTCCAATGTGCCCATGCTCAAGACCACCACGGTGTTCACCATCATGCAGGACCTGATGGGGGAAAACTCCCCCTACAAGCTGGTGGTCTCCGCCGCTGTTGCCCTGGTGGTCTGCGTGCTGCTCATCCTCTTTTTGGGCACCCGGCTGGGCCTTTCCATCCGTGCCACCGGCGATAACCCGGACATGGTCCGGGCCAGTTCCATCAATACTGCCTTCACCGTCACGGTAGGCCTGTGCGTGGCCAACAGCATGACCGCCCTTTCCGGCGCAGTGCTGGCCCAGTACCAGCGCTCGGCGGATATCAACCTGGGCACCGGCATGGTGGTCATCGGCCTGGCCTCCCTCATCATTGGCGAGACCATCTTTGCCAAAGGCGGGCTGTGGGTCAAGGCCGCGGCAGCCATCGGCGGCAGTGTGATCTACCGTTTCATCATCGCCCTGGCCTTGCGGGTCAATGTTCCTTCCGAGTGCATGAAACTTCTGTCCGCCGTTATTGTGGGGCTGGCCATCGCGGCCCCCACCATCCGCAAGAACGTGGCCTTTGCGCAGCGCCGCCGCGCCGCAAACCGGCAGGGAGGTGGCAACCATGCTTGAACTGAAAAATGTGGGCAAGACCTTCAACCCCGGCACCGTCAATGAGAAAAAGGCCCTGACCGGGGTGAACCTGCACCTGAATCCCGGAGACTTTGCCACCATCGTGGGTTCCAACGGCGCGGGCAAATCCACCCTCTTCAACGCCATTGCGGGTTCGTTTATCCCGGATACCGGCTCCATCACCCTGGACGGTGAGGACATCACCTTCCTGCCGGATTACCGCCGTTCCAAGACCATCGGCCGTATGTTCCAGGACCCCTTGCGGGGCACCGCACCCCACATGACCATTGAGGAAAACCTGGCCCTGGCTTATCTGCGGGCATCGGGCAAGACCTCTCCCTTCTCCCGCATCACCAAGGCGGACCGGGAACTGTTTGCCCAGAAGCTGGCCCAGCTGGGCCTGGGGCTGGAAGACCGGATGAAACAGCCGGTGGGCCTGCTTTCCGGCGGCCAGCGCCAGGCGCTGACCCTGCTCATGGCCACCCTGGTCACTCCGAAACTGCTGCTGCTGGACGAGCACACCGCCGCCCTGGACCCTGCCACCGCCGACAAGGTGCTGGAACTGACCAAGAGCATTGTGGCCGAAAACCACATCACCTGCCTGATGATCACCCACAACATGCACGACGCCCTGACCCTGGGCAACCGCACCCTGATGATGGACAGTGGCCGCATCGTGCTGGATATTGCCGGCCCGGAGCGGGAAGGCCTGACCGTGGACGATCTGCTGCAGCGCTTTGCCAAGAACGCCGGCCATGTGCTGGACGACGACCGGGTGCTGCTCAGCCGCGCCGAGGATGGGGAAGCCCCGGCTTAAACAAAAAACGAAAAAGAAAAAAGATGGCAGCCCGCAGGGCTGTCATCTTTTTTTGCACTGTTTGGTCCCGAAATGTGGAAAACTTTCCCCGGTAGTTTTATTTAGGGGCGGCGGCGCTGTCTTCGGGGGTGCTCACCGGCACACCCCGGTGTTCCACCGGGGTGGAGAAAACGATCTGGGTGCGGGTGCGCCCGTACTGCTGCAGATGGTTGATGAAGGTATCCAGTTCCTGGGTGGTGGCAAACAGCACCTGGATCAGCATGCTGTAATCTCCGGTAACACAGCAGCATTCCACCACCTGGGGGCAGCTCTGGATGTAGGGGTAAAACTCCGGCTTGCGCTGGGGGTCCATATCCAGATTGATGAAGGCCTTGACCAGATACCCCATCTTCACCGCATCCACCTGGGCCTGATACCCGGTCAGACAGCCGTCCTTTTCCAGCTTGGCAATGCGGGCGGACACGGCGGGGGAGGACAAAAACACCTGGTCGGCGATCTGCTTCAGCGGCGCGCGGGCGTCCCGCTGAAGAATGTCGATGATCTTGCGGTCGATATGATCCATCCCGAAAACCCTCCCAGCTTAACTATGTTCGGTATTGTACCATAGTCTGCACAAAAGGTAAAGGGTCGAACCGAACATTGTAAAGCCTGGCGGGAGTCAGTGGGGGATATAGTTCATGGCGTTGACCCGGCTGCCGTTGATGCGCAGTTCCAGATGCAGGTGATACCCGCCGTTTTTGCCGCTCACCGCGCCGGTGTTGCCCACATATCCGATGACCTGACCTTTGGTCACCGTCTGTCCCTCGCTCACGGCGATGGAGGACATGTGGGCGTAGAGGGTGGCATAGTTGTTGCCGTCGTCGGCAGTACCGTGGCTGATCTGTACGCAGTTGCCGTAGCTGGACATGGCCCGGGCGGCGCTGACGATGCCGTCCGCTACCGCATAGATGGGGGTGCCTTTTGCGGCGGGAAAGTCGGTGCCGCCGTGGGGAGAACCGTCGATGCCGTCCGGGTCCCCGAAATTGCAGCTGATGGACATGCCGGGGGTCAGGGCGCAGCCGAAATCCAGGCTGCAATACAGGGTGCTGCCGGTGTACTTGTCGTTCTGGCTTTTGGCGTAGGCATCCAGTTCCGCCGTGGCTTTCTGGTACGCCTTTTTGGCTTCCTCGGTGATCTGGGCCTGGGCGGCGGCCTGGGCCTGCTGTTGGTCCAAATCGGCATTGGCGGCCATCAGGGCTTCGGCCAGCTGGTCGGAGGTGGTCTGCAGTGCCTGCTGCTGTGTTTCCAGTTCGTTGCGGGCGGCTTCCGCCTTGTCGGCGGCTGCCTGGGCCTGGGCGCGGGTCTCTTCCAGCTCGGCAGCTTCGGTGTTCAGCCGGTCCAGCACCTCGGTGTTCTTGTCGTTGATGTCGGTGAGCGCCTGGGCAAAGTTCAGCAGCTGGAACAGGTCGGTGATCTGGCTCAGGATGGAAAGACTGCCGCTGTAATGCAGCTTCTGCATGGCGGCCAGCTGTTCCTTGGATTCATCCCAGCGGGCATCGTACTCCGCCTGCTTCTGTTCCAGGGCAGCCTGGGCGGTCTCGGCGGCACTCTGGGCGGCATCCAGCTGGGTCTGGGCGTCCACCAGGGCGGCATACACAGTGCTCATCTGGTCGGTGATCTCCTGGGAGCGGGCATCCAGTTCCCCGATCTCCTGCTGGGTCTGCTGGACCTGTTCGTCCAGTTCTTCCTGCTGCTGGGCGGCGGCGTCATAGGCATCCTTGGCATCGTCCACCTGCTGCTGAAGGTCCTCTTTGGTGGCGGCAAAAGCGGCAAAAACGCCCCCGAACAGGGAAAAAAGGGTACAAAAAACCAGCACCGCCGCCAGCCGGGCGGTGCCGTTGAAGGGATTCTGTTTCATAAGGTGCTTTTCCTCAGTTCAGCCAGGTCTGCGGGTCCACGGCATAGCCGTCCAGATAGACGGCAAAGTGCAGGTGGGGGCCGGTGGAATTGCCGGTGCTGCCCGACTGCGCGATGACCTGCCCGGCGGTTACCAGCTGCCCCATCAGCACAGAAGGCTTCTCCTGCAGATGGGAATACATGGTGAGCAGGGGACGGTCGGCACTGTCGCTGCCGTGGCCCAGGATCACCGTCCAGCCGTGGATATCGTCCCAGCCCGCAAAGAGCACCATGCCATCGGCGGCGGCCAGCACGTCGGTGCCTTCGTCGGTGCGCAGGTCAAGCCCGAAGTGGTTACCCGCGGCATATCCGACGGTGATCTCATGCTTTTCCGGCAGGGGATAGTCCAGCGCCCCCGGCGACTGGCTGTCGATGGCCCGCCGGGCAATGGCGTTGGCGATGGCCGGGTCCTCCAGCATGGCGGAAAGCAGCTGTCCCTCTTCCGCCGCCAGGGCGGGGATGGTCTCGGTATAGGGCAGATACATGGTAGGCGCCAGCAGAGTATCGTCACAGCACAGCTCAAAATGCAGGGCATTGCCGGTGGTGTTGCCGGTGCTGCCCACCGTGCCGATCTGTTCTCCCTGAGCCACGGTCTGGTTTTCCTCCACCATCACATCTTTCAGATGGGCGTACAGGGTGTACCAGTGCTGCCCTTCGGCGTCCGTTCCGTGGTCGATGATCACCATTTTGCCGTAGCTGTAATGGAACTGGGCGGTGGTCACCACGCCCCCGGCGGATGCCAGTACCGGCGTGCCTGCCTCGGCGGCCAGATCGTCGCCCTTGTGGTAATAACTCATCTGGCGGGAGTAGTATCGGTACTCTTCCAGCGGCACGATGAAGGCCCCCGCCGGGTCAAACGCGCTGTCATTGGCAATGCCGGAAGTGATGGACAGGTTCAGGTCTGCCTCGGAGGGCTCACTGGAAGCGGCCCCCTCGTCAGCAGGCGTTTCTTCCCGGGACTCATTTTGTGCCGGGGCTGCGGTCTGCCCGGCATCGGGATTTGTTTCCACGGCCAGGGTGGGGCGTGCCAGTAGCACTGCCCCTGCCAGAACGGCCACCGCCACACAGACGCCCAGCATCACCTTGCCGGGGGAGCGGTAGCGCAGGGCGTGCAGGATCCGCTGCCCCGCACCCGGCGCACCAAAGGCCAGCGCGCCGCCGGGAATGCGGCGGGTGGCGTAGCGCAGCAGGCTTTCGCAGTACAGGCTGCGCTGGGCGGCGGTGCAGCCGCGGACGGCGGCCTCGTCACAGGCGCATTCCATGGCGTGTTCAAACTGGGAGAAGGCCAGCCAGGCCAGTGGATTCCACCAATGCAGGCAGACCACCAGATAATACAGCGGTTTGGTCAGGCAGTCGCCCCGGCGGATATGGGTGCGCTCATGGAGCAGCACCGCCCGGCGGGCCTCCCCCTGCAGGTCGGCAGGCAGATAGATGCGGGGGCGCAACAACCCCAGAGTGAAGGGAGCTGTCACTTCAGCGCAGGTGTAGCAGCCGTCCTCCGTTTTGCAGGCAAGGGCTACCCGGCGGCGCAGGCGCAGCCCGTCCACGGCAGCCCGGCCCAGGCAGAACACCGCCCCGGCGGCCCAGATAACTCCGGCGGCCTGTGCCCAGTTGAAGGAAACGCCCGTTTCCCCGACGGCTGTCAGTTCCAGCCCCGCCGCGTCCAGCGCCTGGGCGGCCTGGGACACCGCCTGGCCGGACGGGCTCTCCCGCACCGTTTCGGCTGCGGCGGCCAGCTGCTGTAAGGGTTCGCTTTCCGGCTGGGGCAGAGTGACAGGAACCAGCCCGCCGGGTACCGCGAACCGCAGCCCCACCGCCAGCCACAACACGCACAGCAGCCAGCCGGGAGCCCGGGCCCGGCGCAGCAGCGCACAGGTTCCCAGAGCCAGCAGGGCGGCAGCGCCGCCGGTGACCCCGGCAATCAGAAGTTGCCGCAGCAATTCGGTCATTGCTTGTCCTCCTCTTCTGTGCGGGCCGCGTCCAGAATGGTCCGGATCTCGGCGGCTTCCGCAGCGGAGATGGGCTTTTCATTCAGGAACGCCGCCACAAAGCGGGGCAGGCTTCCCCCGAAGGTCCGTTCCACCACGGCGGTGCTTTCCTGCTGCTGCACGGCGCTCTGTTTGATCAGGGCGGTCACGGTGCCGTTTTCGTTGCACAGGATACCCCGCTCGCACAGCTTTTTCAGCACGGTGTAGGTGGTGCTCTTCTTCCAGCCCAGGGCATCGGCGGCCAGCCGCACCAGCTGACCGCTGGGCAGGGGCTCATTTTCCCACACAAGGGTGGCAAACCGGTATTCGCCTTCGGCCAGGCGCAGCATTTTTTCCATGGGAAAAACCTCGTTTCCGTTTTTTGTTCGAAATCTGCGCTTTCCCGCGCAGGAGGGTAAATTTTGATTGGTCTATCCGGGTAGACTTGATTTTTTATCAATGTACCACGCCGGGCCCCAGCCTGTCAAGGCCGCCGAAAAACCTTTACAAAAAAGGAGAAGTCCTTTGTGCAGGGCTGTTCCGTTTGTGTTATAATCAAAAAAGAGTCACCCAAAGGAGAACACATTCCATGAAACATATCCTGCTTGTTGCTACCGGCGGCACCATCGCCAGCCGTCCCACCGCGGCGGGCGGCCTGGCCCCCATGATCACTTCCGACGAGCTTCTGGCCTGTGTACCGGAACTGGCCGGGGTCTGCCATATGGACGCGGTGCAGCTGTTCAATCTGGATTCCACCAGTGTGGGCCCGGAACAGTGGGCCATGATCGCCGCCGAAGTCCGCCGCCGCTATGACGAATACGACGGCTTCGTCATCACCCACGGCACCGATACCATGGCCTATACCACCGCGGCGCTGTCCTACATGATCCAGCAAAGCCCCAAGCCGGTGGTGCTTACCGGCAGCCAGAAATCCATCTATAACCGGGATACCGACGCCCGCAACAACCTGTACCGGGCGGTGCTGTATGCCTGCAGCGATGCAGCCTGGGGTGTGCAGCTGGTGTTTGACGGCAAGGTCATTCTGGGCACCCGGGCCCGCAAGACCCGCACCAAGAGCTTCAACGCCTTTTCCAGCATCGACTACCCCAACACCGCCGAGTTCCGGGACCTGCGCCTGATCCCCTTCCTGCCCAAACCCCAGGACCTGGGCCCTGTACGCTTTTATGAAAAGCTGGACCCGGCGGTGTTCGTTCTGCGTTTGGTGCCGGGCATGCGGGCGGACATCATCCCCCTGCTGGCGGGGCACTGCAAGGCGCTGATCCTGGAAAGTTTCGGCGTGGGCGGTCTGCCCGGCGGGGATGACGGGGAACTGTTTGCCGCCGTGCGGGGCTGGTGCGCCGCAGGGCGGCTGGTGGTGTTTACTACCCAGGTCCCCCATGAGGGCAGCGACCTGGCTGTATATGAGGTGGGCCGCGCCGCCAAGGCCCTGCCCGGCGTGCTGGAAGCCCGTGACATGACCCCCGAAGCTGCCGCCGTCAAGCTGATGTGGGCCCTGGGCCAGACGGAGGACAGGGAAGAGGTGGCCCGCCTGTTCCTGACGCCGGTGCAGTTCGACGTGCTGTGAAGGGCAAAACATCTGTTATAAACAAAGAAACCCCGCAGAGGCAGTGGAAGGTTCCACGGCCCCCGCGGGGTGTTTTTTTTTTTTTTTATCGACCGTATCCTTATCTGGCGCGCAGGGCGCTCTTACGGTACCGCAGCGGGCTCTGCCCCACCATGGAGGTGAACCGGGTGGAGAAGTTGCTCTCATCCCCGAATCCCACCTGATGGGCCACGGCGGAGACCGGCAGGTCGGTCATGGCCAGCAGTTCCTTGGCTTTGGTGATGCGGTAGCACAGCAGGAAATTGTACGGTGTGGTCCCCATATACTGCCGGAACAGCCGCAGAAAATAGCTCTTGCTGATGTGGGCACTGGTCAGCAGCTCATCCAGACACAGAGGTTCCGCGTAGTGGGTGCGGATATGGGCCACTGCCTCGTCGATCATCCGGCGGTTGGCGCTGGCGGATTCCTCCCCCAGAACCTCCTGGGCCATGGCAGCCAGCAGGCGGTGCAGAGCCAGAGAGGCGGAAACGGTGCTTTGGGCACTTTCTGTGCCGATGCCTTCCAGAAGTTCCTCAAAAAGGGAACGGGCTTCCTCCGTGGGCAGGGAAACGGGGGCAGGGCGCTTGTCCGGGCAGAGAACCGCGGCCAGGGCACGCACCCCTGCGCCGTCGATCTGCGCCCAGTAAAACTGCCAGTTCTCCCGGCCGGAGGCGGTGCCGAAACTCTGGGGCACGCGGCAGTCCACCAGAAGGGCCTGCCCCGGTTCCAGCGTCACCTGGGCCTCGTTCTGCTCCACTAGGCCGGCGCCGTCCAGCGTATAGAGCAGAAGATAACATTCCTTGTCGGTGCGGGCGGTGGCAAACCGGCTCCGGCCGAAAAACAGGCCGGCCTCGGTGCAGAAATATGGCTGGGCCAGCGCCGCGGCACCGGGCGTGGTCCGAAGCCACCGGCTGCCCGGCTCCACGTCCATGTTGAAAGTCAACATTTTCCCAATCACTTCTTTCCCTGGTGCGAAGGTGCACGGCTGCGCCGCTCCGTGACCTTTGCACAGCAGAATATTTGCAAAAACAGAAGGATGCCTTGCGCGAAAACCTTCTGGTTAAGCCTTTATACTGGCAAAACGGAAGAAAATATTTTACAAAACTGTGCTTGCTGTCTTGCAGAAAGTATCAAAAAATGCATGCCGAACGTTGTTTATACCCTATATTTTACCAAAAATGCGCGAAATATGCAAATCCATATACATTCGTACATGTGTAAAATTTGCGTCCAGAGAACCTTGGCGGATTTTCCCGCCTGGCACTTGTCATGATGCCGGTTTTACGTTATAATCATAAAGAATAATACCGTGCCGTTTTCTGCCCCTTCGGGATGGGCGGGCGCACTGCGAAACAGGAGTTATAACTATGAAAGGTATCATCCTTGCCGGCGGCGCCGGTACACGCTTGTACCCCCTGACCATGGTCACTTCCAAGCAGCTGCTGCCTGTGTATGACAAGCCCATGATCTACTACCCGCTGTCCACCCTGATGCTGGCAGGCATTCAGGACATCCTTATCATCTCCACCCCCACCGACACCCCCCGCTTTGAACAGCTGCTGGGGGACGGTTCCCAGTACGGCATCCATCTGCAGTACAAGGTCCAGCCTTCTCCGGACGGTCTGGCCCAGGCGTTCCTGCTGGGCGAGGAGTTCATCGGCGATGACGCCTGCGCCATGGTGCTGGGCGACAACATCTTCTACGGCGCCGGTTTCTCCAAGCGCCTGAAGGCTGCTGCTGCCAACGCCGAGGCCGGCCGCGCCACCGTGTTCGGCTACTTTGTCAACGATCCCGAGCGTTTCGGCGTGGTAGCTTTCGACGAGGAAGGCCGTGCCACCTCCATTGAGGAAAAGCCTGCCGAACCCAAGAGCAACTATGCCGTCACCGGTCTGTACTTCTACAGCAAGGACGTGGTGGAACGGGCCAAGCAGGTCAAGCCCAGCGCCCGCGGTGAACTGGAGATCACCACCCTCAACGAGATGTATCTGAAGGATGGTCAGCTGGATGTGCAGCTGCTGGGCCGCGGCTATGCCTGGCTGGATACCGGCACTATGGACAGCCTGGTGGAAGCTGCCGACTTCGTGCGTATGATCGAGCAGCGCCAGGGCATCAAGATCTCGGCACCGGAAGAGATCGCCTACAAATACGGCTGGATCAGCCGTGCCAAGCTGCTGGAAAGCGCCGAGCGCTACGGCAAGAGCCCCTACGGCGCGCATCTGCGCAACGTGGCGGACGACAAGCTCAAGTACTAATAGAGCAGGGGAGACTGTACCGAATGAAAATTCTTATCACCGGCTGCCGCGGGCAGCTTGGCGCCGAACTGCAGCGGCAGCTCAGTGCCGAAGGGTGCATCCTGGGGCCGCTGCCCGAACGCCTGCGCAAGGCCACGGTCATCCCCGTGGACATTGACGAACTGGACATCACCGACCGGGAAGCCACGGTGGCCTATATCCGCCGCCATCAGCCGGACACCGTCATCAACTGTGCGGCCTTCACCAACGTCAACGGCTGCGAGACCAACCGGGACGCTGCCTTCAAGGTCAATGCCCTGGGCCCCCGCAACCTGGCCCTGGCCTGCGACAAGATCAACGCCCGCCTGATCCATGTTTCCACCGACTATGTGTTCCCCGGCACCCCCAACGGTCCCGACGGGCACACCCCGCTGGATGAATGCTGCCTGCCCGCGCCGGTTTCGGCTTACGGCCAGACCAAGCTGCTGGGCGAGCAGTATGTGCAGCGCTTCTGCCGCCGCCACTTCATCGTGCGCACCGCCTGGCTGTACGGCTACCATGGCAAGAACTTCGTCAAGACCATGGTCAATCTGGGCAAGACCCACAGCGAGATCACGGTGGTCAACGACCAGCTGGGCAACCCCACCAACGCGGTGGACCTGGCTTATCATCTGCTCAAACTGGCGGTGAGCCATGACTACGGCACCTACCACTGCACCTGCAACGGTGTTTGCAGCTGGTATGATTTTGCCGCCGAGATCATGCGCCTGGCCAACCTGCCCTGCACCGTCAAGCCCTGCACCAGCGCCGAATACGCCGCTGCGCACCCCGAAAGCGCCAACCGCCCGGCCTGGAGCGCTCTGGACAACCGTGCCCTGCGCTGCACCGTGGGCGATGATATGCGCGACTGGAAGGACGCCATCAACGACTTTTTCAAAAACTGGGATGGAGAATAAACTATGAAAACTTACCTTGCCACCGGCTGCGCCGGTTTCATCGGTTCCAACTTTGTGCATTATATGCTGGAAAAGCACCAGGACATCCGCATCATCAACCTGGACAAGCTGACCTACGCCGGCAACCTGGAAAACCTCAAGGACATTGAAGGCGATGCCCGCCACATCTTCGTGCAGGGCGACATCTGCGACCGTGAACTGGTCACCCGCCTGATGGAAGAGTATGACCCCGACTACGTCATCAACTTCGCGGCGGAAAGCCACGTGGACCGCAGCATCAAGAACCCCGAGATCTTTGTGGAAAGCAACGTCCTGGGCACCGTGAACCTGCTGCAGTGCTGCAAGAACGCCTGGTACGACGCTGAAGCCCGCACCTGGAAGGAAGGCAAGAAGTACCTGCAGGTCTCCACCGACGAAGTCTACGGCGCCCTGGGCCCCGACGGCTACTTCACCGAGACCACCCCGCTGTGCCCCCACAGCCCCTACTCCAGCTCCAAGGCCAGCGCCGACATGTTCGTCATGGCGTTCCATGACACCTACGGCATGCCCATCAACATCACCCGCTGCTCCAACAACTATGGTCCCTATCAGTTCCCCGAAAAGCTGATCCCCCTGCTCATCAACAACGCCAAGCAGCACAAGACCCTGCCCGTCTACGGCGACGGCATGCAGGTGCGCGACTGGCTGTATGTCATGGACCACTGCAAGGCCATCGATATGGTGGCTTCCGACGGCAAGGTGGGCGAGGTGTACAACGTGGGCGGCCACAATGAACGCCCCAACATCTTCATCGTCAAGACCGTCATTGCCCAGCTGCATGACCGCCTGAAGGACGAGGGCATCAGCGAAGACCTGATCACCCATGTGGCCGACCGCCTGGGCCATGACCGCCGTTACGGCATCGATCCCACCAAGATCAAGAACGATTTGGGCTGGTATCCCGAAACTCCCTTTGAGAAGGGCATCGTGCTCACCATCGACTGGTACCTGGCCAACCCCGACTGGATGGCCCACGTCACCAGCGGCGACTATCAGAAATACTACGAGCAGATGTATAAAAACAAGTAAAATTTTCAAATGACCGAAAAACGCCGCCGCGGCTCTTTGCAAAGCGGCGGCGTTTGTGGTATACTGCAAGATATGGTGCGCGCGCCTTGCGGTGCGTGCCCGTTACGCTGCATATCCGCTTACATTTCATATAAGGAGACCCCTACATGGCAAATTCTCGTGAGGAACAACTGCGCAACAGCCGCCGCCTGGCCCGTCAGCTTCTGGGCGCCGTGGCGCTGGCGCTGGTGGTGATCGGCCTGTTCACCGTACTGAACTGGTGCGTGGGTGCCATTCGTGCCGCGCTGGATGATTCCGACCGCCGCGAACGCTTTGCCGACCGTGTGTACGGTCTGGTGATGTTCGATGTGCTGCCCTTTGATGATGTGTCCGCGGTGGATTCCACCGTATTCCGCCAGGCAGCCATCTGGGGCACTGTCTATCAGGCTCAGAAGGACGGCACTATGGACGACTATGAGCGCGACAGCACCACCGGCTCGCTGATCCTGCCCCAGCTGGAGGTTGACACCTACCTGACCAACCTTCTCGGCCCGGATTATCCCCTGGAGGAAGGCAGCTTCGAGACCGAAGAGTTCATCTATAATTATGATGCCGACCGCCAGGGCTACCTGGTGCCGGTCACCGGCGCTGTGGCCCAGTACACCCCGGAAGTGGAAAAGATCTGGACCCAGGGCGGCAAGACCTACGTCACCGTGGGCTACATCCCCACCATCAGCAACAGCTCCAACGGTGAACTGTCTCTGACCGCGCCCACCGAGCCCACCAAATATATGGACTTTGTGTTCAGCCGCGGCGAGAACCGCCAGTGGTATCTCACTGCTTTGCAGGAAAGCGAGATGCAGGTGGAAACCCAGACTTCGGCCACTCCCGCGCCCACCAGCTCTATCGATGACCCCCAGGCTCTGGTGCAGGATAACCTGGATTCCACCATGACCGACGCAGCCGGTACGGGTAACGGTACGGCTTCCGAACCCGCGGAGGATACCACCGGGGAAACCGAGCCCACCGATGAGACCACTACCGATGAAACCACCGACGAGACCCTCACCGAGGACGGCGGCGGGGAAGGGGACACGGGCGACAGCGGGAACAGCGGTGAAACCACCGACGAACCTGCCGTTTCCACGGCCACTTCCGACTGATACAAAAATAAACCGGCCCTGTACGGCATGCACGCCGCGCGGGGCTGGTTTTGTTTTGCACAGTACGGTGGAAAATTATCGGGGCAGATCCTGCCCGTTCAGACAGGCGCGCACCAGGGTATCCTTTTCATAATAGAGGGCCAGGTGGAAGAAGGGCTCGTTTTTTGCCAGCAGGTCAAAGAAGATCTTGTCCCCCTCCCAGATGGGCAGCTGAGATACCCGGTCCTTGTCCACCCATTCCAGGTCCCCCTCGTCGCAAGGGCGCATCTCTCCCTCAAAATCGGTGCAGGTGAACAGGTGCATCCGTTCTGCCGGCCAGGGCGGGCAGAAAAAATCCACCATCCCGCGGTAGAGGGGCTGGTTCATGGTCAGGCCGGTCTCCTCCCGCACTTCCCGCAGAACACAGGCCAGGGCATCTTCGCCGGGTTCGAACTTGCCGCCCACTCCAATCCACTTGTCCTTGTTCACGTCCTTCTTCTTTTTGATGCGGTGCAGCATCAGATACTGCCCGTCTCGCTCCAGATAGCACAGGGTGGTCTGCAGCAATTCCATGGTATGCCTCCTGCCGTGGTTTTTCTATATCTTACCATCTGCCCCGGCAGGGGTCAAATCTCCGCGTTCCCTGCATAATTTGGCTGTGGATGCAGACAATACCAACAGCCAAGGAAGCAAATACCAAAAATGCAGACGTTCAAGGAGAATGTGTATGAAAGCAACAGGGATCGTGCGCCGCATCGACGAACTGGGGCGGGTGGTCATTCCCAAGGAGATCCGCCGTACCCAGCGCATCCGCCAGGGCGACGCACTGGAGATTTTCACCGACGCCGGTGGGGAAGTGGTGTTCAAAAAATATTCCCCCCTGGTGGAACTGGGGCAGCTTTCGGGGGTGTATGCGGAGGTCCTTTCCAAAAACCTGCACCGCCCGGTGCTGGTGTGTGACCGGGATGCCATCGTGGCAGCCACCGGACCCAACAAAGCGGATTTGAAAGGCCGCCCGGTATCCGACGCCATGCAGAAGCTGCTGGCCATGCGTGCCACCTACACCGCCCCCGAAGATCCAGACCGCCGCCTGCGCGCACTGGAACGCAGCGACCGCCAGATCCTGTGTGCCGCACCCATCGTGGCCCGGGGGGATGTGGAGGGCGGGGTGCTGCTGCTGGGCACCGCCAAGGACGCGCCCCCGGACGAACAGACCACCGCGGCCCTCTCCATTGCGGCGGCCTTCCTGGCAAAGTGGATGGAAGAATGACGAAACAGCCCGCAGACCCGGGCCCCTGTGCGGGGGCATGGGGCTGCGGGCTGCTTTGTGTCAAAACTGTTAAACTTTCAAACTTTTCTGCAAAAACCCTTGACAGCGGGGGAAGGTGGGATATAATAGACTTAGCACTCGGGAACAGAGAGTGCTAAACAACAAGCGAAAGGAAGTGGGCGGCATGGCAATGGATCGGCGCAAACAGCGCATTCTGGAAGCTGTGGTCGCCCTGTACGGGGCGGACGGCGAACCGGTTGGTTCCGGCCTGCTGGCCAACTACTTCGATATGGCCCTCTCCAGCGCTACCCTGCGCAACGAGATGGCCGCCCTGACCAAGCTGGGGCTGCTGGAACAACCCCACACCAGCGCGGGCCGGGTGCCCAGCGCCCAGGGGTACCGGTACTATCTGGATCACCTGTTGGGGGCGCCGGGCATCACCGAACTGGACCAGCCCAGCCGTGAGCGCATCGACGATCTCTTCGCCGCCATGGATGCCGAACCGGAAAAGCTGGCCCAGAGCGCCGCAAGGGCCCTGGCCGAGATCACCGGCCTGGCCGCGGCGGTGAGCACCCCTCAGTCGGACGATCTGTGCATCGCCCACTTCGAGGTGGTGCAGGTAGGCCGCTACACCGCGGCAGTGCTGGCCGTGACCAGCGCCGGCGGCGTGCGCACCCGGGTGGCCCGGGTGGCGGACGGATTCTCACGGGCGGATGCCCAGACCCTGGCCACGCTGCTCAACTGCAACCTGACCTTTGTGGTGCCGGAAGACGTGACCGAGACCCTCAGCGCCGAGCTGAGGCAGGCCGCCGGGCCCCGCCTGGCGCCGGTGGTACGCGCCGCCGAAGCGCTGGTGCGCACCAGCCCCCGGGTCTATTTCGAGGGCGCGCAGCATCTGGCCCAGATGACCGATGTGCGCAAGAACTTAGGGCTGCTTCTGGAGATCTTCTCCGACAGCGACGCCGCCCGGACCCTCATCGAACCCCAGGGCAACAAGCTCACCGCCACTTTGGGCGAGGATGTCCGCCCTGAAATGCCGGGTGTCTGCGTGGTCAGCAAACGGTATCTGGCGGGGGGCGGCCTGACCGGTACGGTGGCCCTGGTGGGGTCCAACCGGATGCAGTTCCAGAAACTGATCCCCGTCCTTGAATATTTCGCAACCAAACTCGGGCAGCAGATGTCCGGTAAAAAGCAGGAGGAGCAGACATGAGCTCTACAAACGAAACCAAGAAGCCCAACCCGGCAGCCGAAACCGCCGAAGCGCAGACCGCTGCGCCCGACACCGCCGCCGGGCAGGTCCCCCAGAACGACGCCCCTCAGGCAGACCAGGAACCCAAGGCCGGCGCCAAGCCTGAAAAGGAAAAGAAGGACTGGTTCGGCAAAAAGAACCGGGAACTGGAGGCCGTGCAGGCCAAGCTGGATGCCGCCGAAGCCAAGAACGGCGAGCTGAAAGACCAGCTGTTGCGCACCGCCGCTGAATATGACAACTACCGCAAGCGTACCGCCCGGGAAGCCGATATGAAGTTCAATGACGGCGTCAGCCACGCGGTGACCCAGATCCTGGGCATCCTGGATACCCTGGATATGGCTGCCAACGCCGACTGCACCGACGAGAACTATAAGAAAGGCGTCATCATGACCCTGGACAAAGCCGCCAAGGCGCTGGAGACCCTGCACATTGCAGAGATCGAAGCCCTGGGCCAGCCCTTTGACCCCCAGTTCATGAACGCCGTGCAGCAGGTCCCCCCCGAAGAAGGGCAGGAGAGCGGCACCGTCGTCCGGGTCTTCCAGAAGGGTTACAAGATCGGCGACAAGATCATCCGCCACGCCACCGTAGTAGTGGCTGAATAAAGCATGGACCGGGCGTTTCGCCCGTTTCAGATAAATCAGATATTTCCTTAATTCATCATCGAACCATAAACAAACAACAACCACCTGCCGCCCCGAAAAGAGGGCAAGGGAAAGGTAAACGAAGGGAGTTTTACACTATGAGCAAGATCATCGGTATCGACCTCGGCACCACCAACAGCTGCGTCGCCGTTATGGAAGGCGGCGAGCCCGTCGTCATCGCCAACTCTGAAGGCGCCCGCACCACGCCTTCTGTCGTCGGCTTCACCAAGACCGGCGAACGTCTGGTCGGCCAGGTCGCCAAGCGCCAGGCCATCACCAACCCCGAAAACACCATCTCCTCCATCAAGCGCAAGATGGGCACTGCCGAAAAGGTTCACGCCGGCGGCAAGGAATACACCCCCGAAGAGATCAGCGCTATGATCCTGAGCAAGCTGAAGGCTGACGCCGAAGCTTACCTGGGCGAGCCTGTCACCGAGGCCGTCATCACCGTGCCCGCTTACTTCAACGACAGCCAGCGTCAGGCCACCAAGAACGCCGGCACCATCGCCGGCCTGAACGTGCGCCGCATCATCAACGAACCCACCGCTGCTTCCCTGGCTTACGGCCTGGATAAGGAAGCCGACCAGAAGATCATGGTCTATGACCTGGGCGGCGGCACCTTCGACGTCTCCATCATCGAGATGGGCGACGGCGTTACCGAAGTTCTGGCCACCAACGGCGATACCCACCTGGGCGGCGACGACTTTGACCAGCGCAGCATCGACTGGATGGCCGAGGACTTCAAGCGCGAGAACAACATCGACCTGCGTCAGGACAAGATGGCTGCCCAGCGTCTGAAGGAAGCCGCTGAAAAGGCCAAGATCGAACTGTCCAGCGCCACTTCCAGCAACATCAACCTGCCCTTCATCACCGCCGATGCCAACGGCCCCAAGCACCTGGATATGACCCTGACCCGCGCCAAGTTCAACGAACTGACCGCCGATCTGGTCGACCGCACCATGACCCCCGTGCGCAAGGCTCTGGCTGATGCCGGCCTGAAGGCCAGCGACCTGAAGAAGGTCCTGATGGTTGGCGGTTCCACCCGTATCCCCGCCGTGTACGACGCGGTGAAGAAGGAACTGGGTTGCGAACCCTTCAAGGGCATCAACCCCGACGAGTGCGCGGCCGTGGGCGCCGCCATCCAGGGCGGCGTGCTGCAGGGCGACGTCAAGGGCCTGCTGCTGCTGGATGTCACCCCGCTGAGCCTGGGCATCGAGACCCTGGGCGGTGTCTGCACCAAGATCATCGACCGCAACACCACCA
>CALXHS010000067.1 GCA_944388165.1 uncultured Gemmiger sp. | reverse complement strand
CAGCGGGCGGCGGCCCTGGCTGCGGTAGAACTGCCCCAGCTTGGCGGCGTGGGTGGTTTTACCGTTGCCCTGCAGGCCGCACATCATGATCACGGTCTGGCCCTTGTTCTTGATGCGCAGAGTCTGGGGTTCGTCGCCGCCCATGAGCTTGGTCAGCTCTTCGTTGACGATCTTGACCACCTGCTGGGCGGGAGTCAGGCTCTCCATGACTTCCTGGCCCATAGCACGCTCGGAGACCTGGGCGCAGAAGTCCTTGGCGACCTTGTAGTTGACGTCGGCTTCCAGCAGGGCCATGCGGACTTCCCGCATGGCGGCCTTGATGTCGGCCTCGTTCAGTTTGCCCTTGCCGCGCAGTTTCTTGAACACGCCGGACAAACGCTCGCTCAAAGATTCAAAAGCCATTGTGTTCCCTCCCTGGCGTCAGGCGTTCAGTCGTTTGATGATTGCCAGCATCTCGTCGGTGTCCCGGGTGATCTGGGGCACCGGTGTGTACAGGCCGGTGTTGCAGCAACGCACTTCCATCACAAGCTGCTGCAGCCGGGCCAGGTCGGCCCGCTGGGCGGCGTCCTTTTCAGCGTAGCCCAGGTTCTTTTCCATCTCGGTCAGCGTGGCTTCGCCGTGCTTGATGGCGTCACGCACGCCCTGGCGGGTGATGCCGTAGTTTTCGGCGATCTCGGCCAGGGAAAGGTCCTGGTCATAATATTCCGTCAGGATGGCACGCTGTTTTTCGGTCAGGACGGGGCCGTAATAATCCAGCAGCACCGAAAATGTCAGGTCTTTCTGGCTTTTGGGGGCCACGGCGGCGCCTCCTTCCCTTCGACAATGTAAAGCGTTTTTCTTTACAGCAGATGAATTATAGCACTGCGGGGCGGTCATGTCAAGCAAAATCCGGTAATTGACGTGATTTTTTTACTGTTTTTTCCGCGGCAGAAATTCCGTACGGGATTTTGTATCTGTAAGGGGTGCAAAGGCCCCTGATTTATGGTATAATATAAAAGTATCTGACGTAATCTGCAAATTTTACCCGAAAGGACGGTGGCACCCTTTGGCCATCCTGCAAAGCTACTATCAGGATGTATATAAATGCCCCGTGGTGCGCCTGTCCGGTTTTTCAGGGCGGCACGGGCTGGACACCAGCATCCTGGCCTATCTGGATTTCGGCGGCGCCACCGGCACCTGCAAGGACGGTCTGGCCGAAACCATGCTGGCGTTCGCCACCGAACGCGGCACCCTGAAGCCCGGCATGCCGGTGGTGGAGGCCAGTTCCGGCAGTTTCGGCGCGGCGCTGGCGGTATCCTGCGCCACCACCGGACACCCCTGTATCCTGGTTGTGCCCAGCAGCCTGCCCGCATCCCGGCGGCAGCACCTGCAAAGCCTGGGCGCGCGCATCGTGGTATGCAGCGGCGGCGGACGCAAAGCCCTGGAACGCATTGCCGCCGACACCGCCAAGCGGTACAACGGCTATTACACCAACTATTTCGCCAACGACGACAATCCTGAATATCACCGCCGGGTGACCGGCCCCCAGATTCTGAAAGCCTGCGGCGATTCCATCGACGCCGTCATCATCGGCGTGGGCAGCGGCGGCACCATCACCGGCACTGCCGAATACCTGCGGGCCTGGAACAGCATGATCCGCATTGTAGCGGTGGAACCCAGCGAATGCGCCGCCATCTCCGGCGGGTTCATCGGGCATCACGGCATTTCTGGCATCGGGCCGGGATTCGTGCCGGAAAACTACAACCCCCATGTGGTGGACACGGTGCTCACCGTATCCACCGCCGACGCCGAACGCGCCGCCCGGGAAGTTCTTTTCTTTGATGGCATCCCCGCCTGTACCAGCGCCGGGGCGACCCTGGCCGCGGCGGTACAGCTCATCGGCACCGGCAAATCCACCCGCCCCCTGTGCGTGTTCGCCGGGCGGCGTACTTACGAATAAAACAGCACAGACTTTCCGAAGGGAGCCTGTTATGGATCACCGCAAAAGCCGCATCCTGATGTTGGCCAGCTTTCCCGCCGCCCTTGTGTTCCTGCTTCTGGCACTGCTGCTTGCACCCCCGGAATCAGAGCCCGTTCTGCCGGTGGATGAACAGGGCAACATCACCATCACCTTTGAGGTGCAGCGCATCGATGAGCAGGGGCGGGCCTACACGGCCTATCTGGACGAGAACGGCAACGAGGTATCTCCACCCGCCAATGCGACCGATGATGACGACGGCATGGTCAGTCTGATCCTCGCGGGGTTATCCATTGCCTGCCTGGCCGCCGGTCAGATTCAGTTTCTGATTTTCTGCCGCTGTCCTTACTGCGGCGGTGCCTTGTGGCGGGTCCGCGGGCTGCACGTGGCCCACTGTCCCGATTGCGGGCAAGAGCTGTAAAGCGGTTTTGCTTCACAGTTTTTTCTTTTCCGACAATATCCATTTTTAATCAAATCACGCAAGCACCTTTCGGGGCCATTCGCCCCGGGGGTGCTTTTTTGGTGCGCAGGCGCTGTCATAGGCACGGGCTTTCCGGCATAGGGTTGGACAAAACGATCCTGTGTCAAGGGAGGCTTGCGTATGAAAGGTGACCCCGAAGAGCGCGCCGTGGCGGTGGGACGGTATCTGGTGCGCAGCGGCGCGACCGTGCGGGCAGCAGCAATGGTGTTCGGCGTGAGCAAAAGCACCATCTGGAAGGACCAGACCAAGCTGCGGCGGCTGAATCCCGGGCTGTGGGCAGAGGTTCGCAAGGTACTGCAAAAAAACAAAGCCGAGCGGCATCTGCGCGGCGGCGAAGCCACGCGGTGCAAGTATCTGCACAGCGCACAGCACCGCCATCCGCCCGACTTCACAAAAGTTTGACGTGCCCTTTACGGGGACTTGCACAGCCACGCTGCGGACAGTATAATAAAAGCAAGATATGCAGACCCGTGCCGGTTTTGCCCGGCACCAGGAAAGGATGTGCAAACATGAAGCGCACCGATTATATCAGCTGGGACGAATACTTTATGGGTATCGCCCTGCTTTCCGCCATGCGGAGCAAAGACAACAGCAGCCAGGTCGGCGCATGCATCGTCAGCCCGGAAAACAAGATTCTCTCTCTGGGGTACAACGGCATGCCCATCGGCTGCAGCGATGACGAGATGCCCTGGGAACGGGAAGGCCCGCCGCTGGAGACCAAATATATGTACGTCTGCCATGCCGAGCTCAACGCCATTCTCAACTCCGCTCACAGCGATCTGCGGGGTGCCCGGGTGTATGTGACCCTGTTCCCCTGCAATGAATGCGCCAAAAGCATTATCCAGAGCGGCATCAAGGAGATCGTGTATCTTTCGGACAAATACCATGACGCCGACATGAGCATCGCCAGCCGCCGCCTGCTGCGGATGGCCGGGGTGAACTTCCGGGCATATCAGCCCACCGGACGTGAAATCAACTTTACGGTCTAAAAGACAAAGGGGACGTTTGGGAATGAATATCACCATCATCGGCATCGCAGGCGGCACCGGCATCGGCAAAAGCACCCTGACGGCACGGCTGCGCGAGCAGTTCGGCAAAAACGAAGTGAGTGTCATCAACCATGACAGCTATTACAAGCGTCATGATGAACTGCCCTACGAGGAACGCTGCAAGCTCAACTACGACCATCCGGATTCCTTCGACACCGACCTGCTGGTGGAGCACCTGAAGGCGCTGCGCCGGGGCGAAACGGTGCAGGTCCCGGTGTACGATTACACCATCCACAACCGCAGCGATAAAACCGTGACAGTCTCCCCTGCTCCGGTGGTCATTGTGGAAGGTATCCTGATCTTCGCTTCCGCCGAACTGTGCGACATGATGGACCTGAAGGTGTTTGTGGACACCGACGCCGACGTGCGCATTCTGCGGCGGATCGTGCGGGATGTGAAGTCCCGCGGGCGGACGCTGGACAGCGTGGTGACCCAGTACCTGACCACCGTCAAACCCATGCACGAGCAGTTCGTGGACCCCAGCAAACGCAAGGCCGATCTGATCGTGCCGGAAGGCGGCCACAACAAGGTTGCCCTGGATATGCTCATCAAGTGGGTCAGCAACCGCTTGCAGGCTGAAACGGAATAAACAGAACAAAAAAGCCCGACGCCGTATCCCGGCGCCGGGTTTTTTCGTTGTAAGAGCAAGTTATGCGGATTCCTGTTCGTAGATCAGCTGCCCCAGTTCCTGCATGGCTTCCACCACTGCGGGCGGGAAATCCACGTTCTGGTCGCCCTGGTCGGTCATGCAGCAGAGAATGTAGGGGTGTTCGGCGTACACAATGGTAAAGTCATGGAACGCATAGTCCCAGCTGCCATACTTTTTGGCGGCCTCGACCCCTTCGGGGATGTACAATGCGGTATGTTCGGCATCCAAAAAGCAATCCATCAGCTGCAGGGCCGTGCCGGTCCCGGTTTCGAAGTAATCATACAGTGCCTGCATGAGAAGCCCGGCATCCTGCACGTTCATGATGCCCTGGATACCGTCTTCCAAAGTCATGGTGCAGGAATAGGGTGCATGAAATCCAAGCTCATTGAGAAAATCGCAGAAGCCGGTTTCCTCGCTGCCGGGCCAGGTAGACACCAGCATATCCATGGCGTCATTGTCGCTGACTGTGATCATAGCGTACATCACATCCCAGGCAGGGATGGTTGCGCAGCCATCGTAGGCATCCAGTTTGCCGCCTTCCAGCCTGCCGAAAGAAAACAGATTGTTCACCGTGCCTTCCATATCCAGCACACCCTGTTCGGCCTGCTCGCACAGCCACAAAGCATAAGCCGCCTTAAGAGTACTGGCAGGGTAATATTCTATTTCGTCATTGTATGTATAGATTTCCCCTGTTTCCAGATCCTGGGCATACACAGAAAAACCGCTGGGCTGCTGGGCACAGAATGCATCCAGCACCGCCGTATCCCATCCTTGAAATGCGGTTTCCTCCAGCACAGGTTCAGGTGTTGCGGTCGTCACCGGGGCGGCCGCAGGTTCATCCACTGTCCCCAGTTCTTCTTCCGGCGCCGCTGTCGCTACGGTGGAGACTGCAGACTCCACCGATGCCGGAAAATACTCTTTCAGCATGGGGTTCAAGCCATATGCCGCAGCACACAGCACACCACCTGCCATAATCAGGCCGATCAACGCCTTGCCTGCACGACGCCGCTTGGTTTTTGTTGCCATGGATTCCACTTCCTTCTGTGCCGGCTTATCTGCATTGTACCGCATCGCCAGGCGCAAAACAAGAATACACCCCTTATGTATCAGTTTTGTTTGCAAAATGTGTTGAAACCGTGCTAGCTGCCAAAAACCGCCCCGCCGGATATTCTCCGGCGGGGCGGTTGCTCTTTTACAAGGGGAGGATGTTTTACCAGAGGTTCACGACCTCGTTATACAGGCCTTCGTAACTCTTGGCAGAGTTGGACCAGCTGAAGTCACATTCCATGGCACGGCGGACCAGGATGGGCCAGCCTTCCTTCTGCCAATAGCCTTCCTTGGCACGCCAGCAGGCTTCATACAGCTCATGGGCGTTGTAATTGGCAAAGGTGAAGCCGTTGCCGTAGCCGTCGCCGGAGTCATGGATGGAGTCGCGCAGACCGCCGGTCTCGCGCACAACGGGGATGGTGCCATAGCGGCAGGAGACCATCTGAGCCAGACCGCAGGGTTCCGAACGTGAAGGCATCAGGAAGATGTCGGCGCCGGAATAGATGCGCTGGGCCAGTTTGGCATTGAAGCCGATGTACACGCCCACGCGGCCGGGATGCCGGGCACAGAGCTCATTGAAGAAGTTCTCGTACTGGGCTTCGCCGGAACCGAGAATGACCAGCTCAATACCCTGCTGCAGCAGACCTTCGGCAATGGAACGGACCAGGTCCACGCCCTTATGGCCCACCAGACGGGTGACCATGGCCATAACCGGGCTGCCGTCCTTGTTCAGCCCCATCTCGTCCTGCAGGGCGGCCTTGCAGACGGCCTTGCCGTCCTGGAAGGTATCGGCATCATAGTTTTTGGCGATGTCGGGGTCGGTGGCCGGATTGAACACGTCCACGTCGATGCCGTTCAGGATGCCGCACAGCTTATACTGCTTCTGGCGCAGCAGGCCATCCAGGCCATGGCTGAACCAGGGGTCCAGAATCTCCTGGGCATAAGTGGGACTGACGGTGGTGACCTTGTCGGCGGTTTCGATAGCGCCCTTCATAAAGTTGGCGCAGCCGTCGTATTCCACCACATGGGCGTCACGGTTGCCTATGCCGCAGGTGTCTTCCAGAATATCCAGGCCGTACTTGCCCTGATAGGCAATGTTGTGGATGGTGAACACCGTCTTGATACGGTTGAACTTATCCAGATGCCGGTAATACAGGTTCAGGTACACCGGGGTCAGAGCCGTCTGCCAGTCGTTGCAGTTGATGATATCAGGCTCGAAATCGGTGTAGAACAGCATTTCCAGAATGGCACGGGCAAAGAACGCGAAGCGTTCGCCGTCATCGTAGAAGCCGTACAGGCCGCTGCGCTTGAAGTAATATTCGTTGTCGAT
>CALXHS010000066.1 GCA_944388165.1 uncultured Gemmiger sp. | reverse complement strand
GGATGCGGGCCAGACCCCGGAGCCTTCCTTTTTGTTGTATGACCTGATCCTGGACGGAAAGGTAATGGAAGGCAATCTGAAAGAGTGCGGCCGGGACCGCAGCTGGCTGCTGGACCAGCTGCACCGTCAGGGCATCGGGCAGATTGGAGAAGCCTTCTATGCCGCCTGTGACGAGAGCGGAAACTTTTTTGCCTGCCGGCAGGGCTAAGTGACTTTTACTTGAAGCGCGGCCGGTGGCTTCGCTGTCCCCCGGAAGAAGGCTGTTCCACCTCCACCATGATCACATCGGCGCCAATACTGCGGATATCCTGCCAGTGTATTTCCAGATCATCGTCCCTGCCGAACAACCCAAACCATCCGGGCCTGCCCCGCAGGATCAGCCGCCTGATACAGGCGGATTCTGTTTCAAATACCACATCATCCACCCGCCCCAGATTTTCCCCTGTCTGCATCTGGATCACATCTTTTTTGCTCAGCTCATACAATGTCATATGGCAGCCCTCCCCTCTGAATTTACTATATGCGCCGGATTGGGGTTTGTTTCTTTGCCCGTTTGCGTGTATAATAGAGAAGCAACATTCCGAGCGGAGGGCTTTAGCTATGTATAAGAACATCATCTTTGATCTGGGGGGGGTAGTCGTCAACTTTACCCCCAAAGATTTTTTGATGGACCGTTTTATGAATAAAAAGGCCGAGGAGATCGTGTACGCCTTGACCTTTGGCAGCAAAGAATGGGAAGACATGGACCGGGGCGACCTTTCCCGCGGGACGGCCAACCGTATCATGCTGGAAAACGCCGCCCGCTGCGGCCGTACCTTTGAAGTGCAGACCGTGATTGATGAGTGGGAGAGTATCCTGCAGACCAACCAGCGCACCATCAAGACCATGTGCAAGTTGAAACTGGCCGGGTATCGTCTGTACTACCTTTCCAATATGGCCGCCGACACCTTTGATGGGATCCGCAGCCGGGATTTCTTTGCCCTGTTTGACGGCGGCATTGTCTCCTGCAATGTGCATGTGTGCAAGCCGGACCCACAGATCTACACCCTGCTGATGCAGAAGTATCACCTGGCCTACGATGAATCCATCTTCATCGACGACAGCAAACAGAACGCCCAGGCCGCCTACAACCTGGGCATCACCGGTATCCTGTACAAGAACCACAAATCCTTTGAGAGGGCTTTGCGTCTGTGCAAGGTGGAACTGCCGGATTCCCGCAACATCCGGGACCTGATCCGCGCCAAGAAAAAAGAACAGATGGAAGCGGAAGCCCAAGCCGCCGAGACCAACGAATAAGAATGCGCCCCGCACAACACCGTGCGGGGCGTTTTGCTTGTTCAGCAGCAGGAAATCTGTTCCCGGATGCGGCACAGGGCGTTTTTCTCCAGACGGCTGACCTGGGCCTGGCTGATGCCGATCTCCCGAGCCACCTGGACCTGGGTCTTGCCCGCCAGGTACCGCAGAGAGATGATCCGCCGTTCCCTGTCCGAGAGAGCCCGTACCGTATCCTTAAACATGATCCCGCTGATCCAGCTTTCCTCCCCGCCAGCTTCGGGGACACGGTCCATCAGGGAAACGGAATCTTCCCCATCCGTGTAGGCGGGTTCGGACAGACTGGCGGGTTCCACCACCGATTCCAGGGCCATGGCCACACTTTCGGGACTGGCCCCCACCTTCCGGGCAATTTCAGATACCCGGGGTTCCCGCCCGGTCTGCTTCTGCAGTTCCTCCCGCGCCTGCATGGAATGATAGGCCAGATCCCGGATGGACCGGCTTACCCGCACAGGAGTATTGTCCCGCAAAAAACGTCGGATCTCCCCCACGATCATCGGCACACCGTAGGTGGAGAACCGCACCTTTAGAGCCGGGTCAAAGTTGTCGATGGCTTTGATGAGACCAATGCATCCCACCTGGAACAGATCGTCCAGGTTCTCGCCCCGGCCGGAAAACTTCTGTACCACACTGAGAACCAGGCGCAGATTGCCCTGGATCATCTGCTGGCGCGCCGCCACATTGCCGCTGCGGGCTGCCAGCAAAAGCTCGGTTTTCTGCCGTTCGTTCAGTACCGGCAGCTGCGCGGTGTTGACCCCGCAGATCTCAACTTTTCCTGCGTACATTTCAGCCAATCCTCCCTGTTACGTTTGTGTAACAGTATGGGCATGCGGCCGCGGCGGCAGACAGCCCCGGCACTGGTAAAATCTGCACGCCACGGTCTGACGCCGCATAGACTGGCCCAAAGGAGGTTGATTTCCATGCCTGAGTATGTGTGGTTTTATCTTTTCCTTCTGGCGTCATCTCTCTTTGTGGCCACGGCGGCGGCCCTGTTCGTGGCGCTGCACCCCGCAACGGACGATGCCGACACAGGAAACGTGCAGCAGGAATACACCACCCCCAGCTATCCCCGGACCGCAGGCTTTGCCATCACGACCCACCCGGACAGCGAGATCCTGGTCCCCCGCCGCACCTGGCTGATCAACCACGGCACAGCCGAAATCGAATACGTGATTACCCCCGATAATTTTGCCCGGCTGCGCGCGGCCCCCAGCGGAACGCTGGAGATCCCGGACGAATTTGCGAACCAGGACTACGAGAGCGTCTATTCCTACAAGATCGACGGCATCACGGTGACCCAAAGCCAGTCGCCAGGGCGCAACGGGATGCTGCAGTGGACCCGGGACGGCTTTGATTTCGCCCTGTTTGCCCAGAACCCTCAGATGAATCTGCTGGGCGGTGTGGCCACCGAATTTGTGCAGCAGAGCGCCGCTGTCATGCTGTAAACAAAACTTTCATACAACACTTTCTATCTCCCGGCGAAGACGCTTGATGATGCGTTTTTCCAGCCGGGAGATATAACTTTGGGAGATGCCGATGCTGTCGGCCACCTCTTTCTGGGTATGTTCGGTACGGCCGTTGAGCCCGAACCGCATTTCCATGATGGTCCTTTCCCGGTCGGACAGCCGTTCCACCGCCTGGCGCAGAGCGGTGCGCTCGGCGCTGCGTTCCAGCTCCTCCCCCACTTCACCGTCGTCGCTGGTGAGCACATCCATCAAAAGAAGTTCGTTGCCGTCGGAATCAGTGTTCAGAGGTTCATCAATGCTGGCATCCTGGCGGCGGTTGGAGCTTTTGCGCAGATACATCAGAATCTCATTTTCAATACATCGGCTGGCATAGGTGGCCAGTTTGATATTCTTGTCCGGCTCAAAGGTGTTCACCGCCTTGATCAGGCCGATGGTTCCGATGGAGATCATGTCCTCTACCCCGGCGGCGGGGCTTTCAAACTTTTTGGCAATGTACACCACCAGCCGCAGATTATGTGTGATGAGCGTATCCCTGGCGCCGGGACGCCCCGCTGCCAGATCGGCAAACACCCGCTTTTCCGCCTGGGGATCCAAGGGTGCCGGCAAGGTATCGGGACCGTTGATGTAATACAGTTCCTGGGGCGCTCCCAGACAGGCCAGCAATTTGCCCAGCGCCTGTCCCACTTTCTCCATGGTTTTCATGCGTGTCCTCCCCTCTTCTCACAAAAAATCGCTGCCATACAGCGCTTCGTGCCCGCCCTGGAATGACTGCCGGGTAAACGCCACCGCCGACCTTCCCAGCGAAAGCACCCCGTTGGAGGTGATCAGTCCGATCTGCCGCACCGAGAACCCCGGCAGAACGATGGGACCCGCTGCAGTGGCGCAAGGAACCAGCCGCAGGGTCAGACCTTCCGGCGCGCCGTCCGGGTTATGCCCCGCAAACCAGCTGTCCAGAAAGGTGCAGGCCGCCGCCGGAAGGCGGGACCGGGCGTCCGGGTAACTGACCAGCAGGACCGGCAGGCAGGTGACGGGGTCTTTCAGATGGCAGCCAGTATCCAGCACAGCCCGCAGCCGTACAGTTGTGCCGCACAGTTCCAGTTCGATGCCCGCTGTCTTTTCCTGCCCCCGTGGAGCCGCCAGAAAGTGCAGAACCGCCCATACTCCCAGACTGCAGCCCCCCGCCAGAATCAGAAGAACCACCGGGGAAATGCGAAGGTATACCACCAGGTTGCCGGTTTGCACCAGCGGCGTGCCGGTCTGCAGAATGACCAGGATGCAAAGCCCCGCCAGCAGCAGATTCAGCGCCGCATACCAGCACAGTGCCGTAAGCCAGGCGCGCAGGGGCCGGATTCCAAACGCAGCCCACGCAGCCAGTCCGGCGGTGGTCATCTTATAGACCAGCTGTGCGGCATAGGGCAATTCCGGGGCAAACAGGATCAGGGAGGAAAGTGCCGCCAGCGCCGACGCCGCCAGCATCCGCCCGAACCCGGCCTGCCGCCCGGCCAGAAGTCCGGCTGCGCTCAGCAGCGCATAGGCTATCAGGAAATTGGTGAGCAGAAGTACATCCAGATAGATCACTGTTTTCATCCGCGGCGCCGCCCTCCCTCTTGCGCTGATATACCAAGTGTATGACCGCGGCGGTGAGAAAATGCGCAAAACACGCAGGCACAGGCAAAGGGCCCCGCACAGAAAAACCGTGCGGGGCCCTTTGCTGGTCCTTACATATAATTTTGCGTTTAACGCTGGGGGCAGGCTTTGGATTCAGGATGAGCTTCCTTCCACAGCTTATCCGCCGTGGGAGTCCACTGGTCTGCATAAGGTTTGCAGCGGCGGTAGACATCGGAGGTGGACTCCGGTTTCTCCAAGTCGGTGCTGTGAGCGCCGCTGCGCTCCACCATACCGGCCAGGAATTCCGGATTTTCCAGCATGGGGCAGGGGCGCAGATGGTTGTTGTTGAAGGGCTGCGCCTTGTGATACTCCTTGAAAAGCGGCTGCTGCAGACATTCCAGCAGCGACTTTTCATGGATATTGGCACCGGAGTAATGGATGAACACGCAGGGCTCCACATCGCCGTTGGGGTTGATGTGGGCATACTGGCGGCCGCCGGCAATGCAGCCGTCCACATATTCGCCATCGTTCTGGAAGTCGATGCAGAAGATGGGCTTGCCGCCGGTGAGGCCGCGGATCTCCCGCACGCGGCGATACATGTATTCCCGCTGTTCGTGGTTCAGCATCAGGTCCACACTGGCACCGGCACCGATGGGCATGTAATGGAAATACCAGTTGAAGCGCACACCGTGGTCGATGAGCATATCCATGAAGGCGTCGTCGGTGACAGCCTTGTAGTTGGCGCTGGTGTAGCAGATGGAGGTACCGAAAAGCAGGCCGTGCTTCTTCATCAGATCCATGGCGTGCATCACCTTGTTGAACACGCCCTCACCGCGGCGGTCGTCGGTGGCGTCCTCAATGCCTTCCACCGACAGGAAGAATGCCATGTTCCCCACCTTCTTCACCGCTTCGCAGAAATCGTCATCGATCAGGGTACCGTTGGTGAACAGGTGGAACACCGAAGTCTGGTGCTTTTCCGCCAGTTTGAGGATATCGTCCTTGCGGCACATAGGTTCGCCGCCGGTCATCATGTACCAGTGGATGCCCAGTTCCTCGCCCTCGGTGACGATACGGTCCATGTCCTCATAGCTGAGGTTCAGGCGGTTGCCGTACTCTGCCGCCCAGCAGCCCTTGCAGTGGAGGTTGCAGGCAGAAGTGGGATCAAACAGCAGGATCCAGGGCATGTTGCAGTCATATTTTTCCCGCAGTTCACACACCTGATTGTAGCCGCTGAGCATGCCCTCGAACACCAGGTTCAGCACGTTCATCTTCAGCACGTTGGGATCGATTTCGTTGATCGCACGATATGCAAACTTCATCCACTTGCCATTGGGGTCACGAACCAGTTCCCGTGCCGCATCAAAGGCCTCGGCCGGATAGCGGTCTTTCAGCAGTGGTTCGCCCAGGTCGATGAGCTTGAGGGCGTTTTCGGTCATCTTTTCGGTGCCTTTCCCTCGCACCGCATGGATGGTGGCGTCGATGGCGGCGCCAAAAGCAGCCCGCTGGGCCGCATGTACGATTTTATTGGTCGGCATAGCCATATCTCCTTTTCAGAAAAACCAAGGGATGTTCGCCGCCGATTTTGCAGTGCCATCCCTGTCATCATTGTAGCGCCGTAAAATGCCGAATGTACATGGTCAAAACGGGTCTTTTGTCCAAAAGCTGACGTTTATCACGCCGCTGTGCGCTTTCGGCCGGGCATTTTTCTTTATTTATTAAAAAATATGGTATAATATAGAACATAATTTGCCGTCACCTTGTCTCAGTCCCGGAAGGAGAACCCTGTCATGCCTGTATCCGGCCAAACCAAACTGCTTCTGGCGCAAAGCCTGCAGAAACTGATGCTGACCATGCCCCTGGAAAAAATAACGGTAAACGATATTGTGGAACAAGCGGGTGTAGGCCGCAACACGTTCTACTATCATTTTGCCGACAAATACAATCTGGTGACCTGGTATTTCCAGACAGGCGTCACCCCCTTCCTGTTTGAGCGCGCTCACTACGCCAGCTGGCAGTCTCTGCTGGCCGGTCTGCAGGAGTATTTTCGCCAGAACAAGGTCTTTTACCAGAACGCCCTGGCCTACACCGGGCAGAACAGCCTTGCCGAATACATATTTGACTTCATGTGCAGATATTACCGCCAGCGCCTGATCGAGTGCCGTTCCGACCTGAACGACCAGGATCTGGATTTTCTTTCGCACTTTTTGTCCGGGGCTGCCATGGGTGTATTGATCCCATGGGTACACAATGGTATGAAGAACGACATTTTGATTCAGTCAAGATGCATCCAGGCTCTGTACGATGAAAACCTGCTTCGTCAGTTGATGGAAGGTACCTCTTTCGGCCAATAAAAATACCCCCGCTACCGGGCTTGTGCCTGGCGGCGGGGGTGTTTTTTTGATATGATCGGAAAAGAGAGACTATCCCCGGGAAAACGGGAAGGATGACTGTGCATCCACAGGAGCCCCTACCACCGCATGATCGGAGATTCCCCGGTTGACAGCCTGCAGATCTCCGTCCCATTCCAGCAAAAGCAGCGGTGCCGCGGATTCGGTACGCAGCGCAATGACCGCCTTCCGCAGATCCCGGGCGGCGGCTTCGCTCATATCCGGTTTCCGGGCATACATACACATCGGCGCCCATCGGGACAGTTCCTCCAGCCACTGGGGATCTACAGCCCGCGCTACCGAAGCATCATCCACCAGCACAGCAAAGCCGAAAAGAAGTCTTCTTTCCCGCATGCGCTGTGCGGCTATGCAAACTTCCTCATCCAGATGCATCCCTGGCAAGAGAACCCCCAGGTTCAGGTTGCAACAATCGTCAAAGGCATCCGCGGGCATGGCATTGAACACCCGGGGCACTGCCACCAGCGCAAACGCACTGAAAGGATGCGCCTTTGCCAACGCCGCCCCGCGGGCAGCTGCCACGGCATCTTCGGCATACAGAATCCAGACATATTTGCCTGCTTCTTCTGCCCGGCTGACCGCCTCTTCCAGGCCGGCGGAGGCACAGTTTGCGGTGTTGAGCCACGCACCGGGGCATCCGGTGCGCTCAATTTCCTCTTTCAGCCGGGCAGCCCCGTAAACGATGCCGCCCGCACCGAAATTCACCCCGAAACCGCACAGCCGTTCCCCGTCCACCTGTTCCAGAAGGGTCTGGATCAGGGAATCGTACAGACTGTCCGCCCGCTGGAGCACTTCCTGTGCTTGAGAGAAAAATTCATTGTACCGGCTCTTTTTTGCCAGTGCCTGGCACAGATCCACATAGTTGCGCAGCTGCCGGAAGCGGTCCCGGCGCAGATCATCCACAGCGCGGCGCGCCAGTGTCAGTGCAAACCCCCGGGAACGGGTATATTCATCCTGCAATCCTGCCCCCTCCTTTCTGCAGAGCAAGGGGTCCCCTGCCAAAAGCAGAGGGCACACTTATTTCAGTTCCACCACCGTCACACCGCTGCCGCCTTCGCCGTAACCGCCAAGGCGGAAGCTCTTGACCTGACGGTGGGTGCGCAGGTGTTTCTGGATACCGGCGCGCAAGGCACCGGTGCCCAGGCCATGAATGATATACACAGTGTGTTGGCCGCGCATGAGGGCACCATCCAGGAACCGGTCCACCTCGCCTATGGCTTCTTCCACGGTATAGCCCAACAGGTTCAGTTCCAGGCTGGCTTTTCTGTCGTGGTCCAGCTGTACCTTGGTATGGGTGCGTGGAGCCTGCTGGCGGGGCTTTTTCTGCATCTTGTCCGGGGCTTTCAGGCCGGAAAGGGGCACCTTGGTCTTCAGGATGCCGGCGCGCACTTCCACCATGCCGTCCCGGTTGGGCCGGGCGGTGACCACCGCCGTCTGGTTCAGCTCGGCAATGACCACTTCCTGGCCTACGGTCACCTCTTTCAGCGGAACATATTCAACCACCGGTTTGCGGGAGGACATACCGGCCAGAATCTGTTCGGTATCCTTGCGGGCGATCTCCCTGGCACGGATGGCACGCTGGGCAGCGCTGGCTTTTTCTTCTTTCTGCAAACGGCGGAGCTCATCCGTCAGGCCGTAAGCCTCGTTCTGCACCTTCTGGATGATATCCCGGGCTTGTTTGCGGGCGTTTTCCAGCTCCTCTTCGCCCCGCTTGACCAGCTCGTCCCGCTCTTTTTTGGCGCTCTCCAGGGCATTTTCCGCCTGGTGGCGGGCTTTTTCAGCGTCATCCTCCGCCTGTTTCAGCCGCAGCTTCATATCATCCAGCTGAGCCAGCACACTGTCCAGGCGCTTGTCGTCGCTGGACATATGGGCCCGGGCCGCCTCGATGACATCCTGAGGAATGCCCAGCTTGGCGCTGATGAGGAATGCGTTGGACTTGCCCGGCACACCCACGCTGAGTTTGTAGGTGGGCATCAGGCTTTCCACGTTGAACTCGCAGCTGGCGTTGACCACCCCGGGAGTTTCCAGGGCATACACCTTGAGTTCAGCATAGTGGGTGGTGGCCATGAGCAAAGTGCCTGCCTTGCGCAGCTTTTCCAGAATGCTCACCGCCAGCGCCGCACCTTCGGCCGGGTCGGTACCGGCCCCCAGCTCGTCCAGCAGAGTGAGGGTATCGGGACCAGCCAGTTCCAGAATGCCGGTAATGCGCTTCATATGACCGGAGAAAGTAGACAAGCTCTGCTCGATGCTCTGTTCATCGCCGATGTCCACCAGGTACTCCTGCATGCAGCAGACGGTGCTGCTTTCGTGGGCGGGGATCAGGAAGGCATGCTGGGCCATGGCGTTGAGAAGGCCCGCGGTTTTCAGGCTGACCGTCTTACCGCCGGTGTTGGGACCGGTGATCACCAGGGTGTCATATTCGTCCCCCAGGGTGATATCCACCGGCACCACCTTTTTCTTGTCGATAAGGGGGTGGCGCGCCTTTTTCAGCGAGAAGCGGCAGGTATCGCTGACCTGGGGCATAAAGGCATTCTGCTCTACCGCCAGACGGGCTTTGGCCAGCAGCAGATCGATGGAAAGCATTGCATCGTAGCTGTAGGAAAACTGGGGTTCCAGGCTTCCCACCTGTGCCGAGAAGGCCGACAGGATACGGGTGATTTCCTCCTGTTCCTGGGCGCGCAGCTGCATGATCTTGGCGTTAGCTTCCACCACGGCAGTGGGCTCCACAAAGACGGTAGCGCCGGAGGAGGACACGTCATGGATAACGCCGCCCACCTCGCCGCGGTACTCCGCACGGACCGGCACTACATAGCGGCCGTTGCGCAGAGAAACCACCGCATCCTGCAAGAACTTGTTGGTGGTGGAATTCTTGATGATGGCATCCAGCTTGGTACGGATAGAATCCTCGGTGGCACGGATCTTGCGGCGCAGATCACGCAAGGTGATGCTGGCGGTATCGGCCATCTCTTCCGGGGAGAGGATGCTGTCGGTGATCTGGCGTTCCAGCTGGGGCTGGGGAGACAGAGAGAAGAAGAGGTCATCGGTAGGCAGTGGTTCGTGTTCGGTCAGGCCGTACCACTGGCTCAGGCCCTGGAAATTGCGCAGGGTGGCAGCGATCTCCAGCAGTTCCCCCATCGAGAGGATACCGCCCTTGACGGCGTGGGCCGCAATGCGCTTGGCACCGCTGACAGCGCCGAACCGGGGGCTGCCGTTCTTGATAAGCAGGCTGTTGACGGCATTGGTCTTGGCCAGTTCATACCGTTCTTCTTCGGGGGTCATAAAAGGCTGGATGGAGCGCATCTGCTCCTTGGTTTCCTGACAGGCGCAGAGCTCCACGGCACGGTCGATGATCTTATCCAGCTCCAGTGTTGTTTTGTAAGAAAGGTCCATGGGTTGGGATTCTACTCCTTGCTTTTGGTCATTCCAAAACGGTTTTCAAAAAATCCAGACTTTTCAGTCCGTGGTCCAGATTGGCCAGAAGATAGGTTTCGCATACCTTATCCAGGCGCTTTGTGCTGGCTTCGGAAAGTGTAAAGTTAAACAGCTTGTCATCCTCCGCCAGACAGATATGACGCAGGGCATACAGTGCACCGGCGTCCAGGTTGGGGGCACGGTTGACCTTGGCCGCACACTCGGCACAGAGAAGGCTTCCTTCTCTGGTATCCAGGTAGAAGTCCATACCGTCGTACCGGCCACAGGCCTCACAGGCCAAAATGCGCGGCATATACCCCGCAAGGCACATGGCGCGCATCTCATAGATGGCTTTCAGCTGGCGCAGAGGCCGCTTTTTCTCGTTGATCATGTACAGGCTGTTCAGAAGCAGCCGCAGAAGCTGTTCTGCTTCCGGCGGTTCGGGAGCCTGCACGGCGGCGGCTTCAGCCAGGTATACCGCCAGAGCCATTCCCTCCACGCTCTGTCCCAGACCGTGAAACACTTTTTTCACCGCCGCGCTGTCCACAAAATTGCTGCTGCGGCCGATGGTCAGGGTAAATTCGGAATAGCAGAACAGCCCGCAGGCGCTGAACAGCTTGTTTTTCAGCCGCAGGCTGCCCTTGGCGGAAGCAGAAAGCACCCCGCGGTCAGGGGTCAGAATGGTCAGGATCTGATCCGCCTCGCCCACCTTGACCCGGCGAAGAACCAGCCCGGTCGTTGCGATCTGCATCAGACTCCCCTTTCCCGCCCGGCTTATGCTCCTGCCGGGTTTTATAGCTCAGATAATCGTAGATACTGCCTGTTTGGGCAAACAGCGCCCATTCGTGGATGCAGTCCGATGGGTCCTGCTGCATGATCCGGCACCTCTTTTCCGTGAATAGAATGTACCATCCATTGTACTGTCCCAATTCACGGAAAAGTTGTCCAACCGGGTCAACGGCAGGCTGGAAAATTTTTGTTACGGCTTCGCAAAACCAAGATTATCCAGCATCCTTTCGCTGTCTCTCCACCCCTCGCGCACTTTCACCCAGCACTGCAAATTGATCTGGGTGCCCAGCAGCTCCTCGCAGTCTGCCCGGGCGGCAGAGGCGATCTTCTTCAGCATCTGGCCGCCCTTACCGATGATCATGCCTTTATGGCTCTTGCGCTCGCAGCAGATCTCCACTGAAATATCGATGAGGTCTTTGTCGGCACGTTCCTTGAAGCTCTCCACTGTCACAGCCACGCCATGGGGCACCTCATCCCGCATGAAAAGCAGCAGCTTTTCCCGGATGAGTTCCGCCACCAGTTCCTTTTCGGGCATATCGGTGAAAGCGTCATCATCGAAATAATGAGGGCCTTCGTTCCCGTACTTGGTCAGGCTTTCCAGCAGTTCGTCACATCCGGTGCCGTCCTTGGCGGAGATGGTATAGATGTTCTCAAACACGCCCAGGCTTTCGATCTGCTGCTTACGTGCTTCCAGTTCGGCAAAGCCCTTCAGAAGGTCCACCTTGTTGATGACCGCAATGGCCGGACCGGATTTGCGCAGGGCCTCGATCATGGTGGTCTCGGCTTCGGTGAATTCCCCGAAAGGCTCGAAGAGCATCAGGGTCACGTCCACATCCTTGACGCTGGCCGCGGCCGTCTGGGTCATGCGGGCATCCAGCTTATTGCGCGGGGTGTGGATACCGGGGGTATCCATCAGCACATACTGCACAGGGCCTTTGGTGATCACGCCGGTGATGCGGCTGCGGGTGGTCTGGGGTTTCTTGGTCACGATGGCGACCTTTTCCCCCACCAGCGTATTGGTCAGGCTGGACTTGCCCACGTTGGGGCGGCCCACCAGCGCCACAAAGACGCTGCTGGTCTGGGGAGGATTATTTTCGTTTTGCATTCTGGGCATTTTGAGAGGTACCTTTCTCTTTTGTATTACCGTAACGGAAGGTAAACAGATACGCTGCAGCCAGGGATGCGAGCCACAGCAGGATTGTCAGCGGGCTGGCCGTTACCCCGGCCCAGATGGCTTTCAGCGCCCTCTCATTGGCAAACAGGCTGACACCCACGCACAGCGCGCCGATGGCAGTGATGAGCACCCCGCCGGCAGCCATATCCTTGGCGGCGCCGGCACTCCACCAGTGTTCGGTATCGGGCTTGTCCACCGCCCGCTCAATGGCCGAGTTCATCAGTTCCATGGCCATCACGCCAAACACACACAAAGCCAGCAGAGCGTAACCGGTGGCTTCCAGCCCGGCCAGAAATGCCGCCGCATAAGCATACACCGCGGCGCACAGGTGAAAGCGGAAATTGCGCTCTTCCTGAACAGCGGCACGGATGCCGTTGAGCGCGTACACAAAGCCGCGCCCGAAGCGCGCCAGGTCAGATTGTATTTTCATTCGTACAGAATCTCATCATTGGTATAGGATACGGTGCGCGGCAGTCCCAGCTGCAGAAGGACAGCTTCCTCCTTTTCGCGCATACGGACGGCTTCCAGGCCACTGGTCTCATGGTCGTAACCCAGCAGATGCAGCATGGAATGAACGGTGAGGTAGGCCACTTCCCGCTGCAGGGAGTGCCCATACAGCTCTGCTTGTTCCATGGCACGCTGCATGGAGATGACGATATCCCCCAGGATCTTGCAACCGTTGTCCTCATCAATGTCGTAATTGCCGTTTTCGCCCATGGGGAAACTGAGCACATCGGTGGCAGAGTCCTTGTCACGATACTGCTTGTTCAGTTCATGGATACGGTCATTGTCCACAAAGGTCACACTGATCTCGGCGGGGCCGTCAAAGTTCTCGTAGTTCAGCACCGCGTTGCAGCTGCGGCGAATCAGGATGCGCAGCCCAGACGGAACTTTGACGGCGTTTTGCTCGTTGCTGATCAGCACTTTGTTTGCCATAAGAGGTTCCTCCTTATGTAACGTTTATCTATCGGTACAGGGTTTCTCTATTTTTCAGCGGCGGGAAGCTGCTGCTTTTTCATATGCTTTGACGATCTGCTGCACCAGACGGTGGCGCACCACGTCCTTGTCGGTAAGCTGGACCTGGGCAATGCCCTGAATGCCCTTGAGCACTTTCAAGGCGTCCACCAGACCGCTCTTGGTCTTGTCCGGCAGGTCGATCTGGGTGATGTCGCCTGTGACCACCACTTTACTGTTGGTGCCCATGCGGGTCAGGAACATTTTCATCTGTTCAGGGGTGGTGTTCTGGGCTTCGTCCAGAATGATGAAGGCATCGTCCAAGGTACGCCCGCGCATATAGGCAAGGGGCGCCACCTCAATGGCCTGCTTTTCCACCAGACGCTGAAAGGTCTCCGCTCCCAGCAGGTCAAACAATCCGTCGTACAGCGGGCGCAGATAGGGGTCCACTTTGTTCTGCAGATCGCCGGGCAGAAAACCCAGCTTCTCCCCCGCTTCCACCGCCGGACGGGTCAGGATGATACGGCTGACCTCCTTGGACTTGAACGCTTTCACCGCCATGGCCACCGCCAGATAAGTCTTGCCGGTACCCGCCGGGCCTACCCCAAAGGTGATGGCATTGCTGCGGATTGCCGCCAGATACTCCTTTTGTCCCAGCGTTTTGGGGTGGATGGGGCGTCCTTTTGCGGTGACTGCCACAAAATCATCGGTCAGTTCCCGCAGGCGCTTTTCCTCCCCTGCCTGGGCCAGACTGATGCAGTACCGCACCGTCTGTTCATCCAACGGGGTATGGTTCTCCATCAGGGTGACCATGCCTTCAATGGCATGTACAGCGGCGTTTACCCCCTCCTGCTCGCCAGTAAACTTGAGCAAAGAGCCCCGGCACACCGCCGTGACCTTGAACTCGTTTTCCAGCATGCGGAGATTCTGGTCACAGTTGCCGAAAACAGCAGCTGCCAGTTCGATGCTGTCCAGTTCCACGGATCGTTCTGCCAAATACACTACCTCCAGATTACATCATGCTACTTTGCATTATATCACAATTTCGTTGAAAAGAAACTATGAATATTATACAAATTTTTATTCAGTTTGTATGCAGGCGCGGTTCACCCTGTGGTCCCCTCCGTTTCCAACGGGGCAAGGTCCCCCGGCTGTGTCATGTCTGCGCAGAATACATATTCCGCCGTGCAGGTCATCTGCCCGTCCTTTTCCGCAAAGGACAATGTCTGCTCTTCCAGCTGTGCATCGGGAAATTCCTGCAGCAGCTGTAGCCTGCAGCTCCGGGCTGCCAGGTTCCTGGCTGTGGTGTCGCTGTATTCGAGGGTTCTGGATTCCTTTTTCCAATATGTCGTCCGGCAAAGGCTTCCTGGCAGGGCGATTCGCCCCAGCCGGAGCGGGATCCATTCCGTTGCCGCTTCTTCCTCCCCGGAGGAGTCTTCCGCTGCATCCTGCCAGGTATACCCCAACAGCTGCCAACTGGTTTCGGTCCGGCAATCGCCGGTGAAGATGGTGGCTTCCCGTTGAAGCGGCTGCGCGGCTGTATACACCTTTTCCATCCTGCCCCAGACCATTCCCGAAGCCCCCTGCACGACAGCTTCGCCCTCTCTGTCCGCCTTCTGACCGTTGGCCAGAAGCTGCCCCTGCGACACATACTGCCCCGGTACCACTTGGGCAAAGCCGCTCTGCAGCTTTACCGCCAGCACTTCCCCCGCTGCTTTGGCATACAGCGCCCGGGGCTCCCCGTTTTCCTGTACGGCTTCGGTTTGTCGTTGGGTTTCCTCTACGGACAGGCAGCCGGAAGTAAAATTCAGGCTCACCCATCCTGTATCCGTCAGCTTGGTTTCCAGTGTCTGCTCAGCCCGGCGCAGGATCTCTTCATTGATGCGGCATCCTTCCCGGATGCTTTCTTCCGCTAAAGCACTGCGAAACACCTCTTGCCTGGCAGATTCCATATCCCCGAAATCCACGCTCCACAAAAAGCCGCCGAAATACCAGTTCATGATGAAAAATACAACCAGCCCTGCCAGAAGCCCGGGCCGGGCCGCCGCCCGTTCCAAGAAGCGCCCCGGCCCCCGCCGGTCTTTCAGCCGCAGCTCTGCGCCTGTCATCCGGGCAGCCTGACGCAGCCGCGGGATATCGGTTCCGGCAGCTCGCCCGACATAGCCTTCCGCCGCACACCGCACTGTCCAAAGATGAACGCCCGTCTGGGCCGCCCGGCTCAAAAAGGCCCTTGCCCCACGGCCGCTCACCTCAAAATCCACCCGGTCCGCCCACAAGGCACGGTGATGACGCTCCGTCATGTTTTTCCCTCCCACTTGCGGCCAAATTCGATGCGACTGACCAATCCCGCGCTGATCAGTCGTCTGCCGGAGAATGATTCTATCCGCAGCCGTTCCCCATACAATGTAACGATGGTATCCCCCAGATCCAAGCAGAGCTTTTCGGGGGTAAAATCCAGTACCCTGCGGCAGCCATCCGTGGCGACATGACCGCTGCGCAGCATCAGGTCCGGCAGACGGTAAAACTCCTGTTCGGGCGGGCGGAACCATCGGCCCGGTTCTCTCCGCTGGCGTTCCGGCTGCTTTTTGCGGGAACGGCGGTATCGCTTCATTCCAGATGCCCCCTTCCGCATTTGCATGGCGTCATCCCAAATATATAGCAAAGGAGCTCCGGTTATGTGTTCTGTTTTTCGCACCCGCTTTCTCTTGCCGGTGTCTGCCCTGGTACTGGCCGTGTTGTTTCTGGCCCATCCGCAGGCAGCCTCGGACGGCTTTGCCCAGGGCGTCGGCCTGTGCCTGAACACCTTGCTGCCGGCATTATTTCCTTTGTTTGTGGTCTGCGCGTTGGTCGCCGGGGGCCGTTGCGGCGGTCTGGTGGCAGCACTGCTGCTTTCCTGGCTGGGCGGATATGCCGTGTGCGCGGGATTTGTGCGGGATTTGCGTGCGCGCAATCTGTGCACCGAGATTCAGGCTAGAATGCTCCTGCTGCTGGGCTGCTGTTCCGGGCCCGGATTTGTCATCGGCAGTGTGGGCGGGCACCTTTTGGGTTCTGTCGGCCTAGGGGCGGTTCTGTACATTGCCCAGATCCTTGCCAATCTGGTATGTGCCCTTGTACTGTATCCCTTTATCCGCCGTAGCGCACCGGGTTCCCGCCGACATTCACCGGAAGGCCAGCCCGCCGCCGATACGGTTCATTTGCCGGACGCCATCAACCGGGGCGTCAGCAACAGTCTGTGTGTATGCGGGTCGGTGGTATTTTTCCGCATGGTTCAGGCGGTGGCGGTGGAGAGTTTTTCTCTGCCTTTGGCATTGTCTCCGCTTCTTTCCGCCGGGCTGGAGATCAGTTCCGGGTGTGCCGACTTTGCCCAGGCAGGCGGCGCTGCCGCACTGTACGGCATTTGCCTGTGCCTGAGCGTATTGGGTGTTTCCGTTTTTACACAGATCCAGGCCATTTTGGGTACATCAGGAGATATAAAGTTTCTATTTGCCTGCCGTCTCCTTCATCTGCCTGTGATGCTTCTTCTTGTGCGTGGTGCAATGCATTTTCTGCCCGGAGAAGCTGCGGTTTTTTCCAGCCTGCAGGAGCGGGTCGTCCCTATGAACCGGGTGTCCCCTGATGCCGCTTTGCTGGTGTTTGTGTTCCTTTGTGCCGTCCTTTACAAAGCCCGGAAAAAAAATTATAATGGTAACATTCCCCGAACATAAAACAGGAAAGGAGGAGCCACCCTATGTTTAAAAAGCCGTTTTACGGCAGCAAGATCCCGCCGGCCTGTGCTTACTGTTTGCACGGCAGCCCTGCCGCAGACCACCGCATGGTCCTTTGCAAACAGCGCGGGGTGGTTTCTCCCTACTATTCCTGCCGCAAATTCGTTTATGATCCCCTGATGCGCACACCCAGACGCCAGGAACTGCCCCATTTCGACCCGAAGGATTTCAGTCTGGACGAATAACACTGTAAAGAGGTCCCTCATGCCGAATAAATCCAAAAAGCAAAGTTTAAAAAACACCATCCGCGATGCCTGGCAGCATGAACGCGGAGTCATGTTCGTCTATATATTCCTGCGTCTTTCGGTTATTCTGGTTCTGGTGGCGCAGTTGTTCAACCGGAACTTTGAAAACGTATTTCTGTGTGTGCTGGTTCTGTTCCTTTTCTCCCTGCCAACCATGCTGGAGCGACGGTTGGCCATTGAACTTCCAAATACGTTAGAAGTCATCATTCTTCTGTTCATCTATGCCGCCGAGATCATGGGTGAGATCGGTGCTTATTATATCAAGCATCCGTACTGGGACACCGCCCTTCATACCATGAACGGATTTCTCTGCGCAGCCATCGGATTTTCCCTGCTGGATTTGCTGAACCGCCAAAAGAAGGTCACTTTCCAGTTGTCGCCTCTGTATCTGGCTGTCGTGGCGTTCTGCTTCTCCATGACGGTGGGCGTTTTGTGGGAATTCTTTGAATGCCTGATGGATCAGCTGTTTTATCTGGACATGCAGAAAGACATCATTGTTCATGAGATTGCATCGGTCAACCTGGACCCCACCGGCGGCAACACTCCCGTGCATCTGCGGGATATCGTGGATGTGATCGTCGTACAAGGAGACGGCACCCAGACCGCTTTGGGCCTGGGCGGATACCTGGACATCGGACTGCTGGATACCATGATGGACCTTTTCGTCAACTTTATCGGTGCCACGGTGTTCTCCTTTATTGGCTTCTTCTACGTACGCAGCCGCGGCAAGAGCCGTTTTGCCCGGCGGTTCATCCCGGTGGTATCTGATGTCAAAACTCCCGGCGCCGCCGCAGAAAAGACGGAACTCGATTCCAATGGGAAAGACTCTGTCCCATCCGATTCGCAATAACCCATATTGATTTTGCGCCTTTTCCTCATTTTGATGGAAAAGGCGCAACTTTTTTGCCTGCCGCTCTTG
>CALXHS010000065.1 GCA_944388165.1 uncultured Gemmiger sp. | reverse complement strand
GCCAGCACCTTTTGCACCGGCTTGAACAAAAACTTCTTGATCAGCCACATCTGGATCAGCAGGTTGCAGATGGCCGCGACAAAGTTCCAGGGTACGATGGTTACCAGTTGCTGAAACATCTGTTCGTCAAGCCTCCTTGCTCTGTTTGTTGGTCATGGCGTCTTAGCCCAGGTAGTTCATGAACATGCCGGGGGCCACGAAGATCAGCAGCAGGCCGGTGACGAAGCCGTAAATACCGGTGGTTTCGGCAATGGCGCAGCCCAGCAGCATGGTGCTGGTCACGTCGCCCTTGCATTCGGGCTGACGGCCGATGGCCTGGCAGGCGGCGGCAACAGCGTTGCCTTCGCCGATACCAGGGCCGATACCGGCGATCAGAGCGCAGCCGGCGCCGATGGCGCAGCCAGCGAGGGTAATGCCTTTAGCCAAAATTTCGAAATCCATAACAGGTACCTCCAAAAATTGTGTTTGATGTGTGTGTTGCGGGCTGGAAACCTTATTCCTCGCCCGCGGCGTTGGCGATATACAAAGTGGTCAGCATGCAGAAGATGAACGCCTGCATAAAGCCGGAGAACCAGTCGAAGTACAGCCCGGTGAAGGCCGGGATGCCCACCGACAGGAAGGGGATCTGGCTGAGCAGGTCGCCCACGGCGCCGGGGATCAGGCCGAAGAGGGCATGGCTGGCCAGGGAAAGCGCCGCATACAGCAGCGCGCTGATGACCGTGCCGGACAAGATGTTGCCGAAGTGACGGCAGGCCATGCTGATGGGGGTGGCAATCTCGGACAGGACGTTGAAGGGCGTCAGCACGAAGATGGGTTCGGTAAAGCCCTTCAGGTATCCGCCCAGACCGCCGGAACGGATCTTGGCGCGGGTGATCAGAATGAACACCATCACCGCCCAGGCCGCTTCCACCGAGAGGTCCGCCGTGGGGCTCCACAGGCCCACCAGGCTGAGCAGGTTGCTGACCAGACTGGTGGCGAACAGAGCCGCCACAAAGGGAATGAAGGAATCGAACCGCACACCCATGTTGCCGCGGACAAAGTTGGTGGCCAGGTTGACCAGATACTCTGCCGCCGCCTGCCGTTTTGAGATGCCCGTCACCTTCAGGTCGTGGGTCAGCCAGATACACAGCCCGGTGATGATGGCCATGACGATCCAGCTGCTGATGATGGTGGCCGAGATCTGGATGCCGGGGCCGATGGGGATGGTGTAGATCGGTGCGCCGTTGATGGTCACATCCATGTGGTTAAGCTTCACCTCCCTTGTTCTGGGATGGGGTGCGCCGCAGCGCATACATGACAAAGATGGTTGTCTGGGGGAACAGCAGCGGAATCGCCGCTGCCACCCAGTTGAATACCGGGATCACGATCATAACGATCAGGAACAGACCCAGGCCCAGCTTGCGGTACAGCTCCGAGGTACATATCAGGCTGCGCCCTTTGGCCTCGTCGGCACTGGCAGTTACCTTCTGCAGGGTCACGGCCAGGCCGAAAAAGTTCAGCCAGGCGGCCAGGGCACCCAGAACAGCGCTCAAAGGTACATCCCAGCCGAAGCCGAAGGGGGCACCCAGGGCGGAAGCCAGTGCCCAGCCGGCCACCAGCACCACCGTGCCTGCCGCGCAGCCTGTGCCGATGTGGACCAGTTCCTTTTTCACATCCGGCTGCAATTTCATCGCATGTAACACTCCTTTCCGGACGGCATCAGAGATGATCGTTGAACCCGACCGGTTTGTCCGGCCGGTGTTTTTCGGCTTTGCGGCACTCCGCCAGGTAGAACCGGCGGGCGGTGGCCCCGGCGGTGCCCAGCCCCAGCACAAAAGCCGGGAACATGACCCACATGGGCGCGCCCAGGGCATTGACCAGCCATGCGCCGCCGCCTACAAACAAAAGCAGCGGCACAACCAGCGAAATGCCGAGCTGTGTGAACCACACCAGCCCGTTCAGCAGTTGCGCCAAATCTTTCAAATCCGGTCGGCGCTCCTTTCCGCGGTATGCCGCTCTGATGCAAACAAATCCTTTCAACAGTATACCAAAAAAAGTCGGCAATCTCAACAGAAATTCAGAAGAAAATATCGACATGGAGCCGTGAAACTGTCTGTTTTCCGCTGTAAGATTTTGGACAGTCTGTCTACTGGAAAATACAGGAATGGTAAGCTATACTGAAAGCAAACACCACACCCCGCGGTGCCGGATACGTACCCGAAAGAGGAGGGATTCAAATGAAGAAAACTTTGCTGGCAGGCGTGTGTCTGGCGGCGGCCCTGGCCCTGGGGGCCTGCGGCGGACACCCCGGCGCCGAGACCATGGAGGTGCCCGGCTATCCCTGGAACACCACCCAGGAAGAACTGACCGCCTCCCTCACCGAGCAGGGGATGACCTATACCGAGGAGGAAAACAAGATCAAGGTGGAACAGGGGGAATTGTTCGGCCTGCCGGGGCACAATCTGAACTTCAACTGCAACACCCTCACCGGCGAGCTGCAGGGGGTCCTGTGGAACATAGACGCCGACGACAAGGAGGCCATGGAGAAAAAGCTCACCGCCTACCTGGGTGACCCGGTGGACAGCTGCCGCCCTGCCACCTTCGACATTCTCTCGGAGGAAGTGGCGGTGCACCTGGCCGGGGATTATGTTTCGGAGGACCTGATCTGCTGGCATTCTGCCCAGCCGTTGGCCCAGACCTGGGACGAGGAAGAGCGCAACCGCTTCCAGGAAGGTTTTGTGGCCCGGCAGGAGGAAAACGGTATGGTCTTTGTGGACAAACCGGCGGGCACCATCAACCTGAACGGGGAGGAGACCACCCTCTGGTATGGGCAGGAGGCCATGGACGCCTGGTTTGAGAACAACTGGGATGTGACCGTCTGGCTGACCAAGGCGGACGAAGAGACCTGGGTGGTCAGTTTCGGCAAGCTGGTGCACCCTTTCTGAAGATTGGACAATATAAAAAGGAAAAGCCGCGGCGGCTCCGATGTGTGTTCGGAGCCGCCGCGGCTTTTGTGTATGCGATCAGGCCGGTTCGTCGGCAAAGTTGCCGGTGTACAGGCGGTAATACATACCCTTCTTGGCGATGAGCTCGTCGTGGGTGCCGCGCTCGATGATGCGGCCCTGTTCCAGTACCATGATGCAGTCGGCGTTTTGCACGGTCGAGAGCCGGTGCGCGATGACAAAACTTGTGCGGCCGGTCATCAGCGCGTCCATGCCGTCCTGCACCAGCTTTTCGGTGCGAGTGTCGATGGAGGAGGTGGCCTCGTCCAGGATCAGCACCGGCGGGTCGGCCACGGCCGCCCGGGCAATGGCCAGCAGCTGG
>CALXHS010000064.1 GCA_944388165.1 uncultured Gemmiger sp. | reverse complement strand
CTTCTTTTCCGGGGGTTTCGGGGCCGGGGGGGGTTCCGGGCGTGGGGGGGGGGGGGGGGGGGGGTCCGGGGGGGGGGGCCGGGGTCTTGTCCAGCAGGCCGGCGGTGGGGTCCTGCACCGGGGCCGCCGTAGCCCGGGCGGTGGGTGTGGGGGTCGCGGCAGCGGTGGGGGCAGGTGTGGCCGTGGCGGCGGGCGTGGGGTCCGGGTCGTCCGGACTGGTCACAGTGACCACCTGGGGCGTGGGTGTGGGCGCTGCCGTGGGTGCCGGGGTCGCGGTGGCAGGCAGTTCCTGCACGCAGCTTTCGGGCACGTTTGCCACCGTCACATCAGTGGCCCCGGCATCCGCGGTGCCCACAAAGGTCAGGTTGCTCAGGTAATAGGCCGGCTCCCCTGCCGCCATGGCGAAGGTATGCATCCCGGCGGACAGGCCGGTGATGGTCAGATTGCCCTGGGCATCGGTGGCGGCGGTGCGGGCGGCGCCATCCAGCAGAAAGCTGATCTGCTTGTTGGCGTAGGTACTGCCCAGCTGCACCACGGCATCGTAGCTTTCGGCCCCGGCGGGCAGGATGCGCCCGGCGCTGCCGCCCCGGTTCAGGATGGCAGAAAGGGTCTCGGCATTCACATATCCGGGCAGGCCGGTGATGGCCCCTGCCAGGGTCAGTCCGGCGTCGGCCAGATATTCGGTGTAACCAGCTTCGGCGTTGACGCCGCAGCGGGCCAGCAAGTCACTGGGAAGCACCAGCAACAGGCTCCCCTCTTCATCCTGCCCATCCAGACGGATTCCCTCTTCCTGGGCAGCACTGACAAGCCATGCCTCCACAAAGCGGGCTTCATCATCGGTGGTCCGGTAGATCGCCCGCAGGCCGCTGACCTGCCAGAATCCGCCGTAGGTCTCACTCTGGCTGTCGTTCATTCCTTCCAGGCCCAGGGTCAGGATCTCGTACAGCTTTTTGGGGGTCACTTCCACCATGGCCAGGGATGTGTCCGGGTCCACACAGGCGGCGGTCTCGGCAAGGGTAGAACCGGCGGCAGCGTTTTCCACCAGGCTGGCACCGTCGATGAGAGCCACCACCGGCAGCCCCCGCAGAGCGGCCAGTTCTTCCGATTCCTGCTGCCACAGCCAGGACGCGGCAGCGCTGGCGGCAGCGTCGGCGGCAAGGTCACCGAAATTGGTTTCCTCCCGGCAGGCGGGGCTCAGGGTCATGCCCGCCACCAGGGGCACGCTGGCCCACTGCTGCACTCCCAGCACCGCATCGGTGGTCTGGGTTTGAGCGTCATTTTGGGGATACGGCACCCCGGGCTGCACCGCCCCCTGCATCCAGGCGGCAGAAAGAGAGGTCCAGGCAGTTTCCGGGGTGACCTGGAGAGGATTGGCGCTTTCGGGCGTGGCCGTTTCTTCGGTGGCGGTTTCGGTGGTAGCCGCCTCCTGGGCAGGTTCCTCCTCCTCCTCGCCGGTAAACAGCCGCATGATATCCCCCAGGATGGGCACATCCAGCAGGGTCTGGAACCAGCCGCCTTTGCCGGTTTCGGGCGAAGCCGCCAGCGCCGGTGCCGGGGCCGCACAGAACAGGGATGCGGCCAGAGCCAGGCTGAGCATGCGCAGTTTCCAATGGGTCATTTGGGTCCCCTCCTTTATTTTCACGTCCGCTTGTGAGAATGGGTATCCGATAAAAAACAAAAGCGGGGCCGCGCTTTGAACCGCGCGTGCCCCGCCGCTTTATGCCGTCGTCTTGATATTCGAAGCCTTGTATGTCTTCATGGCCGAGGCATCCAGATTCTGTTCCATGGCTGCGCCTTCGGTGTAGAACTGATTTTCCAGTTCGTCGCCCTTGAGCAGGCTGAGCAGATCGTAAGATTCTTTGTAGCTTTCCAGCTCACCGGCTTCCAGCGGGTCCACATCGCAGATCACGCCGATGCTCATGCCCAGGTTGACGGTGGTCCACACACCCTTGCCGGCAGCATCCAGGGCGTCGGTGAGAGAGGTGCCGTAGCTGGCCAGAGTATCGGGGGTGAACAGCTGGCTGCCCACGTAGTAAGCACCCATGCCGGATTCCGGAGTGGCGCCCAGGATCTCCATAGCCTGAGGCACATACTCTTCGGCGGCTTCATACAGAGAGGTGAAGCGCTCGGTACGGCCGGTCTCGGCGGAAGCCCACTCGTTCAGGGTAGCGGCACATTCATCGGCCAGGGCCTGGATCTGCTCGCTCTGAGTCTCGTCTGCAAAGGCGTAGGTAGAAGAATCGAACAGCGGCAGCTGGACCACATCCACATACCGGCACTCGTTGTTCAGGAAATCGATGTATTCCTGCTCGGTGACCGGGCTCTGACCGTTTTCACCGTAGAGCAGTTCCAGGCAGGCGTCGGCCTTGGCGCTGTTCAGCAGGTACTTTTCCAGGGTAGCCTGGCTGATACCGTTGGCGGCGTACAGATCGCCGTCGGACTCCCACATGGAAGCGGCGGTCTCGGCAGCTTCGGCGGTGGCGGCATCCTCCAGGGTGGCGCCCAGTTCATCAAACTTGGTTTCCACCGCAGCGTAATACTGCAGGCTGCGCAGGGTCAGGCGCTCCAGATAGTCGGCGCCGTCGGTGGTGACTTCCTCGTCGCCGATGGTGCCGGTGCACTCGGCCTTGAGCACCGCCTTCACATCATCGGCAGTCTCGCCGGTGGCCAGGTCGGCCAGACCGGACACAGTCTCATAGGCGTTGTACTGTGCCAGCAGGTAGATACCGGCGGGAATCTCCACACCGCCGATGGACCCCACCGAGGAAGGCGTGGTGATGGTGCAGCCGGTCACGCCCAGCAGCATGGCAAATGCCAGCCCCAGGCTGAGGAATCTTGCATGTAAGGACTTCATCAGAAATAAACGCTCCTTTATACCTTTCGCTTGCGCGCTGGGCGCATATATGAATTAATTATACCGCTTTTGGGACGTCTTTGCAAGCAAAAGGGCCGCTGCGGGGGCCAGCTTTCACAAAAACAGCATACTCAGCCCTTGGCGCCGGGCAGCAGAGCCACACCGTCCCGCAGGATAACCAGGGGGTCTTCCCCTTTCAGCACATGCAGGCTGACATACGGGCGTCCCACGGCGCTGTACAGCACACGATGGGGCATGGCATCCATCAGCGGGCCCAGCTGGGCGGGGCCCACCACGTCGGAATACAGGATCAGGTCGTCGCCCCGCTGCACGATCTCCACAATGCCTGCCCGGGCGGCGGTGACGCGGATCAGCGACACATCCACCAGGCTCTGCACCGACTTGGGCGGGTCGCCGTAACGGTCGATGAGTTCGTCCAGCACGTCCTCGGCATCCTCGGCGCTTTCGATGGCGGCAATGCGCTTGTAGGCTTCGATACGCCCGGCGGCATCGGGGATATACTTTTCGGGCAGGTAGGCGTCGGCGGTGACATCCACCAGGCAGTCGCTCTTGTCCGGTTCGGGGGGCATGCCCTTGGCGGCGGCAATGGCCTGGTTGAGCATCTTCACATACAGCTCATAGCCCACAGCCTCCATATGGCCGTGCTGGCTGTGCCCCAGCAGACTGCCCGCGCCCCGGATCTGCAGGTCCCGCATGGCGATACGGAAACCGGAACCGAAGGCGGTGAATTCCCGGATGGCGGAAAGGCGCTTGGAAGCGATCTCGGTGAGGACGGCGTCCCGGCGGAATGTGAAATAAGCGTAGGCCTTGCGGGAGGAACGCCCCACCCGGCCGCGGATCTGGTACAGCTGGGACAGCCCCATGTGGTCGGCGTTCTCAATAACCAGGGTGTTGCAGTTGCGCACGTCCACGCCGGTCTCGATGAGGGTGGTGCAGACCAGCACGTCGATCTCGTTGTCCAGCAGCTGGCGCCACACCACCGAGATCTGTTCCTCGGTCATCTTGCCGTGGGCGATGCCCACCCGGGCGCCGGGGGCCATCTTCCCCACCCGGGCGGCGCACTGCTCGATGTCATCCACCCGGTTGTGCAGATAGTACACCTGCCCGCCCCGGGCCAGTTCCTTGCGGATGGCTTCGGCAATGATGCCCTCGTCATATTCCAGCACGTAAGTCTCCACCGGCTGGCGCTCTATGGGCGGCTGTTCGATGGTGGACATATCCCGGATACCGGACAAAGCCATATTCAGGGTGCGGGGAATGGGGGTGGCGGACAGGGTGAGCACGTCCACCCCCACGAAGTTTTCTTTCAGTTTTTCCTTGTGCTTGACGCCGAAGCGCTGCTCCTCGTCGATGATGAGCAGGCCCAGGTCCTTGAACTTGACGTCGTCGGACAGAAGGCGGTGAGTGCCCACTACGATATCCACGGTGCCGTCCTTCAGGCCGCGCAGGGTCTCCTTCTGTTCCCGGGCGCTGCGGTAGCGGGAAAGAAGCCCGATGCGGATGGGGAACGCCTCCATACGGGCCATGGCGGTGTTGAAGTGCTGCCAGGCCAGGATGGTTGTGGGGGCCAGGATGGCGCACTGCTTGCCCCCCATGACGCATTTGAAGGCGGCGCGCAGGGCCACTTCGGTCTTGCCCACACCCACGTCGCCGCAGAGCAGACGGTCCATAGGCCAGGTCTGTTCCATATCGTGCTTGATCTCGGCGGCGCTGGTCAGCTGGTCGGGGGTCTCGTCGTAGGCGAAACGCTGTTCGAAATCCCCCTGCCAGGTATCGTCCGGCGGGAAGGCATAGCCGTGGGCCTGCTTGCGGCGGGCATACAGCTCGATGAGTTCCCTGGCCATCAGCTCGGTGGCGGCCCGGACCTTCTTGCGGGTCTTGGTCCACTCGGCCCCGCCCAGACGGCTGAGCTTGACGTTTTCAGCGTCGCCGGGGGCGGTGTAGCGAGAGAGCAGGTCCAGCTGGGTGACCGGCACATACAGGGCGTCGCCCTTGGCGTATTCGATGCGCAGGTAGTCCTTGATGACCCCCTGCACCTCCATGCGGCGGATGCCCGCATACCGGCCGATACCGTGGTTCTGGTGCACCACCAGATCCCCGGGGGTGATGTCGGTGAGGCTGTCCAGGGCATCCTTGCTGCGCTTGGGTTTGCGTTTGGCGCTGCCGCTCTGCCCGAAAGCCCGGGCGGTGAGCAAAGCAAACTTGGCAAAGGGCAGTTCGCACCCGGCGGAAAGCTGGCCAGGCAGCACCTGGACCAGACCGGGCGCGGGCGGGATGTCGGCGTCGGTGGAGACGGTGCAACCTTTGCTCCGCAGGTCCTGGGCCAGACCGGCGGCGGCACGGGCGGTGCCTGCCAGCACCGTGACCGCAAAGCCCCGTTCCCGCAAGGGGGTCAGTTCCTCCCACAGGGACGCCACCTCGCCGTTCCAGGCGGGCAGGTTGTGGGCGGGGGTATTGATCATCTCTTTCAGCGGCTGGTCAGGGATGCTGCGGGCAAAGTTTTCCGCCAGCAGGGTCCGGCACTGGCCGGTCCGGGTCCAGATCCAGCCCGGGTCGGTATATAGATGGTCCAGCCCGGCACAGAGGACGCCGTCCTCAAACAGGGCGGAGAGTTCCTCTCCCCTGCGGTAGTTGGCCGCACGCTCGGCTTCCCGCACAGAGGCGGGTTCTTCCACGCAGAGCAGCGGGTCGTCCAGATAGTCCAGCAGTGTGGCGGGCTGGGGATACCGCACATTCAGGTACTTGTCCATGGACACCGGCAGGATGCCCGCATCCAGCTGGGCCAGGTCAGGGGCCATCACCTGTTCCATGGCGGTGCGCTTTTTGCCCCGCTGGCGCTTCCAGTAGGCACGCAGGGATTCCGCCGCCTGGGCAGGTGCGCCGAAAAGTACTTCCCGGGCGGGGCTGAGGTAGATTTTTTCCACGCTCTCGTCCCGGCGCTGGGTGGCCAGATCGAAGGTGTGCATGGTGTCGATCTCATCGCCCCAGAACTCCACACGCACGGGGGATTTCATCTCCGGGGCATACAGGTCCAGGATATCGCCGCGGATGGAGAACTGGCCCGGGCCTTCCACCCGGTCACGGCGTACATACCCGGCGTCCAGCAGCATGGCGTTGAGTTCTTCCCTGGGGATGGAGTCCCCGGGGTGCAGGGTGCGGGTGTTGCGGCAGAAATCTTCTTTGGGGGTGGTGAACTGGGTCAGACCCTCGATAGGCACGCAGACCGCCCGTAGACGCCCGCCCACCAGGTCGCCCAGCACCGCCAGGCGGCGGTATTCGTATTCACGGGCGGTGCCCTCAATGGGGCGCAGCACATAGTCCCGGGCCGGAAAGACGGCGGCGGGCAGTCCCAGGGTGTTCAGGTCGGCGGCAAAGCGGGTGGCTTCAGCCTCGCCGGGGGTGACAATGCACAAAGGGCGGTCCAGTTCCCGGGCCAGGGCGGCATACACCTGGGCCCGGCCTGCACCGGGCAGCCCGAACAGCGTACTGGCCCCTTTGCCGGACAGCGCGCCGATAATTTTTTTGTGTTCCGGGGTTTGGAGAAAAAGTTCGTAAAACATAGACGGGACCCGTTTTCAGTGTGTTTCTGCCGCTCCGGACAGGGTGCGGGCGGCGGGCTTATACCCAAAAATCCCGGCCAGCACGGCGGCGGCCAGGATCGGGAAAACGTGTGCTGTGCCCTGCCCCGCTCTCAGCGGTTGCAGCGGTTCTGGGCTTCGCCCAGCTTGCCGTCCATGATCAGGCGGCAGGCGGTTTCGATATCGGGATAACGGTCGGTCATGGCCTTGGCGGCATCGGGCGGAAACTTGCCCAGCACCCAGGCAGCCAGGTCGTAGTCGGGATGGGGTTTGGCCCCCACGCCGATGCGCACCCGGGGGAAGTCCTCGCCACCCAGGCTCTGGATGATGCTCTTGAGGCCGTTGTGTCCCCCGGCGGAACCGCCGGCGCGGATGCGCAGGTGGCCGGGTTCCTGGGTGATGTCGTCGCACAGAACAATGACATGGTCGTGGGGGATCTTGTAGAACTGGGCGGCGGGAGCGATGCTCTGGCCCGAGAGGTTCATATAGGTCAGGGGCTTGAGCAGCACCACCTTATGGCTGCCCACGGTGGTCACGCCGTACATTCCCTGCCATTTGGCCTTGACGATGTCGCATTTCCACTGGCCGGCCAGGTAATCCAGCGCCGCAAAGCCGGCGTTGTGGCGGGTGCCTTCGTATTTGGGTTCCGGGTTGCCCAGACCGGCGATGAGCCAGTCCGCTCCCGATGTGTTGCTGAAAAATGACATAAAAATGCCGCAGTCCTCTTTTCCTTTAATAAATGGGCATCAGTACTGGTCTACCACCTGGCTGCCGAAGGGCATCAGGGCCAGCTTGGCGATCTTGAAGAATTGCAGGCCGAAGGGGATGCCGATGATGGTGATGCACAGCAGGCAGCCCATCAGCGCGTTGCCGATGGCCATGGGCAAACCGGAGATCAGCAGCCAGAGGATGTTGAGCAGCAGCGAGGGTGCCCCGCCGCCGTAAACGATGGTCCTGCCGAAGGGGCACAGAGTCAGGGACGCAAATTTGAAGCATTGCAGTCCCACCGGAATGCCCACAATGGTGATGCACCAGAAGACACCGGCCAGCACCCAGCACAGAGCGCTGACCAGCCCGCCCAGCAAACACCACAGGATATTGCCGATCAGGTTCATAAACGTTCCTTTCTGATGTCCGGCCGGAGCCGGGAACACATCCTTGCCGGGGCCGGAACCAGCTGCCATGAAGCGGGGTTTCTCCACTTTATAAAGTAAGAAGAAACCGTCCCCTCTTCCGGCTTAATCGCCTGTACGTTCCCCCCGCATCACCCTCTGGGCGGCGGTCAGTTCCGCCTTTTTCACCAGGATGCGGTACTGGGTGCTGTATTCCGGCTTTTCCCCAAGGGCTGAAAACGTTCCGCCCCGCCGGGTCCCATGACCAAAAGATGTGGTCTGGGTCTTGAAGGGGATACCGGCGCTGCGCAGCAGTTCCGATACCGAGGCAAAACGGGCCACATCAAAGGTGGCCAGCAATTCAGCCCATCCCAGCAAGTCCGACAGGAAAGTTTTCATGGCAGGTCATCCCTTCTTTTCGGCTTCCAGCTTCTGTTTCTTTTCAATGTATTTCTGCAGTTTCTTTTCGCCCCAGGACGGCACGTTCATCTGCCGGGCACGCTCGATGCCCAGTGCGCCGTCGGGCACATCCTTGCCGATGGTGGAGCCCGCCGCCGTGAAAGCGTGGTCGCCCACCGTGACAGGCGCCACCAGGTTGGTGTTGCAGCCGATGAAGGCATAGTCCCCGATGGTGGTGTGGTACTTGCCCTCACCGTCATAGTTGCAGGTAACGGTGCCGCAGCCGAAGTTGCAGTACTTGCCCACGGTGGCGTCACCAATATAAGTCAGATGGCTGACGGTGTTGCCTTCGGCAAAGTCGGCATTCTTGGTTTCCACATAAGCGCCCAGGTGCACGCCTTCCCCGGTCTTGGTGCCGGTACGCACATGGGTGAAGGGGCCGATTTTGTTGTTGGGCCCCAGCACACTGTCATAGCACTGGCTGGCGTTCACGGTGGAGTTCTCCCCCACCGTGGTGTTTTCCAGCAGGGTGTTGGGGCCGATGACACAGCCCGCCTCGATGACGGTATTGCCCCGCAGGATGCAGCCCGGCAGGATGGTAGCCCCCGGGGCGATGATCACGTCCGGGTCGATGTAGACATTATCACTGATGAACTCCACGCCGTTTTCCAGATGTTTCTGGAAGGTTTCGGCAAACCGCTGCTTGGCGGCCAGGTAGTTTTCTCTCGCAGAAGCCATGGTAAAGGCCCTCCTTATCATATCGGCCATACAGGCACTGTCAGGCGCCCCGCGGTTGCGGCGGCGCGGCGGCAGCAGAACACTCCGCGGCTTCCATTATACCAGAGGCCACGGAAAATGAAAAGTGAGACCGCATTGCACCATTGCGGTGCAAAACGATGGTGAGGGAAACTTTTTCGAACTTCCCGCCCATTATAATTTACCTCATTTTTGGGCAGATTGCAAGAGAAAGGCGGGAAAATTTCGTCAATTTTTCAGCGAAAGCATTGAGCATTTTTTTAACAATCTACTGGTAATTCCCTGCTGGGTCTGTTATAATGGACTTTGCAAACAGTCTATGACGTTGCAGGCGCGGGCATGATGCACGCGCCGGGAAGAAACCGTACACATGGAGGTAAGATATGAGCAAGAAGTTCCTTTACCTGTTCAAAGAGGGCCATGACGCCTTCGGCGGCGACCAGACCGCTATGAAGAACACCCTTGGCGGCAAGGGCGCCGGCCTGGCCGAAATGACCAACGCCGGTATGCCGGTTCCCCAGGGCTTCACCATCACCACCGAGGCCTGCACCCAGTACTATGCCGACGGCCGTGAGATCAACGAAGAGATCCGCGCCGACATCTTCAAGTACATGGGCATTCTGGAAGAGCAGACCGGCAAGAAGTTCGGCGATATCGAGAACCCCCTGCTGGTTTCCGTCCGTTCCGGCGCCCGTATGTCCATGCCCGGCATGATGGATACCATCCTGAACCTGGGCCTGAACGATCAGGCTGTGGAAGGCCTGGCCAAGAAGACCAACAACCCCCGCTTCGCCTATGACTGCTATCGCCGTTTCATCCAGATGTACTCTGACGTCGTCATGGAACTGGGCAAGAGCTTCTTCGAAGAGCGCATCGACGCCATGAAGGAAAAGAAGGGCGTGACCCAGGACGTTGACCTGACTGCCGACGACCTGAAGGAACTGGTCAAGGAGTTCAAGGCCATCTACCTGGAGAAGCAGGGTTCCGAGTTCCCCCAGGATCCGAAGGAACAGCTGATCGGTGCCGTCAAGGCCGTGTTCCGCTCCTGGGACAACCCCCGCGCCAACGTTTATCGTAAGATGAACGAGATCCCCTATGAATGGGGCACCGCCGTCAACGTTCAGCAGATGGCGTTCGGCAACTCCGGCATGCGTTCCGGCACCGGCGTTGCTTTCACCCGCAACCCCGCCACCGGCGAGCGCAAGCTGATGGGCGAATACCTCATCAACGCCCAGGGCGAAGACGTGGTTGCCGGTATCCGTACTCCCTCCCCCATCAGCAAGCTGCACGAGGAGATGCCGGAGGTTTATGACGAGTTCGTCGCCATTGCCACCCGCCCGGAGAACTACTACAAGGATATGCAGGACATGGAGTTCACCATCGAAGATGGCAAGCTGTTCATGCTGCAGACCCGTAACGGCAAGCGTACCGCTCAGGCTGCTCTGCAGATTGCCTGCGACCTGGTGGACGAAGGCGTTATCGATCAGCGCACCGCTGTTCTGCGCGTTGAGCCCAAGCAGCTGGACACCCTGCTGCATCCCCAGTTCGACGCTGCTGCCCTGAAGGCTGCCGAAGCCATCGGCAAGGGCCTGGCCGCTTCTCCGGGATCTGCCTGCGGCCGTGTTGTCTTCAGCGCTGAAGACGCCGAAGAGAAGGTCAAGGACGCCGAGTGGAAGAAGGTCGTTCTGGTCCGTCTGGAAACCAGCCCCGAAGACATCGTCGGCATGCAGGTTTCTCAGGGCATCCTGACCGTTCGCGGCGGTATGACCAGCCACGCCGCCGTTGTTGCTCGCGGCATGGGCACCTGCTGCGTTTCCGGCTGCGGCAACGACAACGACGTCGCCATCGATTACGACGCCAAGGTCATCACCATCAACGGCCACACCTTCCATGAGGGTGACTGGATCTCCATCGACGGTTCCACCGGCAACATCTACGAAGGCCAGATCGCTACCGTGGCTTCCACCGAGAACGCCAACTTCAAGCGCTTCATGCAGTGGGCTGACGAAGCTCGCCAGCTGAAGGTCCTGACCAACGCCGACAACCCGACCGACGCTCAGAACGCTGTCGATATGGGCGCTGAAGGCATCGGCCTGTGCCGTACCGAGCATATGTTCTTTGCGGAAGACCGCATCAAGGCCGTGCGCGAGATGATCTGCGCCCGCACCGTGGAAGCCCGCAAGGCTGCTCTGGCCAAGGTTGAGCCCTATCAGGAAGCTGACTTCACCGCCATGTACAAGATCATGGGCGATCGTCCCATGACCATCCGTTACCTGGATCCGCCTCTGCATGAGTTCCTGCCCACCAAGGCTGAGGACATTGCTGAGCTGGCTGCCGATATGGGCATGACCGCTGAAGAGCTGACCAACATCGTGGAAAGCCTGCACGAGTTCAACCCCATGATGGGCCATCGCGGCTGCCGTCTGGCTGTCACCTACCCCGAAATCGCCGAGATGCAGACTAACGCTGTTATCAAGGCTGCCATCAAGGTTTCCGCTGAAACCGGCAAGATGATCACCCCGCACATCATGATTCCTCTGGTGGGCGAAGTGAAGGAACTGAAGTACGTCAAGGACGTTGTCGTCAAGACCGCTGACAAGCTGATCGCTGAGGCCGGCGTTGACATGAAGTACGAAGTGGGCACCATGATCGAGATCCCGCGCGCTGCTCTGACCGCCGGCGAGATCGCCAAGGAAGCCGACTTCTTCAGCTTCGGCACCAACGACCTGACCCAGATGACCTTCGGCTTCAGCCGTGACGACGCTGCCAAGTTCCTGACCGCTTACTATGACACCAAGATCTATGAAAGCGATCCGTTCCAGCATCTGGACCAGGTTGGCGTTGGCCGCCTGATCAAGATGGCCGCTCAGGATGGCCGCGCCACCAACCCCAACCTGGGTCTGGGCATCTGCGGCGAACACGGCGGCGACCCCAGCAGCGTTGAGTTCTGCCACAACGTTGGCCTGGACTACGTCAGCTGCTCTCCCTTCCGTGTGCCCATCGCTCGCCTGGCTGCCGCTCAGGCCGCTATCAAGAATCCTCGCAAGTAATTACGTTGGACTCTTGGA
>CALXHS010000063.1 GCA_944388165.1 uncultured Gemmiger sp. | reverse complement strand
GGATAAGATGCTTTTGCGCACACAGTTTCGTCGCCGATTTTGGTAAGCCTGCTGTGCCTGACAGGGAAGCAACCCGGCGTTGCGCTTCAGCTCTCTCGATATTGTCGAGGGTGAGCGATGCAGCAATAAAGCAATTTGCCGCACAGACATTCCTTGATTTTCAAACAAGTATAGCTTTTCTCGTTCTTCTATGGTAAGATGATGGTAGCAACTCATAAGACGTTTCCTGTTCTTTCGGTTTGTTTTGCTCACTTACCATTTTACAGGATTCTCTTATGAGTTGCCTTTTTATTTTTTAGGTGTTGCACTTACTATGATAATCCGCCGGATAAAAGAACTACCGTCTCCACATGCTTTGTCCGGGGGAACAGGTCCACCGGCTGCACCGCTTCCACACGGTACCCGGCATCTGACAGTGCCCGGGTGTCCCGGGCGGCGGTGGCGGGGTTGCAGCTGACCATGACGATGGTGCGCGGCGCCATGTCTACCAGCGCCTGCAAAGTGGCCTGGTCGCAGCCCTTGCGGGGCGGGTCCACCACGATCACGTCGGGGCGGGCGCCTTCCGCCGCAAAGCGGGCGGCCGCGGTGCCCGCATCCATGCAGTAGAAATCTGCCTTGCCGGTGTCAAGACCCAGCCGTGCCGCCGTCGCCTTGGCGGCGTCCCCCGCCTGGGGCACCACTTCCACGCCCACCAACCGGCGGCAGTCCGGAAGCATGGAAAGCCCGATGGTGCCCATGCCGCAGTACAGGTCCAGCAGAAAATCGTCGGGGCGCAGGGCGGCGAACCGGCGGGCGGCGGCGTACAACTGTTCCGCCGCCGGGGTGTTCACCTGATAGAACTCATGCACGCCCATGCGCAGGGGGACTCCGGCCAGGGTATCCGCGATCACACCGGGGCCCAGGGCGGTGCGGGTGTTCTGACCCAGGATCACATTGGTGCGGTCGGTGTTGCGGTTGACGAGCACCGTGGTCAGATCAAACTCTTTCTGCAAAGCGGCGCAGATCTCGGCTTCGTGGGGCAGGCCGTTGCCGTTGACCACAAAGCAGAGCAGCCGCTGCCCGCTGTGCCAGCCTTGCCGCATGTACAGGTGACGCACCCGGCCTTTGCCGGTCTCTTCATTGTAAGGCTCGATTCCGTATTCTTCCAGCAGGGCGCAGGTACGGGCGGCCAGTTCGTTCATCCATACCGGCTGCAGCAGGCAGTCCGGGGTGCGGATGATGCGGTGGCTGCGTCCGGCGTAAAATCCGGTGATGATGTGCCCGTCGTTGTCCCGGCCTACCGGCAGCTGTACCTTGTTGCGGTACCGCTCCACCAGGGGAGAAGGCAGCACATCGGCCACCGATACATCCAGCCCGCCCAGACGGGTGAAGGCGTCCCGGACAAAGCCGGTCTTGGCTTCACATTCCGCCGCATAGGTGATGTGCCGCAGGCTGCATCCGCCGCAAGGGGCACACACCGGGCAGTCGGGTTCGCACCGGCCTGGGCCGGGGGTCAGCAACTGTTCCACCCGGGCAAAGGCATAGCTTTTCAGCGCCTTGGTCACACGGGCCTGGATGCGGTCTCCGGGGGCGGTGCCGGGTACGAACACCGCCATGCCCTGAAAGCGGCCCACGCCGCTGCCGTCGCTGGAAAGGCTGTGGATATCCAGCTCCAGCAGCTGGTTCTTTTTCAAAAGGGAAGAAGTCTGGTTCGGCATAATACTCCTCAAATCAGCAAAAGATGGATGGACAGAAAACAGGCCCAAAACGCGGCACTGCGCTTTGGGCCGGAAACTCACAGCTGGGGGTCTTTTTCCAGCGCGGCCAGGTATTTGCTGGGCGGCACGCCCTTGACCTTCTTGAATACCCGGGAAAAATAGAACTGGTCAAAGAATCCCACCGAAACAGCGATCTCCGCAATGGAAAGATGGCCGTTTTTCAGCAGGGAACAGGCTTCGCTGATGCGGTACCCGGTCAGGTAGTCGATGGGGCTCTGGCCCACATTGGCCATGAACACCCGGTACAGATGGCTGCGGCTGACCCCCACCGCCTTGGCGATGTCGTCCACCGAAATATCGTGGGAATAGTTGAACTGGATATACTTGATGGCGGCCAGCACATACTGGCTGCTGGAGCTGCCGGGATTGGGCGTGGTGTCCCGGGCTTCCTTCATCAGCTGGGCCATGAACAGATACAGATACCCGGTCATCAAGGCTTCGCACTGGGGCTCCGGTCCGCGGGAAAGATAGATGTTGTACAGCGCTTCCCGCACGCTCTGGGGGTCCTTGCAGTGGTGAAGGGGATGCTGATCGGTGAAGGGGGTCTGCTGCACCAGCTTGTTGGCGCAGGCACCGTTGAAGCCCACCCAATAATACTCCCAGGGTTCGGTCTCGTCCGCCGCATAGGTAATGAGCTGGTTGGGCTTGGCCAGAAACAGGTCGCCCTCCTGCAGATTGAAAGCAGCGCCGCCCACCTGGTACACGCCCTTGCCGGCCACCACCAGCTGGATCAGATAATGGTCCCGCACACCGGGGCCCCAGGTGTGGCCCGGCTGGCAGAACTCATGACCGCAGTTGAAGATGGAAAGCTCCACATTGTCGGTGTAGCTTTGTTTATAGGATTGCTTGAGCAGGTTTGCCATTATTTTGCCCCCAAAAGGATGTTGCGGCACAGGCCGCGGAATTTCTTCTATTATAACAAGCTATTCATCAAAAGTCCATAATCTCGTTGAAAAAAACTGTTTACTTAACGGTAAAATTTGTTATACTGAGTATGGAAAGCGCCTCTATGACGAGAGGCTGCCAAAAAAATATCAGGCTTTTTGTGCATGATGCCAAAGCAAAACAGAAACGGAAGGGTGTTACGATTATGGCTATTTCCAGCGTTCTGAAAAAGCAGATCCAAGACGGCGCCTATGATGCCTCTTTTGCCAAGCTGTACGCGGACGACCCGGCGGTCATCGCAGCCCAGCGGAAGCGTTATATCAAGACCATCGAAAATTTTGAGAAGGAGTTCGGCGCCGACCGTGATGTCCGCCTGTACTCCACTCCCGGCCGTACCGAGATCGGCGGCAACCACACCGACCACAACAACGGCGTGGTCATGGCGGCGGCGGTGAACCTGGACATCATCGCCGTGGTGGCCAAGAATGACGAAAACACCGTCCGCTTTATCTCCGAAGGCTTCGGCAAGATCGACGACATCGACCTGTCGGTGCTCACTCCCCAGAAGCCGGAAGCCGAACACAGTGCCTCCCTCATCCGCGGCGTGGCAGCGGGCATCGTAAAGGAAGGCGGCAAGGTGGGCGGTTTCGACGCCTTCTCCACCAGCGATGTGCTGCGCGGCTCCGGTCTGTCCAGCTCTGCCGCATTCGAGGTCTGCGTGGGCGCCATCTTCCGGGGCGAATACAATGACAATGATGTGGAACGCCTGAACCAGGTGGAGATCGCCAAGATCGGCCAGTATGCCGAGAATGTGTTCTTCGGCAAGCCCTCCGGTCTGATGGACCAGACCGCCTGCGCCGTGGGCAGCGCCATCACCATCGACTTCAAGGACCCCACCGCCCCCATCGTGAACAAGGTGGACTTCGACCTGGCGGGCAAGGGATTTGTGCTGTGCATCAGCGACACCAAGGGCAGCCATGCCGACCTGACCGATGACTACGCCGCCATCCGCCGCGAGATGGAATCGGTGGCCGCCTGCTTCGGCAAGAAGGTCCTGCGGGATGTGGACGAGGAAACCTTCATCGCCGCCATCCCCGAGATCCGCAAAAAGGTGGGGGACCGCGCCGTGGTGCGTTCCATCCATTTCTACAACGACTGCCGCCGCGCCGTCCAGCTGTGCGAGGCGGTGAAGGCCGATGATTTTGACCGCTTCCTGCAGCTGATTCTGGAGGGCGGCCATTCCAGCTTTGAGTACAACCAGAACGCTTACAGCACCAAGAGTGTGCAGGAGCAGGGCATGCCCCTGGCCCTGGCCATCAGCCAGCGTGTGCTCCAGGGCCGCGGCGCCTGGCGTCTGCAGGGCGGTGGCTTTGCGGGCACCATTCAGGCCTTTGTGCCGGTAGACCTGCTGGACGAGTACCGCGCTGCCATCGACAGCGTGTTCGGTCCCGGCAGCTGCCATGCCCTCAGCGTGCGCAACTACGGCGCCGTGCGGGTGGAAGAATCCATGTAACTCTCTTACATAAACAAAATGACGGTGGCATCTCTGTCCCGCAGTGCGCGGGGCGGGGATGCCGCCGTTTTCTGTGTTGTTATACGCTGGCGTTTTCTTTATTGCCTGTGGGAGCACCGTCCGGGAACATTGCGCCATCCGGAGGTTCCTGCCCGGTGCCGTCCGGCTTCTGAGACAGGTCAGAGGGGGCGCTGCCGTCGGCGGGGCGCTCGCCGTTCCGGCTGCCTCCGCGGCCTGTGCCCATGCCGCCGCCCATATCGCCGGGATTGCTTTCCGAGCCGTCGTTGGTGGTGACAGAACCACCGTTGTTGGTATACGTTCCGTCGGTGTCCAGGGCGGTATCACCGTTGCCGTTGCAGGTCAGATTCAGTGTGCCGCCGTTGATGGTCATGGTACCTTCCGCCTTGATGCCCTTCTGGCTGGTGGTATCGGTCTCTTCGGTGGTGCTGGTGGTGGTTTGTCCGGTCTCACTGCCCCGGGGACCGAATTCCATGGAATCGCCGGTGGACATGGTAACGCTTGCGCTTCCGTCGCCGATGGTCAGCTCAAATGTGCCGCTGTCGATCTGCAGGGCGCCGCTGGCACTGATGTCGTCACCCTGGGCGTTGATGGTAAAACTGCCGTCGGCGATGTACAAGGAGCCCAAGGAAAGATCATCGCTGTTATCGGCGTGCAGGCCGTCCTTGCCGCTGGTTATGGTGAAACTGCCCCCCCCCCGCAATGGCCAGGATATCCTTTCCGCAAAGGCCGTGGCTGGCGGCGGTCACGGCGTAGCTGCCGCCGGTAATGATCAGATCGTCCTTGGAAACCACGCCGTGCCCGGCTGCTGCATTGATGGTCAGGCTGCCGCTGCCGTTCAGAGTCAGGTCGGTTTTGGCGAAGATGACCGCGTCAATGTTGTTGTTGTCAATGGCTATATATTCGCCGCCGTTGGCCAGCGTATTTTCGCTCCCTTCTGCAAGGGTCACAAAGACTTTGTCCGCCTCCAGGGCGTAAATGGCCGCGGAGGTGCTGCTGGTGATGTTGGCCCCGGCCAGCACCAGCTGTACTTTGTCTGTGTCGGGGGCATCCACCACGATCGGCCCGTCGTTCAGCGTACCGGTGATGAGGTAAACACCTTCGGCGGTGATGGTGATGCAGGAGCCTTCGATCTGCACGGCGGAGGAATCGCAGGCGGCACTGTCGCCGTTGAGCTGGATGGTCACAGCTTCTTCAGCGTCGTACGTCCCGGCCAGATCCCGGTCGCTGAACAGCCCGTCGGTGTTGATGACGGCAATGGTATTGACGCTGTCGGCGGTGGCCGCAGCGGCGCTTTCCGGGGTGGCTGTTACGCTGGCAGCGGATTCCGCGCCGGCAGAAGAAGCCTGCTGGGTGCACCCGGTCAGAAGAAGGGCGGTACACAGCAGGGCCGGGCCTATGCTTGTATGAAATTTTCTCATGGGAATTCTCCTTGTTACAAACCGGTTGCCGTGGTGTCCTGGTGGCAAAGGGAAATTTCCAGGTTGCCGTTGCGGCGCCGCAGTTCGTCGATCATGGCCTTTTCACGGGCCGAACGTTTCATGGTCAGATCGTAGGATAGTTTGAACAGACTGCCCATATTGGTGGTTTTGACCTGGGTCAGGGTATATTGGGTGGTGTACCCGGCCAGTACCGGCTCAAACACCCCGGCATAGTCCAGGTCTTCCGGAATGGTGATGTGAAGGGTGCGGTAGCGCGGCGTACCGGAATCGGTGGGCAGGGCGCTGTACAGCATCATGGCGCCGCCCAGCACCAGAGAAAAGAGCAGGGCATAGGCCAGATCCCCTATGCCGCAGATCAACCCGGCGCCCATGGCAATGAAGATGACCCCGATCTCCCGGGCGGAACCGGGGGCGGAGCGAAACCGCACCAGGTTGAAAGCCCCGGCCATCGCTACGCCGGTACCAACGTTGCCGTTGACCATCATGATGACCACATCCAACGGCAGGCAGTACTGCCAGGGTCACGGCGAAGCTGCGGGTGTACCGGGTGCGCCACAGGGTCATGACGCAGAGCACAAGCCCCATGAACAGGGCCGCAGCCACACAAAGCAGAAAACTGCCGGGGTCGATGGTGTCGGTAAGAGAGGTATCGAAAAGTCCCTGAAAAATGGTGTCAAGCGTCCTTTCCGGCCATCTGCGGCCATGGTCTGATAAGCGGCGCCGTATTTGGAAAAAGAAGTCTTGTAGATTTTCTGTTCGGACAGCAGGCGGGCCATCCACAAGGGCAGGCCGCCCGCCACCTTTACCTCCATCAGTACCTGGTTCCGGGGCAGCAGCGGCGTGCCTGCTGTGTCCGAATCCAGGGATATCCGGTTTCGGCGGAAACAGATGTCGGTATCAAAGGTGATGCGCAGGTCTGTGCCGTCGGCAGCGCGGAAGGCGTCCCGCTCGTAAGACAGGAAAACCATGGGCGCAAGCCGGGGGCAATATTCCACCGTATAGGCAATTTCCTGCCCGATCTGGGTGTCCGGCCAGGCGTCCAGCCCCTGCAGGCAGCCGAAAACGCGCCCCTGTGGCATGGAAAGCCGCCGTTTGTATACCACCGAACGGTATTTCTTTTTCAGCTCCACAAACACCTCGTCGTCAATGCCCGCCCGGCCGTAGCTGCGGATGCGGACCTTTTCTTTATAGACAGGGCGTTCCAGACTGCGGCGGATGAGCCGGTAGTCCGGGGTGTCCAGATATAGGTTCCGGATGGAACTGTGGCCGAACTCGCCCCGCCTCATATGGGGTTCCATGGCGTTCAGGACGACCTGCAGCTGCGGGCGGGAAAGAATATATTTCAGCTCGTATCGCTCAAATGTCATCTGTGTTTTCATGACAATGTGACCTCCCTCTGTTTGTCGCTGGCATTACTGTACGTTGCCAACCCTAACTGAACTTAAAAGAAACCGTCGTGGGGAGAACATTTCGCAAAGGTATCACATTTTCAAACCCGGGCTGTGGTATTCTTTAAACTGGGATTAAAGTTGAGGATGTATCCTGTATACACAAACAGAAAAGGGGGCACGGTATGCGTATTTTGCTGGCGGAAGATGAACTTTCCCTGTCCCGGGCGGTGACAGCGCTGCTGGAACGGAGCAATCTTTCGGTGGATGCGGTACATGATGGAGAAGAAGCCCTGCAGTACCTGGAAGCACGGAATTATGACGCTATGATTTTGGATCTGATGATGCCCAAGGTGGACGGCATGACCGTGCTGCGACGCCTGCGGGAAAAGGGCAGTACCCTGCCGGTGCTGATCCTCAGCGCCCGGTCGGAGATCGGGGATAAGGTGCTGGGGTTGGACAGCGGCACCAACGACTACCTGACCAAACCTTTTTCCGCCCGGGAATTGATGGCCCGGATACGGGCCATCACCCGCACCCAGGCAGGGCAGGCGGTCAGCCGCCTGAGCTTTGGCAATATCACCCTGGATCAGACTACGTTTGAGCTGTCCTCTCCCACGGGATGCTACCGCCTGGCCAACAAGGAATACCAAATGATGGAACTGCTGCTGCAGAATCCCCACCGCCTGATCTCCACCGAGCGTTTTCTGGAACGCATCTGGGGGTATTCTCCTGAAAACACCGCTGTGTCCCTTTGCCTGGAAAAGAAGGGGCGCACAGTCCAGCTGACGGTGGAAAACACCACCGAAATTCCCTTGGAGAAAGACCAGCCGGAACGTCTGTTCGACCGTTCTTACCGGGCAGACCAGTCCCGCAACAGCCGAAAGGGCGGGCACGGTCTGGGACTGTCCATTGCCAAAGGAATCGCGCATGCCCACAAGGGAAAGATACGGGCGGAAGCACCCGACGCGGCACGCCTGGTCATCCGGGTGGCGCTGCCAGCCTGAATCTGAATACAACGAAAAAGCCGCAAGATCATTTGATCTTGCGGCTTTGTGGCAAATGACCCTAATTGTGATACAAATGAACCCCCTTTGGGCGTCAGGGGGTTCACTTTGCGCCAAGGGGGTTCACCGATTCCTGAGGCCGGTGTTCTCCGAGCCGCGCACTTCCTCGTGATAA
>CALXHS010000062.1 GCA_944388165.1 uncultured Gemmiger sp. | reverse complement strand
AAAAGTAGTTCTGCGGGTCCTTGACGCTGACATATTCTTTGCCGTAGTCCTCTTCAAAAGCCAGGGCGCCATAGCCGGCACGCACCGTGCCGACCACCGGGACCAGACACTGCTCATAGCGGGCCATCACATCCTGGCTGATGGTGGCGGCCGCATTGTGCAGCCCCAGCAGAGCGTCGGCGGTGGTGTCCAGGATCTCCGCCAAGCGGGCCACCGTCTGGGGGTCCGGGGTGGAGCGCCCGGTCTCCCACTTGCCCACCGCCTGCTGAGTCACCCCGAGCAGACGGGACACTTCGGCCTGGCTGTACTTCTTGGCCTTGCGGGCCATCTTCAAGCGTTCTGCAAACATCTGCAAGCTCCTTTCCGGCAGGGGGATGCCGGGAATTCTTTGTTTTATTCATTATACAACCTTTGGTAGTTTCTGTAAAGAGAAAAAATTGGAAATTTTCCCCATTAAAAGTTGTTTTTTGTGTTGACAACAACCGTTTGTTGTATTATCATGAAGTCATAAAACAACCAACAGTTGTGAGTAATACAGTTTGCGGAGGTATGGATCATGAACTTTCAGACGATCAAACAGCAGGCATATCGGTTTTTGTTCTCGGTGATGGGCTTTCTGATGCTGGTCATCCTGTGCGCCGCTGCGGACGGCAGTCTGTTTCTGCCCCTGGCGCTGCTGCTGGGTGCAGCCGACCTGATCGGCATGAACATCGTCTGCGGTCTGGCGGCCAATAAGCCCGCCCCCGCGCCCCGTCCCCAGGCTGTGCACCCCGCTGTCTCCCTGCGGGTGGTGCGCGGCGGCCGGGCGGCCTGAGTGAAATCCCCGTATCCACATATAACTGCACCCTGCCCCCGCCGTATTTTTCTGTGCGGGGGCTCTGTGCTTTCCATGGCTGCCGTGGTATACTAAGGCCAGAATCTCTTTTGGAAAGAAGGGACCCTTGTATGCGATTTGTATTGGAAGTCTGTGTGGACAGTCTGGCTTCGGCCCGGGCCGCGGTGGCCGGCGGCGCCGACCGGTTGGAGTTGTGCAGCGCCCTGGCTGTGGGCGGTCTGACCCCCTACGCCGCCTTGCTGGCCCAGATCCGGGCGGAGAGCGACATCCCTGTGCGGTGCCTGATGCGCCCGCGCCCCGGGGATTTTCTGTACACCCCCGAGGAGATCGAGCTGATGTGCGCCCAGATGCCGGTGCTGCGCCGGGCAGGCGCCGACGGCTTTGTGGTGGGCGCGCTGAACGCCGACGGCAGCCTGAATACCGACGCCACCCGCCAGCTGATGGAAGCAGCCGGGCCGGGTGCGGGCATCACCCTGCACCGGGCTATTGATGTTTCCCTGGACCCGCTGGAAACCTACCGCACCGCTGCCGCCCTGGGCATGGACACGGTGCTGACCAGCGGCGCAGCGGCCAGCTGCCGGGACGGACGCGGGGTGCTGGCATCCCTGCTGGCCGAGCGTGACCGGCTGAACGGCCCCGAAGTGCTCATCGGTGCCGGGGTCAATGCCGACGTCATCCGGGAACTGCGCCATGTTCTGCCCCGGGCATGCGCTTTCCACATGAGCGGCAAGACCGAGCGGGAAAGCGGCATGCAGTTCCGCCGGGAAGGCGTACCCATGGGCCTGCCCGGCCTGGACGAATGGCACATCCAGCAGACCAGCGCCTCCGCAGTGCGCGCCGCCCGTCAGGAGCTGGATGAAGCCCTCTGATTTTCAACCAAAAAGGCCTTTGCCGTGGAAAACCGGCGAAGGCCTTTCTTTTATTATAGGGAATTCACAGATCCTTTTGCAGGATATGCCGCCGTTTGCCGCCGTAGCAAAGCACATCCGCCGCGGCAATGCGGTAACCCCGGTTCAAAAAGCTGTACAGGCTGGGGGCGTTGTCCGGGTGGACGGTCCCCAGGCAGTGCACATAGGGCTTGCCGGGCCAGTCCCTCAGGCGCTGTTCCGCCAGTTCCATCAGGCGGCCTTCCAGGCTGTGGCCCCGGTAAGGCGGTGCCACACAGCAGCTGTCCATCTGGGCACAGGTGCTCAGTTCGGCTTCCGCCATTCCCAGCTGCCGCCCCAAGGCGTCGGGGGCTTCTCCTGCCAGCTTGACGGTAAAGTAAGCGGCCAGTTCCCCGCCGGGGGCTTCGGCCACAAAGCAGAACCCCTCCTCGCTGTCGATGTGGGAGGCAAAGTAGGCCTCGTCATCCGGCACAAACCAATCCTGGCAGTCCAGTACCCGCCGGGCGGCATCCATCACCCCCAGGATGCCGGGCAGGTCTCCGGATACCGCAGGGCGAAGAAGGAAATCCATGGTGTTCTCCTTTCACCCCTGGGCCGCAGCGGTTTTTGCCTCATGGGCCTGGATGCAGCGGCCCAGCCAATGGCCCCGGGCATAGTAGATGGCAAACAGCAGGCTGGCCAGGGACCAGGTGATGGGATAGCTGGCTTCCACCATGAGGATGGTGTGGAAGCGGGGCACCACCAGCAGCAGCCAGGCCGCACGCAGGCCGCACACGCCGAACACGGTGATGATGGTGGGCACGCGGACATCGCCGCAGCCGCGCAGCGCACCGGAGAAGACTTCGATGCACACATAGGTGATGTAAGTGGGAACCAGGAAATGCATCATTTGCACGCCCTGGTCAATGACGGCGCTGTCCTGGCTGAACATGCGGAAGGCAATTTCCGCCAGGGGATACAGAGCCAGGCTGATGGCCGCCGTAGCCGCCGCGGCCATGGCCAGGCAGATGCGGGTGCCGCGATGTACGCGGTCATACAGCTGGGCGCCGAAGTTCTGGCCCGCAAAGGTGGTGATGGCAATGCCAAAAGAGTTGACGGTCATCCAGAACAGGAAGTCGATCTTGCCGTAAACGCTCCAGGCTGCCACCGCAGTGGTACCGAAACCGTTCACCGTCGCCTGAATGACGATGTTGCTCACGCTGTACAGTGCCGATTGGGCCGCACTGGGCAGACCGATGCGGCAGATATCGGACACCACGGCCGGATCGGGACGCATACGGGTCCATTCCAGGTGCCAGGGCATGCCGTTGGAACCTGCCAGGCAGCGGATGGTCAGCACCGCGCTGGCCAGCTGGCTGATGATGGTGGCCAGGGCTGCGCCTGCCACGCCCCACTGGAACACGGCCACAAAGACGATGTCCAGGCCGATGTTCACCAGCGAAGCGATGATCAGGAAGTACAGGGGGCGCTTGCTGTCGCCCACCGCACGCAGGATGTTGGTTCCCATATTGTAGATAATCTGGGGAATCATGCCCAGGAAGTAGATCTGCAGATACAGGGTGGCATCGTCGATGATATCGGCGGGGGTCTGCATGAGCATCAGCACGCCCCGGCTGGTGACCAGGCCCAGCACCGTCAGCAGAGCACCGCCCACAATGGCCATAAACAGGGCTGTGTGGACCTGACGGTCCACCGCCTCCACGTCACCGCCGCCGTAGCTTTGGGCAATGACCACCCCGGCGCCGCTGCAAAGGCCGACAAACACGCCTACCAGCAGCTGCACGAACGCACCCGTGGCACCCACGGCCGCCAGGGCCTGGGTACCCACAAAGTTACCGACGATCAGGGTATCGGCGGTGTTGTACAGCTGCTGGAACAGCGTACCGAACCAGATGGGCAGAAAGAACAAAAGCAGCTGACGGGGTATGGACCCGGTCAGGATCGCGTTTTGATCGACAGACGTGCGCATAAAAAGTCAGAACCTCCCCAAACTCTCTTCTCTAATTTTCCAAGCTCACGCGGGTGTTTTTCTGTTTCCCGTCCCAACATTTTATGCTATAATAGCCCTGTTGTAAAGACCTGTTTCAAAAAAGGAAAAGAGGTGGCGGTATGCAGCATTCGGTCAGCGTTTTGTGGCAGCCCTGCGCAGACGGTGCGCGGGTGCTGCGCCTGTTCGGGGACACCCCCTGCCCCGCCGTTCCTGCCCTGGTGGGCGGGCTGCCGGTGACCGAGATCGGGCCGTATTGTTTTTCAGCGCGGCGGGAACCGGAAGGCGGCCAGCTGGAAGTGCCCGCCGGGGCTGCGGCTTCCGACCATGCCCTGTGCGGGGAGTTCGTGCAGGAAGTGACCCTGCCTGACAGTGTGCGGGCCATCCACAACGGTGCGTTCTACAACTGCCGGTCCCTGCGCCGCCTGACAGCCGGGCCGGGGCTGGAAAGCCTGGGCAGCGACCTCTTCACCAACTGCCGGTCCCTGCGCACCTTCGCCCTGCGGGCCGCCCCCGCACAGCCCACAGGGCTGAAAAAGATGCTGGCCGCCGTGGCCATGGGCATTGAGGCGGAATTTCTGTTGGACGACGCCCCGGCGCGGCTGTATTACCCGGAGTTTCTGGAATATCTACACGAAAACACCCCCGCCCATATCTTCAACCACAGTATTGAGGGAGTGGGCTACCGTTACCGCCAGTGCTTTGCCGACGGCGTTCTGCAATTTGACGAGTACGACGCCGCCTTCGCCCACGCGGACGCGGAAGAATCTCCCGAAGGGCTGTGCCGGGTGGCCCTGGACCGCCTGTGCCGCCCCGTTCTGCTGGGAGAGGACGCCCGGCAGCGGTATGCCGCCTATCTGCGGGAACACCCCGGAGACGGCGGGGCTATTGTGCTGGCCGACCGGGACGCCGCCGCATTGAAAGTCCTGGCCGGGGTCCTGGAAGAGGACGCCCGCCGGGACATTGCCCTGGCCTGCGGCCGCGCAGGCTGGAGCGAAGGCGCCGCCCTGCTGCTTGCTTCGGCTCCCGGAGCAGGCCGCAAACCCAAAAAGACCTACGATTTTGATGACCTGTGACCGGCTGCCGCCGGACCGCAGGATAGAAAGGAGGGCCGGGCATGGCCCAACATGTGCAGACACAGGGAGAATGGGTGGCCGTGATGGCACGGCGGGCCATGGAACTGACCCGCAGCGAGCTGTATATCCAGCTGCGCTACCTGAATGCCGCCCTGGGCGCCCTGGCCCTGACCCCCGACCCGGACCCCGACCGGGGCCCCGCCACCAACGGCGCGGCCCTGTGCTACGGCCCGGCATGGGTGCTGCGCATCTACCGCAAGAACCGGAAATATCTGGCCCGGGCGTATCTGCACAGCGTGCTGCACTGTATCTTCCGCCATCCCTGGCTGCGGGGCACCCGGGACCCGGCCCTGTGGGGCCTGGCCTGTGACATTGCGGTGGAGCACACCCTGGACACCCTGGGGGTGGAAGCCCTGGCCCGCCCGGTGGGCTGGCTGCGGCAGAAAACCTACGCCGAATTGAAAGAAAGCACCAAACTGTTTGCGGCGGGGCCCATCTTCCGGGTGCTGGCTCAGCGCAGCCCCGCGGAACTGGAAGCCCTGCAGCAGGAGTTTTACTGCGACAGCCACCGCCTGTGGCCCGCCGACCCGGAAGCCCCCGCCGCCCAGATGATGGGCCGCCAGTGGGAACAGCTGGGCCGGGAGACCCAAATCACCATGCAGCAGGCCGGGCGGCAGGCGGGCGAGACCGCCGGTGCCCAGACCCTGGCCGCCCAGGTGCAGGCAGGGCGCAGCCGCCGGCTGTACAAGGATTTTCTGCGCCGGTTTGCCGTGCTGCGGGAAGAGCCCAGACTGGACCCCGACGAGTTCGATCTGGGATATTACACCTACGGGCTGAACACCTACGGCAACATGCCCCTGATAGAACCTTTGGAGACCCGGGAAAACCGCAAGATCAAGGACCTGGTCATCGTGATCGATACCAGCGAATCCACCGCCGGGGAGCTGGTGAAAGCCTTTCTGCGGGAGACCTTCGGGCTGCTGAAAACCGCCGGCAGTTTTTTCAGCCGTTGCAACATTGTGGTGATGCAGTGCGACGACGCGGTGCGGGACATCGCTTTTCTGCGGGATACCGAAAGCCTGGAAAAATACGCCGCGGCCCTGACCCTGACCGGGGGCGGTGGCACCGATTTCCGCCCGGCCTTCGCCCGCATCGACGAACTGCAAAAAGAAGGGCGGCTGCGGGATCTGCAGGGGGTTTTGTATTTCACCGACGGCAAGGGGGCCTTCCCCGCTCGTCCCCCCGCCTACCAGACAGCGTTTTTGTTTCTGGAAGACGGCGCCGTGCCCCCGGAAGTACCGCCCTGGGCCATCCGGCTGGTTTTGGCCCCGGAAGAATTCATGCCCCCGCCCAAAGCGGAGGCCCCTGCCCTGGACTGGCAGGAATGGGACCCCGACGAACTGCCCCAGCTGTAAGCAATCGGGAAGGAGAACACAAGCATGGACATCAAACGCGCCAAGCAGGAAATTGAAAATACCGTCCGGGCCTATCTGGCCACCGACGACACCGGCACCCCGCTGATCCCGCCGGTTCGCCAGCGGCCCATTCTGCTCATGGGCCCGCCGGGTATCGGCAAGACCCAGATCATGGAACAGATCGCTCAGGAATGCGGCATCGCCCTGGTGGCCTATACCATCACCCACCACACCCGCCAGAGTGCCGTGGGTCTGCCCTTCATCCGGCACCGCCATTACGACGGTGTGGACCGCAGCGTCACCGAGTACACCATGAGCGAGATCATTGCCAGCTGCTACGACAAG
>CALXHS010000061.1 GCA_944388165.1 uncultured Gemmiger sp. | reverse complement strand
CCACATAGCCGGGATGATACAGTTCATCCACCTGGCCGGTGGCCAGGCCGATCTGGTTGCCGTAGCTGGAGTAGCCCTGGGCAGCGGTGGTCACCAGCTTGCGCTGGGGCAGCTTGCCGGGCATGGTCTCGGAAACGGGCTTCAGCGGGTCACCGGCGCCGGTCACGCGCATGGCCTGATAGACATAGCTGCGGCCGGACAGGGGATCGCGGATGGCGCCGCCGATGCAGGTGGCCGCGCCGCCGAAAGGCTCGATCTCGGTGGGATGGTTGTGGGTCTCGTTCTTGAACAGGAACAGCCAGTCCTGCTGTTCGCCGTCCACATCGCACTTGATCTTGACGGTGCAGGCGTTGATTTCCTCGCTCTCGTCCAGATTCTTCAGGATGCCCCGCTGTTTCAGGGCCTTGGCACCGATGGTGGCGCAGTCCATCAGGGTGCGGTTCTTGGCGTTGCGGCCGGTCTCCTCACGCAGAGCCATATAACGGTCGAAAGCCGCCTTGACGATCTCGTCGTCGATGGTCACATCGTCGATGATGGTGCCGAAGGTGGTATGGCGGCAGTGGTCGCTCCAGTAGGTGTCGATGACCTTGATCTCGGTGATGGTGGGATCGCGGTCCTCGCTGCGGAAGTAGTTCTGGCAGAAGACGATGTCTGCGTGGTCCATGGCCAGGCCCTTTTCCTGACGGAAGGCTTCCAGGGCCTCGTCATCCATGGCGATGAAGCCGGTGAGGGTCTCCACAGCGGAGGGCACCGCAAACTCCATCTTCAGGGTCTCGCGCTCTTCCAGGCTGGCTTCCCGGGCTTCCACCGGGTTGATGACATACTTCTTGATGGCGGCCAGGTCCTCCTCGGACAGGTCGCCTTCCAGCATGTACACCCGGGCGCTGCGCACGTCGGGACGTTCGCCCTGGCTCAGCAGCTGGATGCACTGGGAAGCGGAGTCCGCCCGCTGATCGAACTGACCGGGCAGGTATTCCACCGCAAAGACGGTGCCGCCTTCGGGCAGGGTATCGTAGGTCACGTCCACCGGGGGTTCGCTGAACACGGTGGGGACGGCCTTTTCGAACAGGTCGCGGTCGATGCCTTCCACGTCGTAGCGGTTCAGCAGGCGCAGGCTTTTCAGCCCGGCAATGCCCAGCAGTTCGGTCAGCTCATGGTAAAGCCCCTGGGCCTCGCCGTCAAAACCGGGCTTTTTCTCCACATAAATGCGGTAAACCATTATTTTTCCTCCTTCTCCTCCTTCGAGCAGTTCAGGGCAGCCAGGGCGCGGGCGCCGATGTCGCTGCGCTTGTGTGCGCCTTCAAAGTGGATCTGCTCCGTAGCCGCATAGGCCTTTTTCAGGGCGGCGGCCAGGTCGGGAGCAGTGGCGGTCACGCCCAGCACACGGCCGCCGGCAGTTACCAGGGCATCGCCCTTGCGGGCAGTGCCGGCATGGTAGACGGTCACACCCGCTGCGTCGGGCAGCTGGCCGTTGGTCAGGCCGGTGATTTCCTTGCCCTTCTCGTAGGTCAGGGGATACCCGCCGGAAGCCATGATCACGCAGGCGGCAGCACCGCTGGAGAACTTGACCGGGGTCTTGTCCAGGGTGCCGTTGGTGGTGGCCTGCATGATGGTCAGCAGATCGCTTTCCAGCAGGGGCAGCACCACCTGGGCTTCAGGGTCGCCGAAACGGCAGTTGTATTCAATGACCTTGGGGCCGTCGGGGGTCAGCATCAGGCCGAAGTACAGGCAGCCCTTGAAGGGGCAGCCTTCCGCCTGCATGGCGGCCACGGTGGGGGCAAAGATGGAGAGCATGCACTCGGCGGCAATCTCGGGGGTGTAGTAGGGGTTGGGGGCCACGGTGCCCATGCCGCCGGTGTTGAGACCTTCGTCATGGTCCAGGGCACGCTTGTGGTCCATGCTGGAGATCATGGGCACCACGGTCTTGCCGTCGCAGAAGGACAGCACGCTCACTTCGGGGCCGGTGAGGAATTCCTCCACCACCACGTGGTTGCCGGAAGCGCCGAACTTCTTGTCCAGCATGATCTCCTTCAGGCCGTCCTCGGCCTCGGCTTCATTCTGGCAGATCAGAACGCCCTTGCCCAGAGCCAGACCGTCAGCCTTGATGACCACCGGATACTTGCCCTCGCTGCGGATGTAATCCATGGCGGCTTCGGGATCGTCAAAGGTCTCGTATTTGGCGGTGGGAATGCCGTATTTCTTCATCAGGTCCTTGCTGAAGACCTTGCTGGCCTCGATGCGGGCCGCGGCGGCGTTGGGACCGAAAGCGGGGATGCCCACCTTGGCCAGCGCATCCACCATGCCCAGGGCAAGGGGATCATCCTGGGCTACCACGGCGTAGTCGAAGCCTTCTTCCTTGGCAAAGGCGACCATGGCGTCCACGTCGGTGGCCTTGATGTCCTTGCAGATGGCGTCACAGGCGATGCCGCCGTTGCCCGGTGCGCACCAGATCTCGGTGCATTCGGGGCTCTTTTTCAGCGCGCGGATGATGGCGTGTTCCCGTCCGCCGCCGCCAACGACTAAAATCTTCATCGCAAAAACTCCTTCACGTATCAGTGGTGGAACAGGCGGATGCCGCAGAAGGCCATCACGATGCCGTACTTGTCGCAGGTGTCGATGACCTGCTGGTCACGGATGGAACCGCCGGGCTGCACAATGGCGTCCACGCCGCTGCGGCGGGCACGCTCGATGTTGTCGCCGAAGGGGAAGAAGGCATCACTGCCAAGGCAGACGCCGTGCACCTGAGACAGCCAGGCTTTCTTTTCCTCGGCAGTCAGGGGGGCGGGCTGTTCGGTGAAAGGCTCGGCCCAGACGTCGTCGCCGATCACATCTTCCGGGGTATCCCCGATGTAGACATCGATGGCGTTGTCACGGTTGGGCTTGGAGATGTCGGCACGGAAGGGCAGATCCAGCACCTTGGGCATGTGGCGCAGCTGCCAGTTGTCGGCCTTCTGGCCCGCCAGACGGGTGCAGTGGATACGGCTCTGCTGACCGGCGCCCACGCCGATGGTCTGGCCGCCCTGCACGTAGCAGACGCTGTTGGACTGGGTGTACTTCAACACGATCAAGCTCATCACCAGGTCGCGCTTCTGGTCCTCGGTCAGGTCCTTGGCCTTGGTCACGATGTTCTGCAGCATGGTGTCGGCGGTGATTTCCAGATCCTGGCGGCCCTGCTCAAAGGTCACGCCGAACACGGTGCGGCGTTCCAGGGGAGCGGGAACGTAGTCGGGATCGATGGCCACGATGTTGTAGTTACCCTTCTTCTTGCTCTTGAGCACTTCCAGGGCGTCGGCGTCGTAGCCGGGGGCAATGATGCCGTCGGAAACTTCATGCTGGATCAGCTTGGCAGTGGCCAGGTCGCACACGTCGGACAGGGCGATCCAGTCGCCGAAGCTGGACATGCGGTCGGCGCCGCGGGCGCGGGCGTAGGCGCAGGCCAGGGGAGAGAGCTCCACATCGGCGTCGATGTGGTACATCCGGCGCAGGGTGTCGTCCAGAGGCAGGCCCACGGCGGCACCAGCGGGGGCCACATGCTTGAAGCTGGCAGCGGCCGGCAGGCCCAGGGCCTTCTTCAGGTCCTTGACCAGCTGGTAGCTGTTGAACGCGTCCAGAAAGTTGATGTAGCCCGGCTTGCCGTTCAGGATGGTGACAGGCAGCTCAGCGCCGTTCTCCATAAAGATGCGGGCGGGCTTCTGGTTGGGATTGGTGCCGTATTTCAGCTGGAATTCGTTCATGCTCAACCCTCCACAGTGTTGTATTTGTTCAGGATCACGTCCTCGTAATCGCCGGTGGACAGGGTGATGGCCCGCACGAACAGGCTCACCTTGTTGTCGGCGTTCAGGGCGTCCCACAGTTTGCCGGCCCACTCGTTGGGGTCGCATTCGTCCACAGCCAACCGCATGGGCTCGCCCGCAAAGCTGGGGATGGGGCTGCCGTTCTTCTGGTAGGTGGTGATCAGGTGGCCTTCTCCGGCAACAGGCTGGGGATAATCGAAGGTCTGGCGCTGCACGCTGGCGTCGTTGCCCTCGCAGCTTTTCAGGATGCTCAGCTTGTAAGCGCCGCCCTTCATGTCCACCACGCCGGAAATGCGGGGGGTGAAGTTGGGGGCGTCATCCTCAAAGGTACGGGTGGCCAGGGCGGCTTCAAAGCTGTAGCCGGGGTACAGGCCCGCCTGCATGAAATCAAAGATGGTGTCGGTCTGGTCGCCGTTGGTCACGATGGTGGTGGTCCCCAGGGTCAGCACGGGATTGTAGATGATCAGATGGGGGTCTTCCATCTTGGCGGGGTCAGCCGCCACGGTGCGGATGCCGCCGCGCTCGGGCAGAGCCTCAAACACGCGGTTGCGGCTGTTGGCGCTGCGGCCCATGATCCAGTAGGCGATCATGGCCTTGGTGCCGTCGGGGGAAAGCCCCAGGCAGATGCCGCGGCCCGGGTACTCGTTGCCGGCCAGATACTTGTACAGATTCTTTTTCATCGCAATCACACCTCGTCGTTGCAAACCATGGCCAGGGCGCGAGGCAGCAGCTGCCATTCGGCTTCCACCATCACACGCTTCTGCAAAGTTTCGGGGGTATCATCGGGCTGCACGGCCACGGCCTTCTGCAGCAGGATGGGCCCGCCGTCACATTCTTCGTTCACAAAATGTACCGTCGCACCGGTCACCTTGACCCCGCGGGCCAGGGCGGCTTCGTGCACCCGCAGGCCGTAGAAGCCGGGGCCGCAGAAGCTGGGGATCAGGCTGGGATGGACATTCAGGATGCGGTTGGGATACGCCGCAATGACGCTGGGGCCCAGCACGCTCAAAAAGCCTGCCAGCACCACCACGTCGATGGCGTTTTCCTTCAGCACCGCCAGCAGGGCAGCGTCAAAGGAAGCGCTGTCGGCATATTCCTTGCGGGAGACCACGGCGGTCTTGACCCCGGCATTCTCCGCACGGGTCAGGGCATAGACCCCCGGCTTGCTGGCGACCACCAGGGTCACCTTGCCGTTGGGATTCTCGCCCCGGTGTTCGCTGTCCAGGATGGCCTGCAAATTGGTGCCGCCGCCCGATACCAATACCGCGACGTTTTTCATACCAGTTCCACCCCGTCACCTTCAGCAATCACGCCCAGACGGTAAGCATCCTGGTCGTTGGCCTTCAGGATCTCGATGGCCTTGTCGGCGTCCTCGGCCGCCACGATGAGGATCATGCCAACGCCCATGTTGAAGGTGTTGAACATGTCGCGCTCGGGCACGTTGCCAGTCTTGGCCAGCAGGTCAAACAGGGCGGGGGTGCGCACGTCCGCCTTGGCGATGCGGGCGCAGCAGCCGTCCTTCAGGCTGCGGGGGATGTTCTCATAGAAGCCGCCGCCAGTGATGTGGGAAACGCCCTTCACGGTCAGTTCCTTCATCACAGCCAGAACCGGCTTGACATAGATCTTGGTGGGAGCCAGCAGGGCCTCGCCCAGGGTGCAGCCCAGCTCATCGAAATGCTTTTTCAGGATGTCCGGGTTGTTCTCCAGGTCAAAGATCTTGCGCACCAGAGAGAAACCGTTGGAATGCACACCGGTGGAAGGCAGGGCAATGATCACGTCGCCTGCCTGCATGGTGGAGTTGTCCAGGATCTTGCTCTTGTCCACAGCGCCCACGGTGAAACCGGCCAGGTCGTAGTCGTCCTCCGGCATGACACCGGGGTGTTCGGCAGTCTCGCCGCCCACCAGGGAGCAGCCCGCCTGCACGCAGCCTTCGGCCACGCCCTTGACAATCTCGGCAATGCGCTCAGGCACGTTCTTGCCGCAGGCGATGTAATCCAGGAAGACCAGCGGCTTGGCACCGGCGCAGATCACGTCGTTGACGCACATAGCCACGCAGTCGATGCCGATGGTGTCGTGGCGGTCCAGGATCTGGGCAATGCGCAGTTTGGTGCCAACGCCGTCGGTGCCGGAGATCAGCACCGGATGGGGCATGTCGGTGCAGTCCAGCTCAAACAGGCCGCCGAAACCGCCCAGACCGCCGATGCAGTGGTCGTTCATGGTGCGGGCCACATACTGCTTCATCAGGCGCACAGCCTCGTAACCGGCGGTAATATCCACACCGGCGGCGGCATAGCTTTCAGAATAGCTTTTCTCCATGGTCGTTGACTCCTTTTCCGTCACAGCTTTTTGTTGGTGTTGGACTGGCTCAGCGGCCGGTCATAAACGATGTTCATCACTTCTTTGGGCGGGTCCACCGGATATTCGCCGGTAAAGCAGCCCACGCAGTAGCCGCATTTGCTCTTGGGGGCCAGCTGCTTCACGTGCTCAATGCTCAGGTAACCCAGGGAATCCGACCCCACCAGCTTGTTGATCTCTTCCACCGTATGACCGGTGGCGATCAGCAGCTTTTCGTCCGGGATGTCGGTGCCGAAATAGCAGGGGTGAGCAAAGGGCGGGGCGGAAATGCGGTAGTGCACTTCCTTGGCACCGGCGTCACGCAGCAGCTTGATGGTGCGTGCGCTGGTGGTACCGCGGACGATGGAGTCGTCCACCAGCACCACACGCTTGCCGGCCACGGTGGAAGAAATGGCGTTGAGCTTGATGCGCACGCTGCTCTCCCGCTGTGCCTGGCTGCCCTGGATGAAGGTGCGGCCCACATACTTGTTCTTGATGAAGCCCACGCCGTAGGGGATGCCGCTCTCCCGGGCAAAACCCAAAGCGGCGTCCAGGCCGGAATCCGGCGCGCCGATGACCACATCGGCTTCCACCGGGTGTTCCTGCGCCAGGAAACGGCCGGCCTGCAGGCGGGCCTCATGGACGCAGGTGCCCTCGATCACCGAGTCCGGACGGGCAAAATAGATGTACTCGAACACGCACAGGGTGTGGGAGGCGGTGTTGCAGTGGGTGCGGATGCTGCGCAGACCGTTGCGGTCGGCCACCACGATCTCGCCGGGGTCCACGTCCCGCAGCATGGTGGCGCCCACGGCGTCCAGCGCACAGGACTCCGAGGCGAAAGCGAAACCGGCGCCGTCGGGCAGCGCACCGATGCACAGAGGCCGGAAGCCATGGGGATCACGGGCGGCGATGAGCTTGGTGTGGGTCATGATGACCAGGCTGTAAGCGCCTTCGATCTGTTCCATGGTCCGGCAGACGGCGGTCTCGATATCCGGGGATTTCAGCCGGTTCTGGGTCAGCAGATAGGCAATGGCTTCGGTGTCGGAAGTGCCGTGGAAGATGGAACCGCTCATCTCCAGCTGATGGCGCAGCCGGGCAGCGTTGGTCAGGTTGCCGTTATGGCACACGGCCATGGCGCCCTTGCAGTGGTGCAGGATCATGGGCTGGGCGTTGGAACGGCTGCGCTGGCCGGAAGTGGCATAGCGCACGTGGCCGGTGGCCATCTTGGCGTCGTGGGGCAGGTCCTCCAGCACGCGCTTGGTGAACACTTCGCTCACCAGACCCAGGTCACGGTGACCGGTGAGCACACCGTCCACGTTCAGGGCAATGCCGCAGCTTTCCTGGCCGCGGTGCTGCAGGGCGTACAGGGCGCTGTACACGGCGCTGACCATGTCGGTCTGGCCGGTGGAATCATAGATGCCGAATACACCGCATTCTTCGTGCAGGCCGGTGTTGTCAAGGCTAAATTCGCTCATTACAATACTCCGTTCTTCAAGCAAAGGATGCGTTGGAATCTCAGCCCAGCAGGCGCTTCATCACTTCCTGATAGGCGTCGGCCTCGCCGCCCATGTCACGGCGGAACAGGTCCTTGTCCAGATGGGCGCCGGTGGTGGCATCCCAGAAACGGCAGGTGTCGGGGCTGATCTCGTCGGCCAGGATGATGGTGCCGTCAGACAGGCGGCCGAATTCCAGCTTGAAGTCGATCAGACGGATGTTGGCGTCCAGCAGGATCTTCTTCAGCACTTCGTTGACCTTGAAGGCGTAACGGGTGATGGTGTCGATCTCTTCCTGAGTAGCCAGATCCAGGGCCAGGGCGTAGTAGTGGTTGATGAACGGGTCATGCAGGTCGTCGTTCTTGTAGCTGAATTCCAGGATGGGAGTCTTGAAGGGGGTGCCTTCGGGCACGCCCATGCGCAGGCTGAAGTGACCGGCGGCCACGTTACGGATGATGACTTCCAGAGGAACGATCTCCACCTTCTTCACAAAGGTGTCGCGGTCGTTGATCTCTTCCACGTAATGGGTGGGCACGCCCTCTTTTTCCAGCTTCTGCATCAGGGCGTTGGACAGCTTGTTGTTGACGATGCCCTTGTCGCGGATGGTGCCCTTCTTCTCGCCGTCGCCGGCGGTGGCGTCATCCTTGT
>CALXHS010000060.1 GCA_944388165.1 uncultured Gemmiger sp. | reverse complement strand
TGCTCTAACCGACTGAGCTAAGGGGCAATATTTTCGTAGCTATGCCAAAAACAGCATATAGCCAACGATGTTAAGGAACTGATCTCGAACATTAACCTCGCATCAGCGGGACTAACCGACTGAGCTATGGGGCAACATTTGAATCAGCGTTGTTAAGTATACAGCGGGAAGTTGAATTTGTCAAGCATTATTTTCAAAAAAATCAAAACTTTTTTACGGGCGGGAAAAGTTCCCGCAAGTTCAAAAAAGTTTTGGGCTCCCGACAGGCTTTTGCAACTTTTGCATCCCCGGGCGGCTATACTCATCATGCGGGGCGAAACCCGCAGGGCCGTGACCCGCCAAGGGCAAACGGCCGCGAGCCTGGCGGCGGAAAAGCACACTTTCTCCGTCGGCCCGGAACAGACGGTTACATAAGCCCGTGCGGCGGGCGGACGAAACCAGACAGGCGCACACATGCCCCGCGACCTTCGGCGGCCGGGGACGGACCTGACGGACAGGCAGGCGCGCTGGTTTTCGGCCGTGGAGCCCCGGGCACTGCGCAAAGCGCCCTTACGCCGTTGTGAGACCGGGACAGGCTTGCCCGAAACCAGTTTTTTCCGCGCTCCCTGCCGGGGCGCGGTTGTGCAAACGGGAGGGGTGTACAGGATGAAACGACATCTGCATCTTGCCATTGGTCTGAGCTCTGTGCTGCTGGCTGCCTGCTGCCTGGCAGGCGCCGGTCTGGCCTGGCTGCGCGCCGCCGTGGGTGCGGTGGCCCGCACCGCCATGCTCTGCACCGTATCCGAACCGGCACAACTGCCGGAAGAAACCATCACCATGGCCACCAGCCGCACCACCGAAACCGCCGTGCCCCAGACCGGCTTCTGGTTCGGGGCCACGGTACGGCCCGACCAATGCCCGCCGCTGCCTGTGTCCGGTTGGGCGGCTGTGTCGGATACCGCAGACCGCAGCCCCGGGCCGCCGGGCACTGCCAGGGCCGGTCCCATCCTGCCCGGCATGAACGGAACCATAACATGACCGCCTTGCCATAACCCGGCAGCGCCGGGCGGCACCGCGGGGAAGGGAAGCCCATGAACCGATTCCTGCGCTTCGCAGTGCTGTGCGCGCTGCTCACACTGGCGGGGGGCTGCGGGGCGGCCCTGGCGGCAGAAGCCGCCGGAACAACGCCCGCTCCCGCCGAAGAACTCGCTCCGAAACTGTGCCTGGACCAGCAGATCTACTGCGAGTCCGACGGCACCTACACACTGACCCTGCAGGCCTGGGCCGAAACGGGAGCCGACGCCCCCGGACCCCAAGGCGAACTGCGCTATACCCTGGCGCCCGAATATACCATGACCGAAGAAACCGATGTCCAGGCCTATGCCGTGGACAAGACCCACAGCGGATGGGGGCAGGTCAAGCTGGACCTGCCCGGCCTGCAGCTTTCCACCGATGCAGCGACCGGCACCATCACCGTGACCGGTTTTGACTATACAACCAACGCGGTCAGCGCCAAACCCCGGCTGGACGGGGCAGGCCGCACCACCTTCGGCCGCAGGCTGATGGTGCGGGTGCGCGGCCTGCGCGCCGACTATGCCGAGACCTTCGGCGGCTGCGGCGTAACGGCGGGCAGCGGCGGGGTGTATTTCCCGGAAAACGGCGGCACACAGCCGGTGTGCTGCGCCGCATTTCCCGCAGCGGCGGCGGACATCCCGCTGCGCTGTTCCTACGCCCCCGCCGACCAGACCCTGACGGCGGAACAGGAGGTGAATTTTGGATACATGATCAACCCGCCCGGCGGCAACGCGGGCAATATGCCCGACGGACACAACAACGCATGGTGCACCTTGCGGTATACCGTGTCCGACGGCACAGGCCCGGTGGCTGAATACACCGTGCCTGCGGGCATCCCCGTCAGCGGCGGCAGCTGGACGGTATGGCCCGGAGAAACCTTCCGGGCGCCCGCGGAATACACCGTCACCGTGACCCTGTGCGCGGTGAAGGACCCGGCGGGTGACCCGCCGCCCCAGGGCAGTGCACAGCGTCTGGTGCTGCAGAGCCGGGCGCTGGCCAAGGCGGCCTGACGCCGCCATTTTTTCGCAAGAACAGGACCCGATCAGCCCTTCCCCAGTCATGCCGGGCGCCCGGCAAGGCAGGGGAAGTTTTTTGTTGCGTTCGGCTGGGGCCCTTGGTATAATAATACCATATGTAAACGAAAAACGCCGGATAACCGCGCTGGGGGGCGCGTCCCGGCGGGAAGTACATGAGGAAGGAACGGGGTGCGTTACCGTGCCAAAGATCGACGTCAGCAAATTCATTGAACAAAGCGGCATCCGAAAAGCCCGCTTCGGCGGGTATGAAACCGCCGATGTGCGCCAGGCCATGCAGGCCCTGTGCACCGAATACGAGCAGCGGCTGAACCGGGCGGAGAGCCACGCCAAGGCCCTGGCCCAGCAGAACAGCGCGCTGGAACAGCACTGCCAGAATCTGACCGCCCAGAACCGCCGTCTGGCGGAGCAGAGTGCGGCCCTGGCAGGCAGCAGCGAGACCTATTCCCGCCAGCAGGCGGAGATGGACAGCCGTTTGGCCAGCCTGAAGGAGAAGAATCACTCCCTCAGCGACAAGTGTGCCGTGCTGCAGCTGAAAAACAGCGACCTGAAAAAGGAAAATGAGGAACTGAAAGAGCGGGCTGCCCAGGCGCGGGCGGAACTGCGCATCAAGGGCCGGGAACTGGACGACGAGAAAGCCGCCCAGACCGCCGCCCGCCGCAAGCTGCTGGAACAGGCGGAGGACGAGGCCGACAAGCTGGTGCAGGAAGCCCGCCGCCAGGCCGAGAAGATCACCGACCAGGCCAACCTGGAAGCCCAGGCCACCGCCCGGGCCGCCCGGGAACAGGCCCAGGCCCAGGCCCGCAAGCTGGTGGATGCAGCCGCCGCCGAGGCCAACGAGGTGCAGAACGCCCACCAGCTGCGTCTGAACAGCCTGCGGGACGAGGTGAAGGTGCTGGAACAGCGCCGGGACAAGCTCATTGAGTTCCTCAACCGCATGGCCCGGGAACTGCTGCAGGTGGAAGACACCGCCAAGACCGAAGGCGCCGCTGAAGTGGCCGAGCCGGTGCCGGCAGAGGATGAACTGCCCGACCTGCATGAAGTGCCCACCCCGCCGGTGGAGCTGGACCTGGGACCGGAAGCCATTGCCCGCGCGGTGGACGAACTGCGCGCCCAGGCTGCCGCCGGCGATGATGAGGACGAAGAAGAAGGGACCCTGCCCCCGCCGGAAGAGGACAGCGTGGCCGCCCGGGCGGTGCGCAGCTTCCAGCTGGTGGAGGACGAAGAAGAAGAGGCGGAGGAAACGGCGGAAGTTGTTTCCGAAACGGCCGCTCCCGCCCCTGAACCGGCCCCCGAAGAGCCGGCGGCTGCCCGCCAGACCGGCCCGGCCCTGACCGAAGTGCCCGGCGCCATCTTCTCCTCGCCCATTGTGCGGCAGGAGACCCCCGCCGTACCCGACGAGGACCCGCCCACCGCAGGTCCCCAGATGCCGGTGATGCCCACCTTCGGGGACGACGAGGACTACGACGACCCCGAACCCGAGGAAGAAGCCGTACCGGAAGAAAAGCCCACGCCCCGTCCCGGGGTGACCCGCCGCAAGGCTGTGCGGGCGCTGCGCGCCCTGCGCCGCCGTTCCGGCAGCCTGTAAGGCAGAAATTGCCAGCAAAAAGCCCCGCCCCGCGGCATGCCGCGGGGCGGGGCTTCATATATTTGGGTCATTCGGCGGATTCGGCGGTGGCCGGTTCGGGGCCGGGGTAGGTGGTGATGGTCACCGAGTTGATGACGATGTCTTCCTCCGGGCGGAAGGTGTCGGTGCCGTCCTCATTCACCACGGTGGGGGCGCAGGCCATGGCGTCCACCACCTCCATGCCCAGATACACCTGGCCGAACACCGTGTCGGTGTTGTCCAGATAGGGCAGGCCGCCGCCGTCCGCATAGGCGGCGATCTGGCTTTCGGTGTAGCCGTTGGCTGCCAGTTCCTCCTGCATGGTCTTGTCCACGCTATTCGGCAGGGCGGTCACAAAATAGAACTGACTGTTGCCGCCTTCCGACTCTCCGCCCGCGGCGAAAGCCGCGCACAGGGCGCCGGTGTAGTGGTGCAGGTCGGCGCTGGCTTCCAGGGGATAGGGGTTGTTGCTCCAGATGGTTGACCCGCCGGTCCCGGTGCCGGAAGCATCGCCCCCCTGCACCGCAAAGCCGTATTCGCTGCGCCAGATCACCGTGCCGTCATAGTAGCCGGTGCGGGCCAGGCCCACAAAATTCTCCACCGCCATGGTGGCGTCGTCGGGATAGAGCACCGCCCGCACTTCCCCCAGGCTGGTGTCGAAAATGGCGATCAGGTCTCCCTCCGACGGGGTGGCAAACTGCCGCTCGCCGCTTTCCACCGCCGTGCGCTCGGGCAGTTTATATCCTTTTTCCTCCCCGGAACAACCGAACAGGCAAAGGGCCAGCAGCGCCGCAATCCACGCCGCGGCGCACAGTTTTTTCGTTTTGGGCATAAGCAGCCTCCTTGTGGGGAACGCTTTTGGCAAACAGTAAATTCAGTATACCACATTTTCGGCACAAAGCATAGCTTGACGCGGAACAAAAAAACAAGTACACTATAAGCGTAGAAAGAACCAACAGGGCCCTGTGGCCCGATGATTTTAGGAGAAAACGATATGGCTGAAGAACTGACCCCTGAAATGCTGGAAGAGGCTTCCCCCGACCTGCTGACGCTGGAGGATGAGGACGGCAAGGAGTGCACCTTTGAAGTCATCGATGTGACCGAGATCGACGGTACCCGCTACATGGCAGTGGTGCCCTACCAGGAAGATCCCGAATCCCTGGAAGAGGACGCCGAACTGATCCTGATGCGCATCGGCACCGACGAGGACGGCGAATATATGGACATTGTGGATGACGACGAAGAGCTCATCCGCGTGGGCAAGGTCTTTGAAGAACGCCTGAAAGCGATGTTCGACATCGACGATTCCGAGCTGGAGTAAGAAAAACACCCTGCGCGGTTCGATTTGTTGCGGCTTTGTATGATCCTACTAATCAAATCTAGGGAGCCCGGAAAAGTTCTCTGCCGGATCGCAGACCTCCCGCCCCGCTTCGGCGGCCCGCGGAGGAAGGGAGCGTGAACGCAGCGACAGGGCACCCACCTGCTCATAACAGTAGGTTTTGATTGGTCGCAGACGGCTGTGCGGGGTATGTGTGAAAATGAGCGCCGGGCGGGTTCGCCGCCCGGCGTTTTCTTGGAATAGAAACCTGTGTGAAAGGGGAGTGTTTGGCTTGGCCGGTCGTGTTGCGGCAGGGGACAAGCTGCCCTTCTTTTTGTATGATACGCCCTACAGCGCCCAGAACCGCTTCCGGGACCTGCTGGCCCAGAGCGCCCCGCTGGTGATGGTGTTCATGAACAACTTCGGCCATCCGGTCACCCGCACCTTTGCGGAACGCTATGCCAGCACCTTCGACGGTCTGCACAGCGGCGGGTTTGCCATGGTGGTGCGTTCCCGGGCGGATAAGCTGGCCCGCAGCATCGGGCCGGATACCCTGCCCTTCCCGCTGCTGTGCGACGCCGACGGCGTTCTGTACGATCTGCTGGAGATCCCCCAGCGCAGCGGCGCCCTCACCGCTTACAGCCTGGAAGCCTGGCAGATCCTGCGGGAAGCCAAGCGCAACGGCTACAAGCCTCCCAAGGACAATGTGCTGGACCTGCCCCTGACCCTGGTCCTGGATGCGGACGGTACCGTGCTGTTCAGCCATTACGGCGCCAGCCTCACCGATGTGCCCGAGGACTGCGACGCCATGCAGGCCATGCTGGAAGAACTGGACCTGGTGCCCGAGGAAGGCGCCGAACCCGACGAGGATGTGCCCATCTACACCCCGGCGGACCAGTCGCCCCGCATCCCCGGCCTGACCGACGCCGACAACACCGAGGAATTCGACCGCACCGGTGTTCTGCGCCTGTTTGAGGACGCCTACAAAGACGAATAAATGTTGTATGCCGTTTCCGCCGTTGTGGCGGGAACGGTTTTTTGTTGTCCGCCTTGCCGTTTGACAGCAAACGGTTTATAATAGAGACTGAATTTTTGTAATTATTAGATCGGGGGACGTAGTATGTCTGGTTTTATCCCGTTGTCTGTACCCAATTTTGGTGAAAAGGAAGCCGCCCGCGCCGCCGAGGCCATCACCTCCGGCTGGGTGTCCACCAGCGGCGCCCGTGTGGGCGAATTTGAGCAGGCCCTGGCCGATTATGTGGGCATGCCCCGGGCTGTGGCCTCCAACGCCGGTTCCTCGGCGCTGCACCTGGCCGCCATGGCTGCCGGCATCCAGCGCGGGCAGGAAGTTATTGTGCCTACCCTTACCTTCATCGCCGCCGTCAACCCCCTGACCCGCTACATCGGGGCGGAACCGGTTTTTATCGGCTGCGATGACTCCTGGTGCATCGACCCCGACGCGGTGGAGGACTTCTGCGCCAACCACTGTACCCTGAAAGAGGACGGCCTGTACAACAACAAAACCGGCGCCAAAGTCGCCGCCCTGGAAGTGGTGCATGTCTTCGGCAATATGGCCGATATGCCCCGCCTGCTGGAAATCGCCAAAAAATACCGCCTGACCCTCATTGAGGACGCCACCGAAGCCCTGGGGACCAAGTATGTTTCCGGCCCGCTGGCGGGCAAGTATGCGGGCACCATGGGCGACGCAGGCTGTTACAGCTTCAACGGCAACAAGATCATCACCACCGGCGCCGGCGGCATGCTGGTGTCCAACCATGCCGATTGGGCGGAACACGCCAAGCATCTGTCCACCCAGGCCAAGAGCGATATGCTCCAGTTCTTCCACGACGAGGTGGGCTACAACTACCGCATGACCAACGTCCAGGCCTGCCTGGGCCTGGCCCAGCTGGAACGGCTGGAAGGCTTCATCGAAACCAAGATCGCCCGCTACAACCAGTACAAGGAAGCCCTGGACGGCTATCACGGCCTGCGCATCCTGCCCTTCAAGACCGAAGCCGAGGGTGTGCGTTCCAACCACTGGTTCTACAGCCTGTATCTGGGCGAGACTGATCTGGACCGGGATACCGTCATCAACACCCTGCAGGACCAGGGGATCCAGACCCGCCCGGTGTGGGCCCTCATCCATGAGCAGGCCGATTATCCCCGCAACGAAGCCTACGGCCTGGACAAGGCCCTGGACCTGCGGGCACACATCGTCAACCTGCCCTGCTCCACCAACCTGACCGAAGCCGACTGCGCCCGCGTCATCGATGCGGTGAAAGCGCTGGTCTGAACCTGAACACAAAGGGGAGAAAACCGCCTTGCTCAAGATCGAAGAACTGTTTGTGGACCCCCGTGCCACCGTGCTGGAAACTATGAAAAAGCTGGACGAGACCGGCCAGCGCATCCTGTTCATCGCCCCGGAAGGGGTGCTGCAGGCGGTCGTCACCGACGGCGACATCCGCAAGTTCCTTTTGCGGGGCGGCACGCTGAACGCCCCGGTGGAACAGGCGGCCAACTTTTCGCCCAAAAGCCTGCCGGTGTCCGAGCGCGGCCGGGCCAAAGAAGAGCTGCAGAAATACGGCATCGACGCCCTGCCCATCCTGAACAAGAAGGGCGCCATCACCGATATCGTCTTTGCCTGCGGCGTGGATGTGGACAACCGCAAAAAGGTGGACATCCCGGTGGTCATGATGGCCGGCGGGCTGGGCACCCGGCTGTACCCCTACACCAAAATTCTGCCCAAACCCCTCATCCCGGTGGGGGAACAGCCCATTGCGGAAATGATCATCGACCGTTTTCGGGAATTCGGCTGCCACCGGTTCAAGATGGTGGTCAACTATAAAAAGAACATGATCAAGTCCTATTTCGGCGAAATGGAAAAGGACTACGACCTGGATTTTGTGGACGAAGAACAGTTCATGGGCACCGGCGGCGGGCTCTGCCTGCTCAAGGGCAAGGTGGATTCCCCCTTCTTCTTCACCAACTGCGACACCCTGCTGGACCTGGATTTCGGGGACTTGTACGAAAAGCATAAGACCCGGGGCAACCTCATCACCATGGTCTGCGCCCTCAAGCATTACACCGTGCCCTACGGCGTGGTGGAACTGGGTGAGGACGGGGGCATCGCCGCCATGCGGGAAAAACCGGAACTGAACTTCCTGACCAACACCGGCGTGTACGTGGTGGAACCCCGGGTGGTGGAAGAAATGCAGGAAGGGGAGAGCATCGGCTTCCCCGACGTCATCGACCGCTACCGCAAAGCGGGGGAAAAGGTGGGCGTCTACCCCATCAGTGAAAGCGCCTGGATGGACATGGGCCAGATGGAAGAGCTGGAAAAGATGCGCCGCAAACTGGAAACACAGCGCTGAAAGGAGCGTTTTTATGCCCGTAACGATCATTGCCGAAGCCGGTGTGAACCACAACGGCGACCTGGAAATGGCCAAGAAGATGGCTCTGGCGGCCAAGAAATGCGGCGCCGATATCGTCAAATACCAGACCGCCGTGCCCGAACTGGTGGTGAGCAAGTTCGCCGAGAAGGCCGAATACCAGAAGCAGACCACCGACGCCGCCGAAAGCCAGCTGGAGATGATCCGCAAGCTGCATTTCTCCTTTGAAGGCCACAAGGAACTGAAGGAATACTGCGATTCCATCGGCATCCAGTACCTGTCCGCGCCCTTCGATATCCCCAGCGTGCAGTTCCTGGGCACCCTGGGCCTGCCCCTGATCAAAATTCCTTCGGGGGAGATCACCAACCTGCCCTATCTGGAAGAAATCGCCAAGCTGAACACCCCGGTGCTTCTCTCCACCGGCATGAGCACCCTGGGCGAGATCACCGACGCTCTGGGCGTGCTGGACGACAACGGCTGCCCCGAAGCCACCGTGCTGCACTGCAACACCCAGTACCCCACCCCCTACGAGGACGCCAACCTCACCGCCATGATCGAACTGTTTGAGCAGTTCGGCCTGCCGGTGGGCCTGTCCGACCACACCCCGGGGTGGGAGTGCGACGTGGCCGCCACTGTGCTGGGGGCCCAGGTCATTGAAAAGCACTTCACCCTGGACAAGAACCTCCCCGGCCCCGACCAGAAAGCCAGCCTGGACCCCGCCGAGTTCAAGGCCATGGTGGACGCGGTGCGCCATGTGGAGGCCGCCCTGGGCGACGGCCACAAGCGCCTGACCGCCAGCGAGGCCCCCAACAAGGCGGTGGCCCGCAAGAGCATCGTGGCCGCCCGGCCCATCAAAGAAGGGGAGACCTTCACCGCCGAAAACCTCACCACCAAGCGCCCCGGGGACGGTATCAGCCCCATGCGCTGGCACGAGGTGCTGGGCCAGACCGCCAAGCGGGATTTTGCGGAGGATGAAAAGATTGAACTGTGACACCGTGGCCCTCATCACCTCCACCCGGGCCGACTACGGCCTGCTGCGCCCGGTGGCCCGCAAGCTGGCCGCCGCGGGACGGCTGCAACTGGTGGTGACCGGGGCTCATCTGTGTGAACGCCTGGGCAGCACGGTTTCGGAGATCGAAGCCGACGCCCCGGCGGTGAACATCGCCGCCCGGCTGCCTATTTTCCGGGAAAACGAACCCGACGAACCGGTGGGGCGCACCATCGCCCGCACCATGGAAGTGTTCGATGAGTATTTTGCCGCCCACTGCCCCGGCTGCGTGCTGGTGCTGGGGGACCGGTTTGAGATTTTCGCCGTGGCGGCCGCCGCTGCGGCCCGGCATATCCCCATCGCCCACATTTCCGGCGGGGATGTGACCCTGGGCGCTGCCGACGAGTACTACCGCCACTGCATCAGCAAGATGGCGGCGGTGCATTTCCCTTCCTGCGCCGACAGCGCCGCCCGCCTGGTGCGCATGGGGGAAGACCCCACCCGGGTCTTCTGCGTGGGCGGCTTGGGAGATGAAAACATCCGCGCTATGCCCAAAATGAGCCGGGAAGAATTGTGCAATTCCACCGGCTTTGACCTGATGCAGCCCTTTGCTCTGGTCACCTTCCACCCCGAGACCGCCGCCGGTGCCCCGGACCCCGCCGTTCAGGTAGAGGCCCTGTGTGAGGCCATGGAAGTGGTGGAGGGGGTGTTCTGGCTCATCACCGGCTCCAACGCCGACGCGGGCGGGGCTGTCTGCACCGCCCGGATGCAGAAATTCGCCGCCGGCCATCCCGGCCGGGCGGGCTTCATCAACAGCCTGGGCCTGCGCCGGTATCTCTCGGCCATGAAGTACACCGCCCTGGTGGCGGGCAACTCCTCCTCCGGTGTGGTGGAGACCCCCAGTTTCGGGGTGCCCGCCGTGAACATCGGCAGCCGTCAGGCGGGGCGCATCCTCTGCGCAAATGTCATCGGCTGCGGCGGGGCGAAAGCCGACATCGAAGCCGCTCTGCGCAAGGCCCTGACCCCGGAGTTCAAGGCCGAAGCCGCCAAGGCCGTCAGCCCCTATTACGGCGGCGACACCAGCGGCAAAATCGTGAAAGTGCTGGAACGCTTCGATTTCAGCCAAGGAAAAACCTTCTACGACGGCCCGGTGCCGCCGTTTGACCCGCAGGCGGAACCCTGCCTGTAAAATCCCATCGGGAGGTAGTGTTATGAAACTTCTCATCGTCGGTCTGGGCAGCATGGGCAAACGCCGCGCCCGCCTGACCCGGGGCCTGCTGGGGGCGGACAAGGTCCGCATCTGCGGCGTGGACAGCGCCGAAGCCCGCCGGGAGGAAGCCCTGTCCCTGGGGCTGTGCCAGGCGGCCTACCCCTCCATTGCCGAGGCAGTGGCTGCGGAACACCCCGAAGCCGCCCTGGTCTGCACCGCACCCCTGAGCCATGCGGCCATCATTTCCGAACTGCTGGACGCGGGCCTGCCGGTGTTCACCGAGCTGAACCTGGTGGATGACGGCTATGCCGAAAACCTGGCCAAGGCCAAGGAGAAGGGCCTGCCCCTCTTCCTCTCCTCCACCATGCTCTACCGCAAGGAGACCCAGTACATCAAAGGCCGCGTGGCCGAATTCGGCCGCCCGGTGCATTACATCTATCATATCGGCCAGTACCTGCCCGACTGGCACCCCTGGGAGAACTACAAGAACTTCTTTGTGGGTAACGCCCGCACCGGCGGCGTCCGGGAAATCTTCGGCATCGACCTGCCCTGGCTGCTGGATGCCTTCGGGGACGTGGAAAGCATGACCGTCCAGACCGATACCATCAGCGACCTGGGCCTGCCTTACCCCGACTGCGCCACCCTGATGCTGCGCCACAAGAACGGCGTGCAGGGGGTGCTGGCGGCGGACGTGGTCAGCCCCAAGGCGGTGCGCAGCTTCGAGTGCTTCGGCGACGGCCTGCACCTTTTCTGGGAAGGCAACCCCAAAGCCCTGTACGAGTTCAGGAACGGCGACAAGCAGCCGGTGGATACCTACGGCAGCTTCGAGCACGACAGCCGGTATAGCGACAACATTGTGGAGAACGCCTATGTGGACGAGCTGGCCAATTTCTTCGCGGTGCTGAAAGGGGAGGAAGAACCCCGCTGGACCTTTGAGAAGGACCTGGCTGCCATCCGGCTGATGGACAAGGTGGCCCAGTCCTGAAAGCCGTGCCGCCCCGAAAAAGGAAAGGAAAAATCCCTATGATGCTGTTCAACCTGATGGAAATCTTTGTCCCCGCCATGTTTGTGCTGGTGGTGGGATTGATGGTGGTCATGGTGATCCGCAATGTGGCCGAATGGTCCCGCAACAACGCTTCCCCCCGGCTGAGCAGCCCCGCCACCGTGGTGGCCAAGCGGCAGCACCATTACAGCCACAACAACGGCGGTGGCGGCACCACCTACTACGCCACCTTTGAATTTGAGAGCGGCGACCGCATGGAGCTGCGCCTGCCTGCCCGGGAAGCCGGTCTGCTGGCCGAAGGGGACCGGGGCATGCTCCATTTCCAGGGCACCCGCTATCTGGGTTTTGACCGCCAGTAAGGAGAACTGCCATGACCGAACGGGAAAAAATGCTGGCCGGGGAACTGTATGACTGCGGTGACCCCGAACTGCTGGACCGTTGGCACCTGGCCAAGGACCTGGCCGCGGCCTACAACCGCACCGCCTCCGCCGACCTGGCGGAAAAGGACCGCATTCTGGCCCAGCTGCTGGGCGGGCGGGGCAAAAACCTCTGGATCACCCCGCCTTTCTATGTGGACTATGGCAACAATATCTTCTTCGGCAACAACTGCGAAGTGAACATGAACTGCACCTTCCTGGACGATAACCGCATCACCATCGGTGACAACGCCCTCATCGCCCCCAACGTGCAGATCTATACCGCCTTCCACCCCACCAACGCGGCGGACCGCTTCGGCGCGCCCAAACCGGATGGAAGTTTCGAATTCTGCAAGACCCGCACCGCCCCCGTCACCATCGGAAACAATGTCTGGATCGGCGGCGGGGCCATCCTGCTGCCCGGCGTGACCATCGGGGACAACGTGGTCATCGGGGCGGGCAGCGTGGTCACCCACGATATCCCCGCCAATTCTGTGGCCGTGGGCAGCCCCTGCCGCGTGGTGCGGCCCAATCTGTAAAAAGGAGTGATGACCATGGGCAACGTGACCGCCCTGTTCATCGGCCTGGGGTCCATCGGGACCCGCCATCTGAAAAACCTGCATGCCATCTGCGAAAAGCAGGGCCTGACCCTGTGTGCCCATGCCCTGCGCAGCGATTTGAACCGTCCGCTGCGCCCCGGCGTGGCGGAGCTGCTGGCGGCCCAGTTCACCACCCTGGAGGACCCCGCCGCCTTGCCCCGGTATGACATGGCTTTCATCACCAACCCCACCAGCCTGCACGCGGAAGCTCTGGAACTGGTCCGCGGCCGGGCGGGGGCGCTGTTCATCGAAAAGCCCATCTTCTCCGCCGGGGAGACCGGCCGGGAACTGGCCGATTTGATTTCTGCCGGGCAGAAAGCCTATGTGGCCGCCCCCATGCGGTGGTGCGGGGCCATGCTGGCGTTGAAAAAGCACCTGCCCGACCTGCACCCCTACTGCGCCCGGGTGCTCTGCTCCTCCTACCTGCCCGACTGGCGCCCCGGTGTGGACTACCGCACCGTGTACAGCGCCCACAAGGCCCTGGGGGGCGGTGTGACCATCGACCTCATCCACGAGTGGGATTATCTGGTGGAACTCTTCGGCAAGCCGGAAGCCCTGTACAACCTGCGGGGCCAGTATTCGGAACTGGAGATCGACTCCGACGATGTATCGCTGTATATCGCCAGGTATCCCCGCCTGCTGGCGGAGGTCCATCTCGACTATTTCGGCCGGGGCTACCGCCGCAGCATCGAGCTGTTCTGCCCCACCGGGTCCGCCGTGGCGGATTTCGGCACCGGGACCCTGACCCTGCCCGACGGCACCGTGGAGGACTGCCGGGAAGATGTGAACGAACGGTATATCCGCGAAATGGAATACTTTCTGCACTACGCGATGGAGGGAGAAGGCGACAGCCTGAACACCCCCGCCACCGCCCTGGATGTGCTGAAACTGACTTTGGGGGAACTGTAATATGGAACGTCTGCTCATCACCATCTGCGGCCGCGCCGGCAGCAAAGGCTTTAAAAATAAGAACCTGAAAACCTTCTGCGGGTATCCGCTGGTTTATTATTCGCTCAGCGCCGCGGAACTCTTTGCCAAGAACCATCCCGAACTGCACATCGACTTCGCCCTGAACACCGACAGCCCTGAGCTGGCAGAACTGGTCAAGGCCCGGTACCCGGAAGTGGTTTTCCTGCCCCGTGGCGAGGAACTGGGCGGGGACAAGGTGCCCAAGATGGCTGTCTATCAGGACAGCCTGCGCCGCATGGAAGAAAAGACCGGCGCCGCCTATGACTATCTCATGGACCTGGACATCACCAGCCCTCTGCGCACCGCCGCCGATATCGAAAACGCCTTTGCCAAAAAGCAGAGCCGTGCCGATCTGGACCTGGTGTTCAGCGTCTGCGAAGCCCGGCGCAACCCCTGGTTCAACATGGTCAAGACGGTGGACGACCATGTGGAGCAGGTGAACAAGAGCGAATTCACCGGCCGCCAGCAGGCCCCGGAAGT
>CALXHS010000059.1 GCA_944388165.1 uncultured Gemmiger sp. | reverse complement strand
TGGTCTTGTCCACATAGTGGTTCATGCGCAGACCGCGGGTCAGCTTGGTGGTCTTCTTGGTCAGGATATGACGGCGCTTGGACGCATTGCGCTTGATCTTGCCGGTGCCGGTCATCTTGAAGCGCTTCTTGGCGCCGGAGCAGGTCTTCAGTTTGAGCTTTGCCATTTTGTTTTTCCTCCTAATATTGGGTTACTTGGTGGGCGCGGGGGACATGAACATCATCATGCTGCTGCCTTCCAGCTTGGGCTGCTTGTCAACAACGCCCTTGCCTTCCAGCTGCTCCGCGAAGCGACGATGCACGTCAAGACCCAGGTTGGTGTGCGCCATCTCACGGCCGCGGAACCGGATGGAGACCTTCAGCTTGTGGCCCTGGGCCAGGAACTTGGCCGCCTGGTTGACCTTGGTGTTGAAGTCGTTGGTGTCGATGTTCAGAGACAGACGGATCTCCTTGACTTCCACGACCTTCTGGTTCTTCTTGGCTTCCTTTTCGCGCTTCTGCATTTCAAAGCGATACTTGCCGTAGTCCAGGATCTTGCAAACCGGGGGCTTAGCCTGGGGAGCCACCTTGACCAGGTCCAGATCCTGGTCCATGGCCATGCGCAGCGCGTCACGGGGGGACATGATGCCCATCTGGGAGCCGTCGGCTCCGATCAGGCGGATCTCCTTGTCACGAATGCGCTCGTTGATTTCCAGTTCCTTGGTAGTGTTGCTGCTGGCGATTGGAATACACCTCCCATACAAAACGTAAAGTGGATAACAAAAGCGGCTGCCGTAAAAGCAGCCGCCGAACAGACCAACCATGCCAAAGCGGGCACACAGTGCCTTGCTTTGCGATGTGATGACCCGGAGCCTTTGCGGCCCGCAAGGTGAACGGCGGCATTTAGCCGGACGCTGCTTTTTTTACAAACGATATCTTACCACGGCCTTCCCGCGTTGTCAAGCACTTTTTTGCCTATGGGAAGCACCGAATGGATTTTTGCTGTTATTTTTTCTTTTTTGGGCAAACATCTTTTAACCTGCACCCAAATATGCTATTATTATAAGCTGTAAACTTATGCGTTTCAATACATGAGGGGATGTAATCTGCTATGGTTGAAAATAAATCCATCCGCCTGGCGTTGTTCTTCGGCGGTGTTTCCAGTGAACATGAGGTCAGCTGCGTGTCCGCGGCGGCCTGGCTGCGGGCTTTGGGCCAGTCCCCCTGCGCCGGCCGCTACGATGTGACGGCGGTGGGCATCACCAAGGAAGGCCGCTGGCTGCGCTACACCGGTCCCACGGACCGGGTGGCCGACGGCAGCTGGCAGGCGGACACCGCCCATTGCGCCCCCTGCCTGCTCAGCCCCGACCGCACCGCCCGTGCCCTGCTGGTGCAGGAGGACGGCGTCTGGAAGGAACAGCCGGTGGACGCGGCGGTGCCGGTGCTCCACGGCAAGAACGGCGAGGACGGCACCATTCAGGGGCTGTTTGAGCTGGCGGGCCTGCCCTATGTGGGCTGCGGCGTGCTGGCCAGCGCCGTCTGCATGGACAAAGCGGTGGCCAACACCCTGATGGACGCCGCCGGGGTGCCCCACTGCGCCTGGTGCTTTGCCCTGCGCGCCGATGTGGAAGCCGACGCCGACAAGGTGCTGGACATGGTGGAAGCCAAACTGCCCTACCCCATCTTTGTCAAACCGGCCAACGCCGGGTCCAGCGTGGGCATCTCCAAGGCCCGGGACCGTGCCGAACTGCGCAAGGCGGTGGACGTAGCCCTGGCGGAGGACGACAAGGTTGTCTTTGAGGAGTTCATCGAAGGCCAGGAGGTGGAGTGCGCCGCCATCGGCAATCCCGACGACCCCGACACCGTCTTTGCCACCCATCCCGGCGAGATCCTGGCCGGGGCGGAGTTCTACACCTACGACGACAAGTACAAGAACGGCGTTTCCCAGGTATTGATCCCCGCCCGCCTGGATGCCGCCAAACTGGATGAAGTGCAGGCCCTGGCCCGCCGGGCCTACCTGGCTCTGGGCTGCGCCGGGCTGTCCCGCTGCGACTTCTTTGTGCAGAAGGGCACCGGCCGGGTGCTGTGCAACGAGCTGAACACCTTCCCCGGGTTCACCGCCATCAGCATGTATCCCAAACTGATGGAGCAGGAAGGGCTGAGTTTTTCGGCACTGGCTGACCGGCTGATCCAGCTGGCACTGACCAAACGGAAGGGAGCCTATTGATGGATACAAGGCCCATCGGTGTGTTTGACAGCGGCCTGGGCGGCCTGACCGCCGTGCGCCAGCTGCGCCGGGTCCTGCCCGGTGAGGACATCGTCTATTTCGGCGATACCGGCCGGGTGCCCTACGGCAGCCGCGGCCGCCAGACCATTTTGCAGTATTCCCGCCAGGATATCCGGTTTCTGCTGAGCCAGAACGTGAAGTTCCTGATGGCTGCCTGCGGCACCGTCTCCTCCACCTACCCTTCGGACGAGGCTTCCCGCCTGCCGGTGCCCTATACCGGGGTGGTGGGGGCCGCCGCCCGCAAAGCCGCCGCCCTGACCCGCAACCACAAAGTCGGGGTCATCGGCACGGCGGCCACCATCCGCAGCGGGTCCTATGCGGCACTGCTGAAGGACCTGGTGCCGGACATTGAGATCACGGCCAAGGCCTGCCCCCTCTTTGTGCCCCTTGTGGAAAGCGGCCACGTGACCGACGGCGCCCCGGTGACCACCCTGGTCATTGAGCAGTATCTCACCGAACTGCGGGACGCCGGGGTGGATACCCTGATCCTGGGCTGCACCCACTATCCCCTGCTGAAAAAGATGATCGGGGATTTCATGGGCGAGGATGTGGCCCTCATCGACCCGGGCAAGGTCACGGCCATCGAGACCGCCGCCGCCCTGGAGGATCTGGGGCTGACCAGCGGCCGCAAGACCGGCGGACGGGTGCGCTACTATGTGAGCGACACCCCCGAAGCCTTCCAGGAGCTGGAGACCCTGTTCCTGGGCGAATACGCCGGGGGTCCGGTGGAGCAGATCGCCATTGAGACCTACTGACCCAAAACCCATATAATATAGTAAGGATACGGAAAACATCATGCAGGACAATTACCTGATCACCATACGCGGCACCATGCAGCAGAACGGCGACGAGGACAGTGTGGAGCTGATGACCCGGGGCAAGTTCACCCAGCGTGGCTCCGCCTTCTACATCGTATACGAGGAGACCGAAGCCACCGGCTATGCGGGCTGCACCACCACCGTCAAGGCTACCCTGGACGGCCAGCAGGTGGTGATGACCCGCTTCGGCAAGGTACCCAGCCAGCTGGTCATCGAAAAGGGCATCCGCCACATCTGCCATTACGAGACGGGCTACGGCTCCATCTCCCTGGGGGTGGCGGCGGACGTCATCGAGCACGACCTGGCCGAAACCGGTGGACGGCTGAAGTTCAGCTACACCCTGGATTCCGGCGGAGAAAACTTCATCAGCCGCAATCTGGTGGACATCACGGTGGAGCAGCTGTCCGCCGAAACGGAAGAATAAGCACCATCCCTTCCGGGGATTTTTTGAGTGAAAACGGAGGTTTCAAAATATGAATTACAAACACTACAACCCCCGCCAGGCCGCCCTGGACGCAGCCCGCGGCCTGCTGCAGAACGCCGCCGAAGCCGCCATGGAGAGCGGCGCTCTGCCCCGGGCGGAACTGCCTTCCTTTATTGTGGAGATCCCCGCGGACGTGAAGAACGGCGACGTGGCCAGCAACCTGGCCATGGCCGGCGCCCGGGCTTTCCGCAAGGCGCCCCGGCAGATCGCCGAGGCCATTGTGGGCTGCCTGGACCTGAACGGCAGCGCCTTTGACCGGGTGGAGATCGCCGGTCCCGGCTTCATCAACCTGTATCTGGGCACCGGCTGGTTTACCGACGTGGTCCGCGCCGCCTGCTCCGAAGCCGAGTACGGCCGCACCGAGGCGGGCGCTGGCAAGAAGTACAACGTGGAATTCGTTTCCGCCAACCCCACCGGCCCCATGCACATGGGCAACGCCCGCGGCGGCGCCCTGGGCGACTGCCTGGCCGCCTGCCTGGACTGGGCGGGCTACGACGTGACCCGTGAATTCTACATCAACGACGCAGGCAACCAGATCCAGAAGTTCGGCAAGAGCCTGGCCATCCGTTACCTGCAGCTGTTCAAGGGCGAGGAAGCCTGCCGCCTGCCCCAGGAATGCTACCAGGGCGCCGACATCACCGCCCATGCCAAGGACTTTGCCGCCGAGCACGGCGATGCCTATGTGAACGCCGACTTTGAGGAACTGAAGCAGGCCATCACCGACTTTGCCCTGCCCAAGAACATCGCCGGGCTCAAGCGCGACCTGGGCAAGTACCGCATCGAGTACGACGTCTGGTTCCATGAAAGCAAGCTGCACGAGTCCGGCGCGGTGCAGGCCGTGGTGGACAAGCTGCTGGCCAGCGGCGCCTGCTACAAGGCCGAGGACGGCGCCATTATGTACCGCAGCGCCCAGTACGCCGCCAAGTACGGCGTGGCCAACAAGCGCAAG
>CALXHS010000058.1 GCA_944388165.1 uncultured Gemmiger sp. | reverse complement strand
TCCGCACCAGATCCCCGGTGCGGTAGATCATCTCTGGGTAAGCGGTCTGCACGGGATTTCTCACAAAGCGTTCGGCGGTCTTTTCCGGCTGGCGGTAATACCCCGCCGCCACAAAGCTGCCCCGCACGCACAGTTCCCCGGTTTCCCCGGGTGCGGCGGGACGGCCATCTCGCAGAATCAGCAGGCCGCAGTTGCCGCAGGCCCGGCCGATAGGCAGGCTTTCGTCGTCCCGGAACTCCCGGTCCAGTTCATAGAAGGCACAGATGTCGGTGGTCTCGGTGGGACCGTAGAGGTTGGCAAACCGTGCCTGGGGGTAATGGGCCCGCCAGTAGTTCAGCTTGGCGGTGGGCATGACCTCTCCCGCAAACAGGATGGTGTGCAGGGGCGGGGCGGCAGTGTAGTCCAGGGCTTTCCAGTTGGCCACGATGCCCAGGGCCGAGGGTACCCAGTACAGGGTGTTGACCCGGCGGGCACAGAGATATTCCAGCAGCTGCACCGGAAAGCTGAACAGCCGCCGGGGCAGCACCTGAACACAGGCACCGCTGCGCAGCGCGCCGTACAGGTCAGTGACCGACATGGAAAAGTAGAAAGGCGTCTGGTTGCCCAGCACCGTTTCGGGGGAAAAATCAAAGGCAGAAACCACCCATTCGCTGTACGCCAGCACATTGCGGTGGGTGACGGCCACCCCCTTGGGCAGGCCGGTGGAACCGGAGGTGAAGAGCACATAGGCCAGGTCGGTGTCGATGATTTCCCGGCGAAGGGCGGTCAGCACCGCCTGATCGGGGGTCTTGGAGGCAGCGGCGGCGCAGTCCACCACCGGCAGAGGGCCGGCCAGTTCCCGGGCGGCCTCCTCATGGGCTGCGTCGGTGAGGATGGCGGCCGGTTCCAGCTGGTCCAGAATGGCCCGGACCCGTTCCGGTGGCTGGGCGGTGTCCAGCACGGTATAAAAGCCGCCCGCAGCCAGAACGCCCAGCAGGGCGTGGAGGGCATCAGCCCCCCGTTCCATGTACACAGCCACCGGGCGGCGCAGCACCCCGCCAGGCAGGGCGGCCAGGGCTGTGCCCACTGCGCCCACTCTGTGCCGGGTATCGGCCCAGGTCCAGGCGGCGTTTTCATCGCAGAAGCTGAGCGCCTGGGGGCAGGCGGCGGCTGTGCGGTCCAGCAGTTCCAGAATATGATACATCGGGACTTTTTCTCCTTTCCCGGCGTTTGGGTATAGCAAGTATTATACCATGGCAAGGTGACGAAACCGGCAAAGAAACGGCAAAGAGGGGCTTTTCCTCCCGCAAAGCAAAAAGCACGGGACTGCTTTTTGACGCATTCCCGTTCTTTTTGCAAGTTGTTTTCAATTGTAAAAGTTTTGCGATAACGCCCCGAACATCAATACTTGGGCTCCACCTTGACGGTCCAGCCCTTGGTATCGGGCAGCTTGCCCCACTGGATGCCGGTGAGGGTATCGTACAGTTTCTGGGTCAGAGGACCGATCTTGCCGTCGCCGATAAGGGCGGTCTTGCCTTCCCAATCCAGCTCCTTCACGGGGCTGACAACGGCAGCGGTGCCGGTGCCGAAGACTTCTTCCAGCTTGCCTTCGTCGGAAGCCTTCATCACGTCGGCGATGGCCAGCTTGCCTTCCACCACCTCATAGCCCCAGTCCTTCAGCAGCTCGATGATGGAGCGGCGGGTAACACCGGGCAGAACGGTGCCGGTGCAGGCGGCGGTGTAGATCTTGCCGTCGATCTTGAACATGATGTTCATGGAACCGACTTCTTCCACATACTTCTTTTCCACACCGTCCAGCCACAGAACCTGGCTGAAGCCCTTCTGGGCGGCCAGCTCACCAGCCTTGATGGAAGCGGCGTAGTTGCCGCCGCACTTGGTGAAGCCGGTCAGGCCCGGGGCGGCACGGATGTATTCATCTTCCACGTAGATACGCACGGGGTCCAGCCCCTCGGCGTAGTAAGCACCGGAGGGAGAGCAGATGATGACGAAGAGATAGTGGCGGGAGGCATGCACGCCCAGACCCACATCGGTGGCAAACGCAAAGGGACGGATGTACAGCGATGCACCGTCGCTGTGGGGCACCCAGTCACGGTCCAGGTCCACCAGGGCTTCCACTGCCTGGATGAAATCCTCCACCGGGATGGGAGGCATGCACAGACGGTCGGCGGAATCCTGGAAGCGCTTGGCGTTGCAGTCGGGGCGGAACAGCTGGATGGTGTTGTCCGCGGTGCGGTAGGCCTTCATGCCTTCAAAAATTTCCTGTGCATAATGGAGCACGGTGGTGGCGGGGTCCATGGGCAGCGGACCATAGGGCACGATGCGCGCATCATGCCAACCTTCGCCTTCGGTGTAATCCATCAGGAACATGTGATCGGTGAAAATGTGCCCGAAGCCCAGTTTGCTTTCGTCCTGGGGTTTCTGTTTGGGGGCGGTGGTCCGAGTGACCTTGATGTCCAACATTTTTCCTTCTCTCCTTACTGTCGCACAATATATTCGCACAAAACAGCATATGCGGCCGTCTGGCGCCATACCGCGGAGGGCGGTCCGTATAGCTATGCCTTATTATAGCGCTGTAAAGTGGTGAATACAAGCCCTATACAGGAACTTTTGTTGCAAGGCAGCAGTTTTTGCGGTACAATAAAGGCGCGAATCACCCCATGGAGAAGGAGAGTATTTGTATGGTCAAGGGCGCTATTTTTGATATGGACGGCCTGATGTTCGACACCGAACGTTTGTGGGATACCCTGTGGGCCCCCTGCTGCGGCAAACTGGGGCTACCCCTGCCCCCGCCGGAATTTCTGGCAGCCGGGCGCGGCCTGGCCGGGGATAACCTGAAACGCCACCTGGCAAAGTTCTATCCCCAGATCGACCCGGAAGTGATGCTGCAGGAGGTATGGCGGCTGGCGGATGAGCGGTTCAGCCAGGGCGTGCCCTGCAAGCCGGGCCTGCGGGAACTGCTGGACTGGCTGCGGGATCACAACATTCCCTGCATCGTGGCCAGTTCCAGCCCCCGGAACATGATCGAAATGAACCTGAAGAACACCGGCGTGGACGGTTATTTCAAGGGTGTTGTCTGCGGGGCGGATGTGGAACATTCCAAGCCTGAGCCGGACATCTTCCTGCTGGCCGCCCGCCAGCTGGGGCTGGATGCCCGGGACTGCCTGGTGCTGGAAGACAGCTTCAACGGCGTGCGGGCAGGCCGCGCTGCCGGTGCTGTGACCGTGATGGTGCCGGATATGGCCCAGCCTGACGAAGAGATGCGCAGCCTGTACACCTGCTGCTGCCATGACCTGCTGGAAGTGCGGGATCTTCTGGAAGAAGGCAAACTGTAAGGCCCTCTGCCCTGCCAGGACCATGTCAGCCCGCCTTTCCGGCAGGCTGAATCTCTGCCGGAAACAAAGCAACATAAAAACCGCCCCCGTGCCAGGCACGGGGGCGGTTCTTATTTGCTGTTCAAGCCGTTGCGGTGACTAAATCAGGCAGCGGTCTTGGTGGCATGATGGAAGTACTTGTAGCCGAAGGCGTTGGTGTAAACACCCTCAACATTGGACTTCTGCATGTAGGGGTCGTTGTAGTAGTACAGAGGCACAACAGCCCAGGTTTCCATCAGCATGTCTTCAGCCTGGTGCATGAGAGCAACACGCTTGGTCAGGTCGGTCTCGGCCTTGATCTCGGCGATCAGCTCATCATACTCGCTCCAGTTCTGGGGAGCGTAGGAAGGCACGGTGCCAGCCTCGCCGGTGGCGGGGTCACGGCCGAACTGAGCGTCGTTGTTGCCGGAATCGGTGGTCCACATCTCCAGCATGTTGATGGGGTCATCGAAGTCGGCCAGCCAGCCCTGACGGCAGACGTCGTAGTTGCCGGCCTTGCGCTCGTTCAGGAAGACGTTCCAGGTCTGGGTCTGGATCTCAACGGTAGCACCGATGGCAGCCATATCCTGCTGGATAGCAGCACCGATGGCTTCGTTGCCGGCGCCTTCGTTGGTCAGGTAGGCGAAGGACAGCGGGGTCTCGGCGCTCAGCATGCCAGCGTCGTCAAAGACGTAGCCGGCGCTTTCCAGCAGCTCGATGGCCTTGGCCAGGTTCTCTTCGTAAGCGTCGTAGGAAGGATCGAAGTAGCCGACGGCTTCCTCATCGGGGTAGGTGTAGCTGTCGGTGTTCTGACGGAACTCGCCGCCGTTGGAGTCGCTCATGCCGGCGGGCACGAAGGTGTTGGCCACTTCCTGGCCGGTCTGGCCGATGGTGTCAACGATGTACTCGCGGTCGATCAGCAGAGTGATGGCTTCGCGGATGGCGTTGGCCTGCTCGGGGGTCTTGCCCTCGAACAGGGTGGAGTTCACATTGAAGCCCACGTAGTAGGTGCCGATGTTGGCGGCAACATAGAACTCGGGGTCAACGTCGATGTGGTTGGGAACTTCTTCGGTAGGAATGGTATCGATGAAGTCCAGGTTGCCGGCCATGTAGGCGTTGTAGATAGCGGTGTCATCGGCGCTCAGCATGAACTGCAGAGTCTCGATGTTGACGCTGTCGGCATCGTAGTAGTTGGGGTTCTTGGTGTAGGTCATGCTTTCGTCATGGCTCCAAGCGGTGCAGGTGTAGGGACCGTTGGAAACGAAGCCGGCCTCCAGAGCCCAGGCGCCGGGGTTGGTGCCATCGGGATCAGCAGCTTCCACAGAGGCCTGCGGCACGGGGTAGAAGGTGGGGAAGGCGCACAGGCTCAGGAAGTAGGGGCAGGGGCTGACCAGGGTGACGGTCAGGGTGTAGTCGTCGGTAGCCTCAACGCCGACCAGGATCTCGTTGGCTTCCTGAGCGGCCAGAGCGGCATCGCTGTAAACTTCGGCGGGAGTGGTGTACTCTTCGCCAGCGGCAGCAGCAGCCTCAGCGGCAGCGGCGTCATACTCGGGGTTGGCAACCATCTCGTTGGCAACCTCGTTCTTGGCGATCAGGCCGTCGTACAGGTAGCTGTAGTCGGAAGCGGTCATGGGGTTGGCAGCACGGTTCCAGCTGTAAACGAAGTCGTTGGCAGTCAGGTCGGTGCCGTCGCTCCACTTGCTCTGACGCAGGTGGAAGGTGTAGGTCATGCCGTCTTCAGAGACGTCATAGCTTTCGGCAACGCCGGGAACCAGCTGGCCGTTCTCATCGTAGGTCAGCAGGCCGACGAAGCTGTTGACAGCCAGGACAGCGCCGTCAACGGTGGAGTTGAGGTGCGGATCCAGACGGTCAGGCTCGGAAGCCAGGTTGATGTACAGCGTGCTGGTATCGGTGTTCAGAACCGAAGTTGCAGACGCGCTCTCGGTGGTTGCAGCCGCAGAGCCGCTCTCGCTGGTGGAGGTGGTGTTGTTACCACCGCAGCCCACCAGGCTGACGACCATGGCGGCGGCAAGCGCAGATGCCATGAGCTTTTTCATTGTTCTTTCCTCCTAGAGATCTTATCAGAAACCCACGGAAAGGAAAATCCAATCCGTGAACTCCCTTCTGATACAACGCCCATTATACGTTCTGAGGTCTGCATTTTCAAGGAAGATGGAAAAGCTGTTGCTTTTCAGTCACCATTTTTGGGCAACTTGCTGAACATCGCGCACAAAATTTTGTCCAGCACTATGCAAACCTGTGAACCTTTCCCCTGCCCATGGGCGGCAGGCAGAGGATCTTTCCCCTTTATCGGGTCCGGAACGTCACTTGTTCCAGCAGGCGACGAAGTGGCCGTTGCCCCGGTCGGTGAAGGGAGGCATGGCCTTGGCGCACTGTTCGGTGGCGTAGCGGCAGCGGGTGCGGAAGGGGCAGCCGCTGGGCATATGCAGCGGGCTGGGCACATCGCCTTCCAGCACGATACGCTTGGCAGCACGGGCGGTGCGCGGATCAGGCACCGGCACGGCGGAAAGCAGGCTCTGGGTGTAGGGATGGATGGGGTTGTCGTTCAGTTCGTCGGCATCCGCCAGCTCCATCATCTTGCCCAGATACATAACGGCGATACGGTCGCTGATGTGATGAACGACCAGCAGGTCGTGGGCGATGAACAGATAGGCAACGCCCAGCTTTTCCTGCAGGTCCTCGAACATGTTGACGACCTGGGCCTGAATGGAAACGTCCAGCGCCGAAACAGGCTCGTCGCAGACGATGAATTTGGGGTTGACAGCCAGCGCACGGGCGATGCCGATACGCTGACGCTGACCGCCGGAGAATTCGTGGGGGTAACGCATGGCGTGTTCGGCGTTCAGGCCGACCAGCTCCATCAGTTCCATCACGCGGTCATGGCGCTCAGCCTTGGTCTTGCACAGCTTGTGCACGTCCAGAGGTTCGCCGATGATGTCCTCAACGGTCATGCGGGGGTTCAGGGAAGAATACGGGTCCTGGAAGACCATCTGCATCTGCTTGCGCAGGGGCATCATGTCGGCCTGGACCTTCTTGCCCAGGATGGGTTTGCCGTTGGCATCCACCTTGAGCTGGCCGTTTTCATCGTACTGTTCGCCGCTGTCATAGACCACCTGGCCGTCAAAAACGACGCGGCCGCCGGTGGGCTTGTACAGCTGCAGCAGGGTGCGGCCGACGGTGGTCTTGCCGCAGCCGGACTCACCCACCAGACCCAGCGTTTCGCCGGGACGGATGGCGAAGGACACATCGTCCACCGCCTTGAGCTGGATGGTCTTGCTGAAGCCGGCGCGCACGGGGAAATATTCCTTCAAATGCTCGACTTGCAAAAGATATTCGCTGTTTGCCATCTTACTTGCCCTCCTTGGCGGATTTGACGTTGCACCAGCAGGACGCCAGGTGATCTTCGCCCACCCACAGTTCGGGCGGCTGCTCCCGCAGGCAGATCTTCATAGCGGCGTCGCACCGGGGGCAGAACGCGCAGCCCGCCGGCAGGTCCAGCATGTTGATGGGAGTGCCGCCGATGGGGATCAGGCGCTCCTTCATGTTGGAACCGGACGGGATGGAACGCAGCAGGCCCTTGGTGTACTCGTGGGCGGGGTGATAGAAGATGGCGTCGGCGGTGCCGCGCTCGCAGACACGGCCGCCGTACATAACGATGATCTCATCGCACATGGAGGCGATGACGCCCAGGTCGTGGGTGACCATGATGATGGCCATGCCCATCTTCTTCTGCAGGTCCTGCATCAGTTCCAGGATCTGGGCCTGGATGGTCACGTCCAGAGCGGTGGTGGGCTCGTCGGCGATCAGGATGTCGGGCTCGCAGGCCAGGGCCATGGCGATCATGACACGCTGACGCATGCCGCCGGACAGCTCGTAGGGATACTGCTTGATACGCTTTTCCGGTTCGTTGATGCCCACCAGTTCCAGCATCTCAATGGCGCGGGCCTTGGCCTGGGCCTTGTTGCGGTCGGTGTGCAGCATGATGGCTTCCATCAGCTGGTTGCCGATGGTGAACACAGGGTTCAGGCTGGTCATGGGGTCCTGGAAGATGATGGAGCAGCACTTGCCGCGGAAAGTCGCCATCTTCTTCTCGTCCCACTTGGTGATGTCTTCGCCCTTGTACAGGACCTGGCCGCCGGTGATGCCGCCGTTCTCGGACAGGATGTCCATGATGGAATAGGCGGTAACGGACTTGCCGGAACCGGATTCGCCCACGATGCCCAGGATCTTGCCGGGCTCCAGGGAGAAGGACACGCCGTTGACGGCGTTGACCTTGCCGCCCTTATCGGTGGAGAAGGTGGTGTGCAGGTCCTTGACCTCCAGCACATACTGCGGCTTATTGCCGTTTTTTACTTCACTCATACTCTTTTACTGCCCCTCCTCAGCGCTTCAGTTTGGGGTCAAAGGCGTCGCGCAGGCCGTCGCCCAGCAGGTTGAAGGCCAGAACGATCAGGCAGATGATCAGCGACGGGAAGACCAGCTTCAGCGGATAGCTGTTGATACCCGCACGGGCTTCATTGGCCAGAGAACCCAGCGAAGGCATGGGGACCTTGACGCCGATGCCCATGAAGGAGAGGTAGCTCTCGGTAAAGATGGCCGAAGGAATCTGCAGGGCCACCGAGATGATGATGACCGACAGGCAGTTGGGCAGGATGTGCTTGCGCAGGATGCGGCCGCTGGGAGTACCGATGGTACGGGCGGCCAGCACGTACTCGTTCTGCTTGATGGTCAGGATCTGACCGCGGACCAGACGGGCCATGCCCACCCAGTACAGCAGACCGAAGACCAGGAACAGGGCGATCATGTTGGTGCCCAGGGCCTGCAAGGCCGGGATCTTTTCAATGACAGGCTTCAGGGTCTCGTTCAGAACAACGGACAGCAGGATGATCATCAGCGTATCCGGCAGACTGTATATCACGTCCACGATACGCATCATAATGATATCCACGATGCCGCCGCACCAGCCCGAGATGGAACCGTACAACAAACCGATGATCAGCACCATGATGGAGGCCACCAGGCCGACGGACAGCGAAACGCGGGTGCCGTAGATCACGCGGATGAAGTAGTCACGGCCCAGGCTGTCGGTGCCCATGATGTGGGGGAACAGCTTTTCGCCGGTTTCGTCCATATACTGCTGCTCCAGCTTGGACCATTCAAAGGGAGCCAGGTTGGTGGCAGTCTTGTCGCGGCGACCGTCAACGGTGACAATCTCGGAGTAGCCATAAGGCACGAAGAAGGGGATCACGATGATAGAAACCAGCAGCAGGACCAGCACGATGATGCTGCCCATGGCCAGCTTGTTCTTTTTCAGGCGGCGGCAGCCGTCCTTGAAGAAGGTCACGCTTTCGCCCATGACCTCCTGCTGTGCTTTTTCTTCCTCGGTGGCAGGTTCAAAATCAGCGGTGCTGAACTTGGAAAGATCGATCTGGGCCGAAAGAGGATTCTTTTCCGGCATTCCGTTTTCTGCGTATGTCATATTTTCTCCTCCTTCTTACTCCAGCTCAATGCGCGGGTCAATCATCTTGTACACCAGGTCGGTGATCAGGTTGGCCGTGACCATCAGAGTTCCCAGGAACAGGGTGGTGGCCATGATCATGGGATAGTCGCTGTTGGTAATGCTGGTCACGAACTGGGTGCCCAGACCGCCGATGGTGAAGATGCTCTCAACGACCATGGAGCCGGTGAGAATGTAGGCGACCATGGGGCCGACGTAGGTGACAACCGGGATCAGAGCATTGCGCAGAGCATGCTTGAAGATGACCTTGACCTGGGAAACGCCCTTGGCGCGGGCGGTGCGCACGTAGTCCTGACTCAGAGCGTCCAGCATGCTGGTCTTGGTCAGACGGGTGATGTACGCCATGGGGTACAAGGACAGAGAAACGACCGGCAGCACATAGTTGGGGTTCTCGGCGCTCCACACCGGGAACAGATTCAGCTTCATGCAGAACACCAGCAGAAGCAGCGTTGCCAGAACGAAGCTGGGAACGCCGGTGAACAAGGTGGTGAAGAAGATGATCAGCCGGTCCGGCAGCTTGTTGCGGTTCAGAGCCGCGATGCTGCCCAGCACCAGGCCGCACACGATGGCCACAGCAGCGGCCTTCAGGCCCAGCTGAGCGGAAACCGCAAAGCGGGAAGTCAGGGTGGAAGCAATATCACGGCCGGTCTTCAGGGAAACGCCCCAGTCACCGTGGAGGATATTGTTCATATACAGGATATACTGCTCGCCCACGGGCTTATCCAGATTGTAACGTGCTTCCAGCACGGCCTGGACCTGGGGGCTGGTGGCCTTTTCTTTATTGAAAGGGCCGCCGGGGATGGCGTTCATGGCAAAGAAGGTGATCAGGCTGATGACCAGCACCGTCACGATTGCCAGCAACACACGCTTTACGACATATCGGGTCACGTTCGTTCACTCTCCTCATTTTTGGACGGGACCCTGGGGGACCCGCGCTGGCCGCGTGTTTTTGCCGGGCCGCCGCCCGGTCCTTTGCCGGAGCCCCGCTTTTGCCGATGGTGAGGGCCCGGAACACGATTGTGCTCCTTTGGCGGACACCATTTTGCAAAAAAAGGAACGACAGCGTTTGATCAAACGCCGTCGTTTGAGCAAAGGAATCTTTAATAAAATATCACAAAACTGTAACGTTGTCAACTTTTCAAAAAACACCCGTCCCCCGTAAATTGTGAAAATTTGCCCGGCGTCCGAAGACGCCGGGCAACCGGTTGACGTGATTTTCTTTCAAGGAAAACGGGGGTCGCAGAGTATTTTTATTCACTTTCCCGCCGCTGGGCAGGCATATCCCATCCCAGATGGTCGGTGTGAAGCCATTCTTCGGCTGTCTCGCTGCCGGGGGCACCCAGTGCTTCCCGGTACAGGGCCTGGATGGCCGGGTTCTCATGAGAGAAGCGCAGGGCGCTGCCTTTGTCAATGCCGTACAACAACTGTCCGCGGCTCCCGGCCAGTTCCTCGTCATTGGGACTGTGAGGCTGTCCCCCGCCGCCGGCGCACCCGCCGGGACAGGCCATGACCTCCACAAAGTCATAGTGCACCCGGCCCGCACGCACCGCTTCCAGCAGTTTGCGGGTGTTGCCCAGGCCGCTGACCACCGCCGTTTTCACGGTGGAACCGCCCAGGTCGAACTCCGCTTCGGTCCAGCCGGGGGTGCCGTCGGCTGCGCCCCGCACGGCAGTGAAGGCTTCCGGCGGAGGATTCCGGCCGTTGACCAGATAGTAGGCACTGCGCAGGGCTGCTTCCATGACGCCGCCGGTGGCGCCGAAGATGACGCCCGCACCGCTGTAAGGCCCCAGGATGGAATCAAAGGATTCCTCCGCCAGGGTCTCGGGGTGGATGTGTTCGGAGCGGATCATCCGCACCAGTTCCCGGGTGGTGAGCACCAGGTCCACGTCCCGCCCGGCTTCGGTGTGCATGGTAGGCAGGTCGCACTCGGCCTTTTTGGCCACGCAGGGCATGATGGACACGCTGAAGATCCTGCCCGGTTCCACCCCCAGCTTTTTGGACAGGTAGTTCCGCACCACGGCACCGAACATCTGCTGGGGGCTTTTTGCAGTGGACAGGCGGGCGGTCATATCCGGGTAATGCCCCTTGAGATACCGCACCCACCCGGGGCAGCAGCTGGTGAACATGGGCTGGTACTTGGTGTCCCCTGCCTTGAACCGCTGGAGAAACTCAGTGCCCTCTTCCATGATGGTCAGGTCGGCGGAGAAGGAGGTATCGAACACATAGTCGAACCCCAGGGCACGCAAAGCGGCGGCCATGCGGTTGACGGTGGCTTTTTCCGGGGGCAGGCCCAGGCTTTCGCCCCAGGCAGCCCGCACGGCGGGGGCGATCTGCACCACCGTGATTCGGTCGGGGTCGGCCAGGGCGGCAAAGGCCTTTTCGGTGTCGCTGCGTTCCCGCAAAGCACCGGTGGGGCAATGGGTGATGCACTGGCCGCAGAGGACACAGTCGGATTCCTTGATGCGGCGGTTATGGCTCACATCCACCCGGGTGCGGCTGCCGGTACCGGACAGGTCCCAGACGTTGACGCCCTGGACCTTGTCACAGACCTGGATGCAGCGCATGCACTTGATGCACTTGTTGGTATCCCGGTACAAGGGGAAATCCCGGGGCCACAGAGCCCGTACCCCGGTGACCAGGTCCCGGGGATAGGGGTTTTCCAGGATGCCCAGGTCGTTGGCGATGTTCTGCAGGTGGCAGTTGCCGCTGCGCAGGCAGGTGGCACAGTGACAGTCGTGCTGGGAGAGGATCAGTTCCACATTGATCTTGCGGGTGCTGCGTACCCGGGGGGTGTTGGTGCGGATGACCATGCCCTCAAACACCGGATTGTTGCAGCTGGGCACCAGGTTGCGCTCCCCTTCGATCTCCACGCAGCAGACGCGGCAGGCGCCGATCTCGTTGAGACCTTTCAGGTAGCACAGGTGCGGGATGTCCACCCCGGCGGCCTTGGCGGCTTCCAGGATGGTGGTATGTTCGGGCACGGCCACGGCCTTGCCGTTGACGGTCACGTTTACCATTGGCTGGTCCTCCCTCCCTTGAAGATGCCGTAACCGAAGTGGTCACAGCGCAGGCAGCGTCCGGCTTCCTGCATGGCTTCCTCCTCGGTCATGCCGCAGGTGGCCAGGGCGAAGTCGCCCCGGGCTTCCAGCGGGTTGCGGGCTTTGAGCTGGATGCGCCCGCAGGGGGGCGTGTTGGACAGACGGGCCGGGGGGATCTGCACATCGCAGCGGATGGTGTGGGAATAGCCCAGGAAGCTGTCGATGTTGGCGGCGCCCACCTTGCCCGCTGCCACCGCCCGGATGACGGTGGCGGGACCGGTGACGGCGTCGCCGCCGGCAAAGACGTTGGGGGTGCCGGGCACATAACCGGACAGGTCGGCCTTGAGGGCGCCCCGGCTGGTGCCGATGCCGCCCTTTTCAAAATTGTCGGATTCGATGCGCTGGACGATGGCGATGATGAGGTAGTCACAGGGGATACGGAATTCCCGCTCGGCGGCGTCCCGGGGTCCGGGGCGGCCGTCCCGGCCATAGGAACCGATGATCTGGGGCTTGGTCCACAGAGCCGCCACCTTGCCGTTCTCGTCGGCTTCGATGCGGTGGGGCGCCTGCAAAGGCAGGATCTGGCAGCCTTCCGCCTGGGCGTCCTCGATCTCCTCCGGCAGGGCGGTCATATCGTCGATGCGGCGGCGGTAGACACAGGTCACGCTCTCCGCCCCCAGACGGATGGCGGTGCGGGTGGCGTCCATGCTCACGTTGCCGCCGCCGATGACCACCACCCGCTTTCCGGTGAAGTCCAGGGGACGGCCTTCGCCGCAGTCCCGCAGGAATTCCACCGCCGAGAGGACGTTCTCGCTGTCCTCCCCGGGCAGTCCCAGTTTCTTGTCCGCATGGGCGCCGATGGCCACATACAGAGCGTCGTAGTCCCGGCGTAGCTGTTCCACCTGGATGTCGGTGCCGATGCAGACCCCGGTGCGGACTTCCACGCCGGTCTTGAGGATGTAGTCGATGTCCTTCTGCAGCACCTCCGGGGGCAGGCGGTAGTCGGGGATGCCATAGCGCAGCATGCCGCCCAAGCGTTCCCGCTGTTCGAACACGGTGACGCTGTGGCCCATGAGCTGCAGGTAATAGGCAGCCGTCAGACCGCTGGGACCGCCGCCCACCACCGCAATGCGCTTACCGGTGGCTTCGGCGGGAGCGGGGGGCGCTTCGTCCCCGCAATGGTCCACCGCATACCGCTTGATGCCACAGATGTTGATGGCGTCGTCCACCAGACGGCGGCGGCACTGCTTTTCGCAGGGATGTTCACACACATAGGCGCAGGAATACGGGAAGGGATTGTCCTTGCGGATAAGGTCCACCGCGTCCTGGAAGCAGCCTTCCCGCACCAGGGCGATATAGCCGGGGATATCCACATGGGCGGGGCAGACGGTCACGCAGGGCACCGGCTGCTTGAGAGAGCAGATGCACCGGCCTTCCTTGGCGTGGAGCTCATAATCTTCCCGGAAGCCCCGCACCCCTTCCAGCACCATGGCGGCGGCTTCGTAACCGATGGCGCAGTCGGCGGAATCCGCAATGGCAGCCGCCGTGGATTCGATGAGGTCGATGGTGCCTTCTGGGGCGGTCTGGTCCAGCACGCTCTCAATAAGGGTTTCCAGCTGGGACAGGCCAATGCGGCAGGGCACGCATTTGCCGCAGGTCTGGGCGTGGCACAGGCGCAGAAAGTTCAGCGCCAGGTCCACCGGGCAGAGTCCCGGCGGGTTGGCGGCCACACGGTGCCCCATATCGCGGCAGAGGTCCTGCACGACCTGCTGGGCGCGGTCCGGGGTCTCGATGGACAGTCTTCGCATAGATAGTATCCTCCGTTGGGGACCGGTTTTTCCCGGTCCATGGGTCGGGGCGGCACAGCCATAGCCGCCGTCACATTGTTTTCAGTATAGAGGATTTGTGCAGAAAGTTCAATAATTTTTTAACAAGTTTACAATTATTTTGCAATATGCAAAAACAAGATCATCATTCCGCTGCATCATATCCTGCAGGCAGACAAAAAAGCCGCGGCTGAGTCGGGGCTTTTGCCTCTTCCCTGCCGCGGCCTTCCTTATAATAATAGGAGGTGGATGCAGTTATGCTTCTGCCTGGTCCGCCAGTTCCTCTTCCCGCCGGGCCTGCACCACCACATGGGCAAACTTGTACATCAGAGGGATATAGGTGGTGGCAAAGACCACCAGCGCCCCGAAGGCAAACTGCCGGCGGCGGCTGCGGGGCACCGCCAGACCGATGAGCACCCCCACGGCGCACAGACAGAACTTGACCAGCGCCAGATCCTTCCAGCTGCTTTGCTTCAGATACCGGTCCGCATAGGTGAACAGTTTCATGGCATTGACCTCCTGCGCGGTGTTCCGCGCCTGTATTGCCCCAGGCAGGGGCTTTTCCTGCTTTCAGTGTAACACACCGGGCGGGCGGGTGCAATGCCGCCGGGGACGCAGGCAGAAAAAGCCCCGCCCGGGCTTGGGTCCGGCGGGGGTCTGTATCAGCCGGGGGCGATTACGCCGCGCCCAGCTGTGCTTTCAATTCTTCATATACGGCCAGGTTGTAGGCATTGCACTGCACATAGGGGCCATCCTCTTCACTGACGCAGCGGATGGTGACAAACCGTGCCTGCCGGGAGAAGTTGTCCCAGTCCTCCGCCTTCATGTCCGTCTGGTAGATCGGCCAGTTTTCCCGGAAGAAACCGGCGTCTGCTTGCCCGACTGCCGTTCCCACCGTATCAGTGCCCCATAGTTTCAAGGTGTTGTAAAAATTCTCCCAGGTAAACACAAAGCCCGGAACGCTCCCCCGCCGGGGGAAGGTTCCGGGCTTTGCCTGGTAAAAGACAAAGAACCGAATCTGTTCAAAGCAGATTCGGTTCTTTGTTGCTGGTGCGCCGGAAGAGACTCGAACTCCCGACCTTCTGATTCGTAGTCAGACACTCTATCCAGCTGAGCTACCGGCGCAAGTGCGAGTATTATATTACCAGACGCCCAGGCATATGTCAAGAATTTTTTCGGATATTTTTTGTCGTTAAATTTCGAAATCGCTCATTTCTTGTTCTCGGTACCCTTGGAACGCTGATTTACCCGCAAAAAGGGGGCATTTTCCGGGGTGTGCAGTCGGTAGGTCAGCAGATAGCCGTCGTGTTCCGGGCGGCGGTAGAACTCTGCCCGCACACGCTCCATGGGGCTGCTGCCGTCCGAAGCCAGGCCCCCCAGCAGCAGCACAAAACGGGTGTCGCTGTAACGGGCGGCCACATCGCTGCTGCGCAGGGTACGGCCAAGGACGTTTTCCAGTACCCGCATGACGGCGGCGTTACGCCCTGCCCCGGGACGGGCCACCGGCGGCACGATACTCACCGTGACCAGGAACAGGGAGAAGTCGTACCGGGCACGCATGCGCATCTGCACCCGGCAGATGCTGCGGAAGGTCTCGTAACCGCAGAGATAGCAGCCATCCCCGTCGGTTTCGCTCACATCTTTCAGGATATGTTCCAGATCGGCTTCCATGGCCAGTTCGCTCTGCTGCATGCGCTTATAGCTGCCGTTGAGGTTGCGGTTCCGGCTGTCCCCGTGGAGGCAGCCGGTCTCGGCGGCCCGGCGGGTCACTGCCTCCGCTTCCTCCTGGCGGCCCAGTTCTTCCAGGGCCAGGATCTGCTCCACATACAGGCGTTCATCATAGGGGTCGGCGCACAGGCCACGGCGGCTCAGCTCCACCACCTCTTCCCGGTCGCCGCTTCCCTTGCACAGTTCAATCAGGGCAAACAGACTGTCCTTATACAGATTGTGCAGCCACACCCGCTGGCGTTCCACCCAGGGTTCCCCGGCGGAATCGGGCAAAAGGCGGCCTCTGTACTGCCCGATGATGCGGCGGTACAGGTCCGCCCGCACTGCCGGGTCCTTTTCAGCACTTGCCTGTTCTGCCAGACGGCGGATGGTAAACACGTCCACCTCACAGTCCAGCTCGGTATTCCACACATAGGCTCCCCGCTCGGTGAGGATGCAGGATTCCAGGGCAGGGTCTTCCTTGGCAGCCATGGTGCGGAAACGGTGCATCACCGCCCGCAGGGACATATCGGCATCGCCCGCATTGCCCCACAGCGCAGCGGTCAGTTCGGCATGGGTGGCCGGGCGGCCATACTGCAGCAGAAGATACTGCACCAGCAGCTGGATCTTGCGGGACTGGGCCATACCGGCCAGGGCCGGGCGGCCGTCAACGGCGATCTCGAATTTGCCAAGCATGGTGATGCGGATTTTGGGCTGTGTCATGGGCGGCACTCTCCTCTTTCTATCCCCCTGGCCGAAAAGACCTGCGGGGGTGCTTTCAGTATAAAGAAAAAAGGCGCTTTTTTCAAGCAATACGGTCAAAAACCGCCCTTTCCAAACAGAAAGAGCGGTACTGTTGCTTATTCGGATTATCTCACATACAGATACACCTGAGAAAACACCCGCACCAGCGCCCCGGCATAGGGCTGCTGAGAATACACGGTCCCCTCGGCACCGGAAGGCCGCACCACAGCGGTGAGCCCCCGTTCCTGCAGGCGGCTGCGGGCTTCAGCCAGGGAAAGGCCGGTCAGATCCGGCACCTGACGGTTAGGGTCGGGGATGGGCCGGGCCACCACCGCCTTGACCATCTGCCCCGCCGCCACCTGTTCCCCGGCGGCCGGCTCGGTACGCACGATGGTGTAAGGGTCGATGGTGTTGTCGTGCAGAAACTCTACCGCCACCGAAAATCCCGCATCCCGCAGGGATTGCAGGGCCGAATCACGGTCCTGTCCGGTGAGATCGGGCACGGTGAGCCATTGGGTGCCCAGGCTGACGCTGACGGTGAGGGTCTGCCCCTGTTTGACGGTGCGGCCCGCGGCGGGCTGATGGGCACAGACCAGGCCGGGGTCCACAGCGGGATTGTAGACTTCTTCCCACACAAGGTTCAGCCCCGCATCCGCCAGGCTGCTTTCGGCCTGTTCCCGGGTCAGGCCCACCAGTTCCGGCACGGTCACGTCCGCCCGCCGGGAAAACAGGGGGTTGGTGCTCTGCCCCAGGATGTACCACACCCACACTGCCGAAACCAGTACCGAAACCAGCGCCAGCAGGGCCAGCACCCGCAGCACCGTCAGGCGCGGCAGGCGGAACCCGAATCGGTTCACGGCACCTCTCCCCTTTCTTTTTGTGTTTCAGTGCTGCGCGGGACACAGAACCAGGAACGCCGACACAGCGGCGGCGCTCAGCAGCACCAGTCCCAGGGCCACCAGCCCCGCCCCGGCACTGCCCGCCACATCCCCGATCCAGCCGGTGAGGGGCGAGGCGGGGATCATCAGCAGACTGTACGCCATGCTCTCCACACTGATGAGAGTAGCGCGGCGGTCGCTGGGGAACCAGTCGTTCAGCCGTTTGCGAGCATGGAGGGACCAGACTGTGCCAAACAGGGCAAACCCGGCCCCGCCGGCGATGGCCCCCGCCAGAGGCGCAGCGCCCATGGCCAGGGTGCACAGGCCGCACCCCGCCACACAGAAGGCATACAGGCCCCCCAGACGGCGGGGCCGCAGCCGTTCGCCCAGCCAGCAGCCCAGAGGGTAGCCCACCTCACAAAGCATGAGCACCGCCCCCAGCCAGGCCGTGGGCAGACCGATGTCTGTCAGGCGCTGCTGCAGGTACATCAGGGTAAGGAAGGCGGGCAGGTCAATGAGAGCCCCCGCAAAGATATACCGCACCACCCGGGGACTGCGGCGGAGGAAATCCACCGTCTCGGCCACATGGGTGCGCAGGCTGGCGGGCAGTTCGGCCAGCAACGTGCGCAGGGGCGCCGCCTGCCGGGCGGCCTGTTCAGGGGTGACAGTGGGTTCCCGCAGGCCCATGGCTGCCGCAGTGCGCAGCAGGCCGATGACGGTATCCACCAGGTAGAACCCGGTGAAACTGAGCACTCCGGTAAGCGCCCCGGCCAGCTTGCCCAGAGCGGTACCGGCGGTTTCCACCTGGGTGGTCACCGTCTGCACATGGAAGAAGCGATCAGTCTGGTCTGCTTCCTTCAGGCTGTCGTAAACCAGGGCCTCCTGGGTACCGGAGACCAGATTATAGGCCAGGGCGGACAGCCCCATGGCCACGCAGACCCACAGAAAGCTCTGTTCAAAGGCCATGAGCAGGCCGGACAAGGCCGCCGCCACACCGGACAACGCCAGCACCCGGCGGCGCCCCAGCAGGTCCGCAGCCATACCGCTGGGCACTTCGGCCAGCAGGCTGACCACATGGAAAACGCCTTCGGCGGCGCCGATCTGCCACAGACTGTAACCCCGGGCGGCCAGCAAAGCCACCCAGACGGCGCCGGTGATGTTGAGGGTCAGGACAAAAGAATAAAGATAAGAGCACCGCAGCTGACGGCGCAGAGAATGACGATTCATGATACGGAACACCTTTCATTTTCAAATACGAATCGGACAGGTGTTCCCTTTTATGCCGGAATAGATAAACAAAACGCGCCCCGGCCAAACGCCGGAGCGCGGAAAAGTTCCGTCACAGCGTTTGCCGAACAGGGCGCGGCAGACCGCACCCGGCTGAAAAAGGGTACACTTCTAGACGGAACTGCTTATTTGCAACCTTTTACCTGGTACAAATTACACAGCGCCCATCCCATGGGTGTACTCCTTTCCGCCAAACGGCAAACTGAACTGGAATCAGTATAACACGGGTACTGTACCCGTGCAAGAGGTAAAATGCAATCTCAATAATGTTCCTGCTGGGCCTGCAGGGCGGCCATCAGCGGCGGGATCAGCTGCTTTTTGCGGCTGACCACCCCGGGCAGCACCGCCTTGCCGTCCTGGGGTTCCACCCCGAAGGCGTCCCGGACGATGTTTTCGGCACCGTGGCCGCAGAACATCAGGTCGGTGGCCTGCTTCTGCATATCGGTGAACATATAGAAGATCATGGGCAGACCTTCCCGGCCGATGGCGTCGGGCAGGTAGGGCCCCACCAGCTCCTCGGCGGCAGCGCGGGAGCGCTCAGTCATATAGCTGGACTGGCCCACGCCGAACTTCACGTCGCCGCGGCTGAACACCTTGAAGTCGGAGAGGAAGACATCCTCGGCGGTGCGGCCGGTGAGGTCGGCGCCGGCTTCAAACATCTGCTCGGCGTAGGTGGGAATATCCACCCCGGCAATGGCGGCCAGGGATTCGGCGGCGGACTTGTCCAGCGGGGTGGAGGTGGGCGAACGGAACATCAGGGTGTCGGACAGAATGGCCGACAGCAGCAGCCCGGCCATCTTCTTGGGGGGCTCAATGCCGTGTTCGCCGTACATCCGCCAGACGATGGTGGCGGTGCAGCCCACCGGCTCGTTGCGGAAATACACCGGGCCGCCGGTTTCCAGGCTGCCGATGCGGTGGTGGTCGATGATCTCCAGGATCTCGGCCTGTTCCAGGCCGTCCACCGCCTGGGTGCGCTCGTTGTGGTCCACCAGGATGACCTGCTTGCGGTGCAGGTTCAGCAAATTACGGCGGCTGACCACACCGCAGTAGCAGCCTTTTTCATCCAGAATGGGGAAATAACGGTGGCGGACGCTGGCCATGATCTTGCGGGCGTCCTCGATGGGCGTGTTGACGCTGAACTTGAGCAGATTTTCCCGCCGCATGAAATGACGCACCGGGGCCGCAGTGGAGATGAGCCGGGCGGCAGCGTAGGAATCATAGGGAGTGGTAATGACGGTGCAGCCCTTCTCCCTGGCGCGGGCCAGGATGGTGCGGGGCACCGCGGCGCCGCAGCAGACCACGATGCACCCGGCGCCGCAGTCGATGGCGCACATCTGGGTCTCGTACCGGTTGGTGACCAGCACCAGGTCGTTTTCGCCCACGTTGTCCTCCATGACTTCGGGGCTGGAACCGATGAAGATACGCCCGGCGGTGATGCGCCCGTCCGGATCGCCGGCCAGCATCTCCCCTTCCAGGGTCTCCAGCACGTTGCGGTAGCTGGTGTTGGCGGAGGCCAGCACCCCGGTATCAAACAGGTCCATGTTGGCGTTGGCGATGTCCTTGACGGTGATAAGGCCCAGCAGCTCGCTGTTCTCGTCGGCAATGCACAGCGTGTCGATCTCGGTATCACGCATCATGTTCCAGGCGGCACGCACGCTCATCTCTTCCCGGATGGCGGGCTGGCGGCGGATGTCGATATCCTTGATCTGCGGGCTCACATCGGTGCACAGACGAGGCGGCTGCACCCCGAAATATTTGAGAACGAAGGCGGTCTCCCGGTTGGGAACACCGGCCCGGCGCGCCTCATAGGTGGCACCGCCCAGCTGGTTTTTCAGCCAGGCATAGGCGATGGCGGAACAGATGGAGTCTGTGTCCGGGTTCTGATGACCGATAATGTTGACCTTGCGGCGGGTGTTTGCCATAGTGTGGTCCCCTTTCCCTGTTTCCCCTTTCCCCGCGGCGCACCGCTGACGGCGCCGCGTCCCTCTGCGGGGTTTGTTATGATTATAACACGTCAAAATCTTTTTTGCGATTCTTGACAACAAACGCGTGCTGACGTACAATTAAAATGTATGTGCATGGGGTGGGTGTTCCTGCCCCATGCTGGATTTGTGAACAGACGAAAAAGAGGGATATGAGTATATGATTCGGGAAAATCTTCGCAACATTGCCATTATCGCGCACGTTGACCACGGCAAGACCACCCTGGTCGACCAGATGCTGAAGCAGTCCGGCGCTTTCCGCGCCAACCAGCAGGTGGCCGACCGCGTGATGGACTCCGGCGATATCGAGCGGGAGCGCGGCATCACCATTCTGGCCAAGAACTGCTCCTGCGAATATGAAGGCGTCAAGATCAACATCGTGGACACCCCGGGCCACGCCGACTTCGGCGGCGAGGTGGAACGCGTTCTGAAGATGGTCAACGGCGTTCTGCTGCTGGTGGACGCGGCGGAAGGCTGCATGCCCCAGACCCGCTTTGTTCTGCAGAAGGCCCTGCAGCAGAACCTGTCCCTGGTCATCGCCGTGAACAAGATCGACCGTCCCGACGCCCGCATTGCGGAAGTCATCGACGAGATCCTGGAACTGCTGATGGACCTGGGCGCCACCGACGAACAGCTGGACAGCCCCATGGTCTTCTGCTCCGGCCGTAACGGCACCGCCAGCTACGACTGGACCAAGCCCGAGGAAGGCAAGGACCTGAAGCCCCTGTTCGACACCATCCTGAAGTACGTTGCCCCGCCGGAAGGCGATCCCGACGCTCCCATGCAGATGCTGGTGTCCAGCGTGGACTACAACGAGTTTGTGGGCCGCATGGGCGTGGGCCGCGTGCAGAACGGCGTGATCAAGGTGGGCCAGAGCGTGCAGGTGTGCGACTGGCACAACCCCGATGTGCGCATCAACGGCCGCATCACCAAGCTGTTCGACTTCAAGGCCAACGGCCGTGAGCCGGTGGACGAAGCCGGTGCCGGTGATATCGTCGCCTTTGCAGGCCTGCCGGATATCTCCATCGGCAACACCCTGTGCGACCCCAGCAAGGTGCAGCCCCTGCCCTTTGTGAAGATCAACGATCCCACCGTGGAAATGACCTTCAGCGTCAACGATTCTCCCTTTGCCGGCAAGGAGGGCAAGTACGTCACCTCCCGCCAGATCCGTGACCGCCTGATGCGCGAACTGCTGAAGGACGTGGCCCTGCGGGTGGAGGATTCCGCCACCACCGACTCCTTCCGGGTCATGGGCCGCGGCGAAATGCACCTGTCCATCCTCATCGAGACCATGCGCCGGGAAGGCTACGAACTGCAGGTTTCTCCCCCGCACGTTCTGACTCATGAGGAAGACGGCAAGGTCATGGAACCCATGGAGCGCGTGGTCATCGACGTGCCCGAAATGTACCAGGGTGCCGTTATGACCGCTCTGGGCGCCCGCAAGGCCATCCTGATGAACATGCAGATGATGAACAGCCGTTCCCGTCTGGAGTTCCGCATGCCCAGCCGCGGCCTGTTCGGTTACCGCAGCCAGTTCCTCACCGATACCCACGGCGAAGGCATCATGAACACCATCTTTGACGGCTACGAAGAATGGTGCGGCGACATCTCCACCCGTTCTTCCGGCTCTCTCATCAGCTTCGAGACCGGCGACGCCGTGACCTACGGCCTGTTCAACGCCCAGCAGCGCGGCACCCTGCTGGTGAACGCGGGCGAGAAGGTCTATGCCGGCGAAGTTGTGGGCTACACCCCCACCGGCGAAGACATCACCGTCAACGTCTGCAAGACCAAGCACCTGACCAACACCCGCGCTTCCGGCAGCGACGATGCCCTGCGCCTGGTGCCCGTTTCCAAGTTCAGCCTGGAAGCCTGCCTGGAATTCCTGGCTCCCGACGAACTGCTGGAAGTCACCCCTGAAAACCTGCGCATCCGCAAGCGCATTCTGGACCACGACCTGCGCATGAAGGCCGCCAGCAAGAAGAAGTAATTTCTTCGGCTGCCCGCTGAAATAAAAAACCGCCGCCCGCAAGGCATCTGCTTTGCGGGCGGCGTTCTTTTTATTTTATTCCGGTCTGCGGGCCGGGCGGTGGTAGGCCAGACGGGGACTGCCGTTGGCCAGCAGGATGCGGCCGCAATAAGAAAAGCCGTTCTTGACCAGCAGATCCTGCATCACATGGTTGTCGGCGTGGGTGTCGATGCGCAGAGCCAGCCCCGTTTGCTCACAGAAGGCAAAACAGGCTTTGGACACCCCTTTGGCCTTGCCGTTGGCCGCCAGGCGGTGGATGGTGATATAGGGGGCATCATCCGGCCAGGCGCCGTCGTAGATCACCTTGTAGGTGGGGTCCTCCCCGGGAATGGCGCAGAAGGTACCCACGATCTCCCCTTTTTCTTCTGCCACATGGCACACGCCCCGGGCGATCTCCTCCGCCATCAGTTCCGCCCCGGGATAACCGGGGCCCCACTGGTTGGGGTTGCCGGTGCGTGCCATAAAGGCTTTGGCGCTCTCGAACAGTTCCAGCAGGGCGGAGAGGTCCTTCGGTGCGGCAGGGCGGATGGTCATGGGGGCAGGCTCCTTCAATAGATTTTATTTGCCGGAATCACCGTAGTTTTTCAGCACACGGGCGCTGGGGTCGTCCACATCGCAGCCCGGCCATGCCTTGTTGGGCATCCAGTAATCCACGATCATACCGGCCTGACCGGGATAGTATTTTTCAAACAGTTCCCGGTATAGCAGGCTTTCCTTGGTGAAGGGACGGCAGTAGGTGTAGCGGCCGGAACGCTCGGCAAAATCCCGGTCGGTATACTTCTCCTCGGCGTACTCCTTCAGGATGTCCACCATGGAGTGGCCCACCGCGTCGGAGAAAGCGGCCTTTTCCCGCCAGAGGATGTTCTCCGGCAGCCAGTCGCCCTCAAAGGCTTTGCGCAGCAGGTACTTGCCCTTGCCGTAGGTGTTCAGCTTGCGGGCAGGGTCGATGGACATGACGTATTTGACGAAATCCAGGTCTCCGAAAGGCACCCGGGCTTCCAGGCTGTTGACGCTGATGGAGCGGTCCGCCCGGAGCACGTCGTACATATACAGTTCCCGCACTCGCTTCTGGCTTTCGGCCTGGAAGGCGGCGGCGCTGGGAGCGTAGTCGGTGTATTTGTAGCCGAAAAGCTCGTCGCTGATCTCACCGGTGAGCAGCACCCGGATGTCGGTGTGCTCATGGATATACTTGCAGACCAGATACATGCCCACCGAAGCGCGGATGGTGGTGATATCCCAGGTGCCCAGCATGGCCACCACATCTTCCAGAGCACTCAGGACGGTGTCCTTGTCGATGATGACGTCGGTGTGGTCGGCTCCCAGGTATTCGGCGGTCTGGCGGGCATATTTCAGGTCGATGGCGTCGCCGCTCATGCCGATGGCAAAGGTGCGGATGGGCTTGCGCAGTTTTTTGGCCGCGATGGCGCAGACCAGGCTGGAGTCCAGACCGCCGGAAAGCAGGAAGCCCACGGGGGTATCGGCGTCCAGGCGCTTTTCCACGCCGGCCACCAGCTTTTCCCGGATGTTTTTCAGGATAACGGGCATTTCGTCCCGGTTGTAGGCAGGGGTATCGGCAATATCGCAGTACCGCACAAAACGGCCGTTGCAGTAGTAGCTGCCGATGGGGAAGGGATAGATCTTCTTGCACAGCCCCACCAGGTTTTTGGCTTCGGAGGCAAAGGCGATGGCACCGCTCTCACTGTAGCCGTAGAACAGGGGCCGGATGCCGATGGGATCCCGGGCGGCAATGAGCCACTTTTTCCGGGCATCGTACAGGATCATGGCAAATTCCGCGTCCAGGCGGCGGAACATGTCCAGGCCGTATTTTTCATACAGGGGCAGGATGATCTCACAGTCGGAATCCGACTGGAAGGTATAGCCTTCCGCCTGCAGTTCGGCACGCACCGGCCGGAAACCGTACAACTCACCGTTGCACGCCACCAGGCTGCCTTCCCGCTCAAAGGGCTGCATCCCCTCGGGGGTGACGCCCATGATGGCCAGACGGCCGAACCCCAGAAAGCCGAACTCGGTTTCCAGCACACGGTGGTCGTCCGGACCGCGGGAAGCGGTACGCAGCAGATAAGCGGTAAACTCTTCGCGGGTCAGATCATGCCCCGCATACCCCATGACACAACACATTTGGCAGCACTCCTTTTCTTGCCGTTTGATTTTGAACAAATGGCAAAAAAAGTGACAGCCCATTCGTCCCCGACTTTTTAGGACGAATCGCTGTCAAGATCCGCGGTGCCACCTAAATTACCGAACGCCAACCAAGGCATACGGTCACTTTCCGTATACGTTCACCTTTGAAACGCTGCCGCTGTAACGCGCGGCCTGCGGCGCCCATACTGCCCCGAAGCGGGGGTTCCGTTTGCAGCTCGCGGGTGTTCTTCCCTGCCCCGGCATCGTCCCGGCTTGCAGCATCTGCCAGGCTCTCTGTGCGGTGCGCTTTGGGCGGTACTTTTCCCGTTCAACGCTTTTTACAGGTTTATGGTAGCACCTGCGGCCGCCCGTGTCAAGAAAAAATCCTTTCCTCTTTTTGTGGGAATGCACAAAAAAGCCTGCATTTCAATTCCTACTATTTTACAAGGAAATGTCTTGTGCTTTCTCCTCCTTCATGGTATAGTATTAGCCGTAACAAAACTTACCAACAATGGGATTAACCCATTTTGATTCGGAGGAAACCCATGCTTGAACTGAGACACGTCGGCTATGAGACCGACGATAACAAGGAGATCCTGCATGATGTAAACCTGGTGGTGAAGGACCGCTTTGTGGCCATCACCGGCCCCAACGGCGGCGGCAAGTCCACCCTGGCCAAGATCATCGCCGGCATCTACCAGCCCACCTCCGGCCAGATCCTGCTGGACGGGGTGGATATCACCAACATGAGCATCACCGAGCGCGCCAACCTGGGCGTGAGCTATGCCTTCCAGCAGCCGGTGCGCTTCAAGGGCCTGCGGGTCAAGGACCTGCTGAGCCTGGCCGCCGGCAAGAACACCAGCGTGAACGAGGCCTGCTCCTATCTGAGCGAGGTGGGCCTGTGCGCCCGGGACTACATCGACCGCGAAGTGAATGCCAGCCTGTCCGGCGGCGAGCTCAAGCGCATCGAGATCGCCATGGTGCTGGCCCGGGGCACCAAGCTGTCCATCTTCGACGAACCGGAAGCGGGCATCGACCTGTGGAGCTTCCAGAACCTGATCCGGGTGTTCGAGAAGATGTACGAACAGACCAAGGGCTGCATCCTGATCATCAGCCATCAGGAGCGCATCCTGAACATTGCCGACACCATCGTGGTCATCAAGAATGGCCAGGTGGCCCGCACCGGTTCCCGCGCCGAACTGCTGCCCGCCCTGCTGGGCAGCGCCGACGCCGCCAACCCGGCCTGCGATGTTCTGACCAGCAAGATCGAGGGGGTGTAAACCATGATCGACGCCATTGAAAAGAACCTGCTCCATGAGATCGCGGAGCTGGATGCCCTGCCGGTGGGCGCTTACAACATCCGTTCCAACGGCAAGCTGGAAAGCCGCAACACCACCGCCAACATCGACATCGTCACCAAGACGGACAAGTCGGGCATTGATATCTTCATCAAACCGGGCACCAAGAACGAGAGCGTGCACATTCCGGTCATCATCAGCCAGACCGGCCTGACCGACCTGGTGTACAACGATTTCCACATCGGCGAAGGGGCCGACGTGACCATCATTGCCGGGTGCGGCATCCACAACTGCGGCGGCGGCAACGCCCAGCACGACGGCATCCACACCTTCTACCTGGACAAGGGCGCCAAGCTGCGGTATGTGGAAAAGCACTACGGCGAAGGCGACGGCCGGGGCAAGCAGATCATGAACCCCACCACCATCGTCCATCTGGCCGAAGGCGCCCAGATGGAGATGGAGACCACCCAGATCGCCGGTATCGACGATACCATCCGCAAGACTTCCGGTGACCTGGCGGAGGGTGCTTCCCTCATCATCCGGGAGAAGATCATGACGGTGGGCGACCAGCATGCCGTCACCGACTTTGTGGTGGACCTCAACGGTGAGGGCTGCTCCGCCAACGTGGTATCCCGCAGCGTGGCCAAGGACCACAGCGTGCAGGAGTTCAAGAGCTACATCAACGGCAATGCCGCCTGCGCCGGTCACAGCGAGTGTGACGCCATCATCATGGACAACGCCCAGGTCATTGCCACCCCGGGTCTGGTGGCCAACAACATCGATGCCAGCCTGATCCACGAAGCCGCCATCGGCAAGATCGCCGGTGAGCAGCTGACCAAGCTGATGACCCTTGGCCTGACCGAACAGGAGGCCGAGGAACAGATCGTCAACGGGTTCCTGAAATAAAAGCGTTCCTCGCTTTCCACAGAAAGCGGGGATTTTTGTGGAAAAACCGGCCGCTCTCCCCAAGGGGAAAACGGCCGGTTTTTGTTTTATACGTTGGCGGTCTCTTTTTCTTCCTCTGCGGTGGGCGGCTGGGGGGCACCGTCCAGGTCCCGGGCGGTCACGCCGCGGCGGTCCAGCACCCAGTAGATCACACCGCGCAGCAACCCGTAGAGGGTGACGAAGGCGGGCACGCCCAGCACCATGCCGATGGGGCCCAGCAGCGTGCCGCCGATGACAATGGCAAAGAGAATCCAGAAAGCGGACACCTCCACCGTGCGGCCCAGCACCCGGGGTGCAATGACACGGCTGTCCAGCTGCTGCAGGATGATGAGCAGGATCAGCAGTACCAGCGCCTGCCACGGGTCCACAAAGAGCAGGATCAGCAGGCCGGGAATGGCACCAATGTAGGCACCGAACATGGGGATCAGGGCACAGAAGCCCACCAGAACGCTGATCAGCGGCGCAAAGCTCAGCCCCAGCAGGCTCATACCCACAAAGAGCAGCACACCGATGATGACGGCGTCAAAGATCTTGCCGAAGAAGAAGTCTGAGAAATTGCGGTTGGCGTAGCTGCAGATGGAGAGCACGTCGTCCGCCACCCGCTTGGGCAGAACAGCCCGCACGATCATCCGCATCTGACGCAGCAGATGGGTCTTGTCGGCCAGCATATAAATGCTGCCTGCAATGACCACCACCAGATGCAGGGTGTAGGTGGCCACATTGCCCAGATACCCCGCCAGCTGAGGGGTGATGCCGGTGATCAGTTCATACGCATTGCCCATGAGCTTCTGGTAATCGTCCAGCAATTCAACAAGGGGCATCAGGTCAATGGGCGAACGCTCCTGCAGGAACAGCATGGTTTTCTGGGTGTTTTCCACATAGGTGGGAAGATTCTTGAAGAAGGTGGTCACGCTGGCGCCCACCTTGGGCAGTACCTGCCATGCCAGCAGAAACACCGCCAGCCCTGCCAGCACATAGGCCGCCAGAATGGCCAGCCAGCGCAGGCCCGGCCGCCCGCCCAGCAACACGCTGTGGATGGGCCGCACCAGGGTATCCAGCACATAGGCCAGGATCACCGCCCCCGCAAAGGGAGAGAACAGCGCTACGGCCGCCCCCAACCAGCCCAGGATGGGCTGCAGGTGGACGATCAGTGCGTAAAAGATGCCGCACAGAAAGGCCATGCCCAGCCAGTCCCGGATGGTCTGCGGTTTTTGGTCCAGCCAGTTTTTCGTTTTCATGGGGATGCGCTCCTGTCTGCAACAGTCAGGCGGCAGGCACCGGCCCGCCGTAAGGGTTGGGGAATCCGATCAGTTGGGGTCCGCGGGGTCCCGCAGCGGGGTCTCGCCGCCGGTTTCGGGGTCTAGGCCCCGGGCTGTCAGGCCGGCGCCCACCGCCTGCTTGAGCAGGGCGGCAAACACGGCCAGGGTGGGCACACCGATGACCATGCCCGGAATGCCGAACAGACCACCGCCCACAATGATGGCAACCAGCACCCACAGGCCGGAAATACCGGTGGCACCGCCCAGGATGCGGGGCGCAATGAAGTTGCCGTCCACCTGCTGCACCACCAGGATCAGGATGCAGAAGATCAGGGCCTGCAGAGGTTCACCGCTGAGCAGAAGCAGCAGTGCACTGGGAATGGCGCCGATATAAGGCCCGGCGATGGGGATGATGTTGGTGACCGCCACCAGAACGGCGATCATGGGGGCATAATTCAGGCCCAGCACCAGCATGGCCACGAAGGTTTCGCAGCCCACCAGCAGGGCGTCCAGCAGCTGGCCGCCGATATAGCTGCTGAAGGTGCGGTTGGCCAGCTGGAACACTGAGAAGATGCTGGCAGCCGCCCGCGGGGGGAACATGGCCCGCAGCAGGGCACGGCAGGCACGGAGAAGGGGTTCCTTTTCCGCCAGCAGATAGATGCTGGCAGCCAGGGCCACCACCGAGTCCAGCACACGGCCGGCAGCCTGCCCGGCCGCACCGGCCACGGCGGGCATCATACCCTTGAAGACTTCCTGGATGGTATCACCGGAGCTTTCCAGGAATTCGGTGAATTTCTGGGTGAAGGTGCTGTCCATGTTCACATCCGCCAGCAGACCTTCCAGCCATTGGGCGGTGTTGTCCAGGTAGCCGGGCAGGGCATTCACAAAGGTGCTGACGCTCTGCACCAGCTGGGGAACCACCAGACCTACCAAGGCAGCCAGCAGGGCCAGGAAGGTCAGATACGCCAGAATAATGGCGGGCCCCCGCTTGCCGTGAAAGATCTTTTCGGCATAAAAGCGGGTGGGGATATCCAGGATATAGGCCAGCACAATACCGCCGGCAAAGGGAGACAGTGCTCCCACAAAAGCCATCACGCCGCCTGCGGCGTTGGGCAGGGCGTTCACCACCAGCCAGATCAGGGCGGCAGCGGTGATCAGATGCAGCCAGTCCCGCGTGGTGGACGGGACCCGGTCGAGCCATTTTTTCATTCTAACCTCATGTCCTCCTTAAAAGAACGGCGCCCTTTATGCGCCGTGCACTTTGATTATTCCATCCATTTTATGCTATAATACGTTACGTGTTTATCATACCACAGCTTGGTCTGTTCGGAAAGAGAGATTTTATGAACATTCTGGTAAGTGCCTGCCTTTTGGGGGCAGCCTGCAAATATTCCGGTGGGGACAATCTCTGCCCCGCTCTGGTGGACGCCCTGCAGAAGGGCGGGCACACCGCCGTGCCCGTCTGTCCCGAGATCTACGGCGGCCTGCCCACGCCCCGTCCGCCGGCGGAACGCAAAGGGGACCGGGTAGTGACCGAGGCAGGGACCGACGTGACCGCCCAATACGAGAAAGGCGCCGCCGAAGCCCTGAAACTGGCCCGCATCAACGGCTGCCGGACTGCTGTGCTCAAAGCCAACAGCCCCAGCTGCGGCTGCGGCACCGTCTACGACGGCAGTTTTTCTCACCGGAAGATCCCGGGGGACGGGGTGACCACCCAGGCGCTGAAAGAGGCCGGGCTGACGGTATGCACCGAGGAAAATTTCGAGCAGCTTTTGCCCGGGGAGGCGCAGCAATCATGAAAGAAACCAAATACGATCTCGGCCTGGTGCTGGAAGGCGGCGCGGTGCGGGGCATCTACACCGCCGGCGTACTGGATGTGCTGATGGAAAACGGCGTCAAGGCCGATATGGTCATCGGCACATCGGCGGGGTGCATCCACGGATGCTGTTATGTATCCGGCCAGGCGGGGCGCAGCATCCGCTATTACCGCAAGTACCGCCACGACCGGCACTTCATGGGGTTCTATTCCCTCTTGACCACCGGCGAGATCGTGGGCCGCAAGTTCTGCTATGAGGATATCCCCCTCTGGCTGGACCCCTTTGACGAGGAAGCCTTTGAGGCCTCCCCCATCGACTTTTATATCACTGTGACCAACCTGAACACCGGCAAGGCAGAACACATCCTGTGCGACAACCTGCGCCTGGACGACAAGATGGCCGTGATGCGGGGCGGGGCTTCCATGCCTTTGTGTTCCCGCCCTGCCGAATACAACGGCCAGCTGTATCTGGACGGCGGCGTAGCCGACAGCATCCCCTACCAGGCCGCCGGGGACCTGGGCTGCAAGCGCCGCCTGGTGGTGCTGACCCAGCCCGCCGGGTATTTCAAGCAGCCTGCCAGCATGCTGCCTTTCCGGGCGATGTACCACAAATACCCCCGCTTTGTGGCCGCCATGGCTGACCGTGCCCGGGTATACACCGCCCAGGTCTGCCAGGTGGAACAGGCCGCCAAGAGCGGCGAGGCCTTCCTGATCCGCCCCAGCAAAGCACTGCACATTGGCCGCATGGAGCGGAACATGGACCGCATCAACGCCCAGTATGAGCTGGGCCGCACCGACGCCGAAGCCGCCCTGCCCGCTTTGCGCAGGTGGCTGGAAGGCTGACCCTCTGTACATACAGACGAATCACCACGCCCGTTTTTTGGCGTATCCGCTCCTTTTGGGGACGGGTACGCCTTTTTTGTGAGAAAATCGCAAGATTTGTGCAAGAAGATCTTCACAGTTTGCGCAGGTCCCCCGCAAGACCTGTTTCCGGCCCGGCATGGTACAATCAGGGCACAGCGGCACCCACCGCCGATTTTCCCTCAGGAGGTCTCCACCATGTCCCGTTGCACTTCCCTGCCCTCGTCCTCTCACGCCCGGCGCAGGCAGGCGGCCCGCCGCCGGGCAATGCACCGCCGGGCGCGGCGGACGCTGTTCGCCTGCGGTCTGGCACTGGCCGCGACACTTTTCCTTTTGTCCGTGGGACTGTCCGGTCGTCTTATCCCGGCGACGGATACCACCCCTGCCGCAGAAAACATCGAGCAGCCCGTTTTCTCCTCCACTGACGATGACTCTGCCGAAGCCCGGCGTGCCGCCATCCTGCAGGATACCTCCGGCACTTTCCCGGAAAGCCTGCAAGCCTTGCTGGAACGCCACCCGGACGCCCTGGAATTTGTGGAAGGTTACCCAGACCACAAAGACGATGCCCCCGCAGATACCATCGGTGAGGTGGTGCAGGGGCAGTTTCCCCTGCTGCTGCAATGGGACTCCCGCTGGGGCTACACCCGGTACGGGGACGACCTGCTGGCGGTGACCGGCTGTGGTCCCACCTGTCTGGCCATGGCTGCCGCCGGGCTGACCGGGGACGACACCATCACCCCCGCCGCCATGGCCCACCAGGCCCAGCGGGACGGGTACTGGGTGGACGGAGTGACCAGCTGGAGCCTGATGACCACCGGCTGCGAAGCCTGGGGACTGGTGAGCGAGGAACTGCCTTTGACCGAATCCGCCGTGACCGGAGCCCTGAGCGAAGGGCGGCCCATCATCTGCAGCGTGCGGCCGGGGGATTTTACCACCACCGGACACTTCATCCTGCTGACAGGGATGACGGAAGAGGGCATCCGGGTCAACGACCCCAACAGCCCCCAGAACAGCGACAGGCTTTGGACCTATGCCGAGTTGGAGCCCCAGATCCGCAACCTGTGGGCATTTTCCGCCCGGTAATGGCACAGACATGGCAAAAGGCCCCGGCGCGGTGCGCCGGGGCCTTTCTGTATGGGAAAATCAGTTGTGCTTGTAGTAGTTGATCAGGCAACCGTCGGCCAGGATCTGGCGCTCGGCGTCGGTGAGGGCGCCCAGGCGCAGGGTGATGGCCTTGACCTCGCCGGAAGGCAGCACCGCATAGCCAGGCATGGTGTCGTCCTTGTTCAGCAGGGCCGCACGCACGCCGGGCAGGAAGACATAGCCGTCCAGGGGCAAGGCGTCGGGGTCGGTGGTCAGGAAGGGCAGCATACCCCAGTTGATGCAGTTGGAGCGGTAGCGCTTGGTGGCGTACTCCAGGGCAAAGTTGGCAGCGCCGCCCAGCACGCGCTGGCAGCTGGCCGCCTGTTCGCGGGCGGAACCGTCGCCGGGCTTGTTGGCGAAGATGGCGGAACCGATGTTGGTGTTGGCTTCGTCCACGGTGCAGCCGGCAGCCTTCAGGGCTTCATAGACGGCAGCCACTTTCGCGGGCAGGTTGCCGGCGCGGCGGGCATCGTCGTCCGCCTTCACGGCCTTGGCACGGCCCACGTAACCCGGGTCCTTGCGGGACAGGGTGAACTCCGCCAGGCGCAGGGGGTTGGAGCGGAAGGAAGAAGTCTCACCGGAGGGGATCAGCTCGTCGGTGGTGGTGACAGGGTCGGTGATGTGGCTGACGATGCGCAGCAGCAGATCGCCGGACAGAGCGGGCTGTTCCGGCCAGTCCTTGATGTTGGGGCCGAAGCGCAGTTCGTGTTCCGGTTCGGGGTTGTTCCAGCCGTTGTAGACACGCTTGTCGTACACGCCCTTATCGAAGTGGTAAGCCGGAGCCACGAAGTCCTCGTGCACCACCTCGCTGGCAGCGGTCAGCACGCCGCCGGCGGCAGCGGTGGCCGCAATGCTGCGGGCGTCCATGAGGGCCACGCCGGAGATCTGGCCTTCGCCGGGCTTGGAGCCTTCCCGGTTGGGGAAGTTGCGGGTGGTGTGGCGGATGGAGAACTCGCCGTTGGCGGGGGTGTCGCCGGCACCGAAGCAAGGGCCGCAGAAGCTCTCGCGGAAGATGCCGCCCGCCGAGACGATATCAGCCACGGCGCCGTTCTTGACCAGTTCCAGGTAGGTGGGCATGCTGTCGGGATAGGCGCTGAACTTGAACTGGCCGTTGCCGCAGCTCTTGCCCCGCAGGATGTCGGCCACGGCGCACAGGCTTTCGTAGGTGCCGCCGCTGCAGCCCGCCACGATGCCCTGGTCCACATGGATCAGGCCGTCCTTGCCGATCTTGCCCACCAGGTCCATATGGACCTTGCCGGACAGCTGCTCGTTGGCCCGGTCTTCCGCCTGCTTGAGGATGGTGTAGGGGTCCTCTTTCAGGGCGCGGATGGGATAGGCGTAGCTGGGATGCATGGGCAGGGCGATCATGCACTCGATGGTGGACGGGTCCAGCTCGATGCAGCCGTCATAGTAGGCCACCTCCGCCGGGGACAGCTGGCGGTAATCGTCGGCGCGGCCGCGGATGGCCAGGTATTCCTCGGTGACAGAGTCGGTCTGCCAGATGCTGGACCAGCAGGTGGTCTCGGTGGTCATGCAGTCGATGGCGTTGCGGCAGTCGGCGGACAGGGATGCCACGCCGGGGCCCACAAATTCCATGACCTTGTTCTTCACATAGCCGTTGTCGTAGGTGGCGCCCACCAGGGCCAGAGCCACGTCGTGGGGGCCCACGCCGGGGTTCAGCTTGCCGGTGAGGTACACGGCCACCACGCCGGGACGGGCCATATCATAGGTGCGGCCCACCAGCTGCTTGGCCAGTTCGCCGCCGCCTTCGCCCACGGCCATGGTGCCCAGGGCGCCATAGCGGGTGTGGGAGTCGGACCCCAGGATCATCTTGCCGCAGCCGGCCATCATTTCACGGTTGTAGCTGTGGATAACGGCCATGCAGGGGGGCACGTAGATACCGCCGTACTTGTGGGCGGCGGACAGGGCGAACTGGTGGTCGTCCTCATTGATGGTTCCGCCCACGGCGCACAGGCTGTTGTGGCAGTTGGTCAGCACGTAAGGAAGGGGGAACTTCTCCATGCCGGAGGCACGGGCAGTCTGGATGATGCCCACGTAGGTGATGTCGTGGCTGGTCATGGAGTCGAACTTCAGGCGCAGGTCCTTCATGTCCGGCGCGGTGTTGTGGGCTTTCAGGATGCCGTAGGCGATGGTGCCTTCGGCGGCTTTTTCCTGGGTGATGCCGGCGGGGGCGGTGTCGGTCAGCTTGCCGTTGACCAGGTACACGCCGTTCTGGTGCAGTTTCATGCGTACCTCCGTTTCTTTTGAGCAAGGCGGCCCTTGCGGCGGCCAAAACCGCCGGGTGCCGGGACCGCGTTCCCGGCCGCTGCCCTGTTTTCTGTATTGTCAGGCGCGGTTCGCGCGGCAAACCGCGCCGCAGGGTCATTTATTTTATAAGCCTGTCTATTCGAGTATACCCATTTTAGCCGCCTTTGTCAACGAATCTTTTTAATGTTACACCGGCCAAAGCGGGATTTAAACTTAATTAAATTAAGTTGCTTTTCGGCGTTCGATTTCTTATTTTAAGAAAACCACTTGACGGCGGGGCGCTTATCCTATAAAATTATATCCAGTGGCACTTTTACGTGGTAAAGTGCCGTTCCCCGCATGCACCCCTGCATGCCCGCATAGAGGAGGCGTGAAGCGATGTATTATCCCGACGTACCGGCTCTGGAGCCGGAGGAGATCCAGCTGCTGTGTGGTGAGTATCTGGCCCACAATGCACACCTTGACCCCCGCAAGGCTGACCGCCTGGGCGTCAAGCGCGGCCTGCGCAACCCCGACGGCACCGGCGTTCTGGCCGGTATCACCAACGTGTCCAACGTTGTCGGCTACGACAAGCAGCCCGACGGCACCGTCACCCCCATTCCCGGGCGGCTGATCTACCGCGGCATCGACATCGACACCCTGGTGGCCGAAGCCGACGCCCATGACCGGTTCATGTTTGAGGAAGCAGTGTGGCTGCTGCTGTTCGGCAGCCTGCCCAACGCCGAGCAGTTTGCCCGGTTCCGCAAGCTGCTGGAGACCCACCGGGAACTGCCCCGGGGCTTTGCGGATGATATGATCCTCAATTCCCCGTCCCCCAACATCATGAACAAGATTGCCCGCAGCGTGCTGGCCATGTACAGCTATGACGAACACGCCGAGGACACCTCTTTGCCCAACATCCTGCGCCAGAGCATCAACCTGATCGCCGAGCTGCCCACCATGATGGTCAACGCCTATCAGATCAAGCGCCGGGTGTATGACCGCAACAGCATGTATTTCCACCTGCCCACCCCCGGGCAGAGCACGGCGGAACATATTCTGTCCACCTACCGGGCGGACCAGAAGTTCACCCACGAGGAAGCCCGCCTGCTGGACCTGTGCCTGCTGGTCCACGCCGACCACGGCGGCGGCAACTGCTCCACCTTCACCTGCCGCGTGCTGTCCAGCTCCGGCACCGATACCTACGCCGCCATCTCGGCAGCCATCGGCGCCCTGAAGGGCCCCAAGCACGGCGGCGCCAACCTGAAGGTGATGCAGCAGCTGGACTACATTCTGGAAAATGTGGATGATCCCCAGAGCGATGACGAAGTGCGGGAGTTCCTGCGCAAGATCATGCGCAAGGAAGCCGGGGACGGCAGCGGCCTGATCTACGGCATGGGCCACGCTGTGTACACCCTCAGCGACCCCCGCGCCCAGATCCTCAAGACCCATGCCCGCCGCCTGGCCTACGAAAAGGGCTACGACGAGGAATACGAGCTGCTGTGCAGCATCGAACGTCTGGCCCCCGAAGTCTTTGCGGAGGAGCATCCCGGCGGCAAGCGGGTGTGCGCCAACGTGGACCTGTTCAGCGGCCTGATCTACCGCATGCTGGGCATCAGCGAGGACCTGTACACCCCGCTGTTCGCCATCGCCCGTGTGCCGGGCTGGTGTGCCCATCGTGTGGAGGAAGTGGAGTTTGCCAACCGCATCATCCGCCCTGCCTACAAGTATGTGGGCCATGCCCAGGACTACCTGACCCTGGACGAACGGTAATTCTATATCCAAGCAGCCAAAAAGCCGCCCCGGCCGGGGCGGCTTTTTCTTTAAATATACAGATATCAGGCAATGTACCCGCCGCTGCGCAGCAGGAAGATCCACGCCGTGAGGGTCAGCGCCGAAAGCAGGGTGGTGACCACCGTCACGCTGGCGCTGAGCACCCCTTCGTGGCCCATATTCTTGGCCATGATGTAGCTGGTGGGGGTGGTGGGGCTGCCCAGCATGACCAGCAAAGCCACCAGCTGCTGATCCCGGAATCCCAGGTGCACCGCCGCGGGCAGAAAGACCGCGCACAGTACCGCCACCTTGCAGAAAGCGGCCCCCAGGGTGGGCGCCAGCTTGCGCACCGCCCGGGCGCCTTCAAAAGACGCGCCCAGAGAGAGCAGCGCCAGCGGACTGGTGAGGGAAGCAATGCTGTCGAAGGTCTTGCTGACCAGAACGGGCAGTTCAAAGGGCAGCAGGCTGACCACCGCCCCCGCCGCAATGCCCAGGATGATGGGGTTGGTGATGACGCCCCGCAGCACCGCCGAAGGATGCAGCTTGCCTTTGCAGGCCGGGTTTTCCACCGTGAGGATGGTCACCGCAAAAACGTTGAACAGCGGCACGCTGCCCAGGATCATCAGCGGGGCGGCACCGGCAGTACCGTAGATGTTCTGGATGAAGGCAACACCCAGGATGGCGGCGCTGCTGCGGTAGGAACTCTGGACAAATTCCCCCACCAGGGTCTTGTCCCGCAGAAAGCGGTGGGACAGGCCCCAGATCACCAGAATGGAGATGATGGTGGCCCCGAAGCAGAAGCCCACAAACTTGCCGTCAAAATCATGGTTCAGGTCCACCGAAGCCATATCGCACAGCAGCATGATGGGCAGGGTGACCTTGAACACCAGCTTGTCCGCCGCGGTGCAGAATTCCGGCGGCAGGAACCCCAGCCGCCGCAGCCCCCAGCCCGCCGCCATGACCAGAAACACCGGCAGGGTGGAATTGATGCTGAAAATCAGATTTTCCATAGGTATATACGTTCTCTCCCCTTTTTTCGTCTGCCTGTTATCCTAACACAAACACGAATAAACGGCAAGCCGCCATATTGCATATACAGGCGGTTTCTGGTATGATGAAACGGAGAACGCCCGGCAAAGGCTGCGGGGCGCTGTGTGAAATTGAGGAGGATGTTTGTTCCATGAGTGAAGAAAAGAAACAGACGCCGCAGACGCCCGATTTCAGCAAGGGTGTTTACGACGCCATGACCCTGGGCAAGCCCCGGGTGCTGGTGCTGGGCGTGCAGCACATGTTCGCCATGTTCGGCGCGACGGTCCTGGTGCCCCTGATCACCGGCCTGAGCGTTTCCACCACCCTGCTGTGTGCCGGTCTGGGCACCCTGCTGTTCCACCTGATCACCGGCGGCAAGGTCCCGGCTTTCCTGGGTTCCTCGTTCGCTTACCTGGGCGGCTTCGCCATCGTGGCCCCCATGCTGCTGGATGAAAACGGCCAGCAGACCATTCCCAACACTGAAATGCTGCCCTATGCCTGCGCTGCCGTCGCCCTGAGCGGCCTGGTGTATGTGCTGTTCAGCCTGCTGATCTCGGTGTTCGGCATCCGCCGCATCATGAAGCTGTTCCCGCCCGTGGTCACCGGCCCCATCATCATCGCCATCGGCCTGATCCTGGCTCCTTCCGCCATCAGCAACTGCCAGACCAACTGGCTGCTGGCCTTTGTGGCTCTGGGCACCGTCATCGTCTGCAACATCTGGGGCAAGGGCATGGTCAAGATCCTGCCCATCCTGCTGGGCGTGATCGTCTCTTACGTGGTGGCCCTGGTCACCGGCGCGGTGGACTTCTCCAGCGTGACCAGCGCCGCCTGGTTCGGCGTGCCCCTGAACCCCAAGTCCATGGGCCTGTTTGCCATTGACGGCAGCCCCGAGTTCATCAGCGCTGTGCTGACCATCGTGCCCATCGCCCTGGCCACCATGATGGAACACATCGGCGACATCGCTTCCATCAGTGCTACCGTGGGCAAGAACTACATCCGTGACCCCGGCCTGAACCGTACCCTGCTGGGCGACGGCCTGGCCACCAGCATGGCCGGTCTGTTGGGCGGCCCCGCCAACACCACCTACGGCGAAAACACCGGCGTTCTGGCCCTGACCAAGATCTACGATCCCCTGGTCATCCGTATTGCGGCTGTGTTTGCCATCATCCTGAGCTTCAGCCCCAAGTTTGACGCCGTCATCAACTCCATCCCCGCGGGCATCATCGGCGGCATCAGCTTCGTGCTGTACGGCATGATCTCCGCCATCGGCGTGCGCAACGTGGTGGAAAACCAGGTGGACTTCACCAACTCCCGCAACCTGATCATTGCGGCGGTCATCCTGGTCTGCGCCCTGGGCTTCAACTCTGTGGGCGGCCTGTCCTTCGTGGTGGCCGGCGTTACCATCAACCTGTCCGGCCTGGCCATCGCCGCCATCGCGGGCATCCTGCTCAACGCCCTGCTGCCCGGCAACACCTATGAATTCGACGACGGCACCGGCACCGGCGAAGGCGCCAGCGTGCGCGTCTGATTTATCCACACAAACAGGAAAGGAGGCGGGCCCCATGCCCAGCCAGCTGACTGCGGCGGATTTTCTTTCGCTGCGCATGCAGTACAAAAATACCCGCGCCCCGGAGGAATGGCCCGCCGCCATCGAGCATGATTTTCCCGACGGGCGGATGGTGGACCACTATTTCGTGGTACCGGCCCCGTCCCTTCGGGAGGACGAGGCGGTGAAGGGCCTGGGCGAGGTGTCGGGGCTGTTGTTTTTGCAGCAGCCCAACGGCGCCCCCTGGCAGGTACTTCTCCACGAACCTTCCATGATCCGGGACATCACCTTTGAGATGACGGAGGAGGAGTTCCGCCGCCTGCTGGAAGCCAACCACCTGGCGCTGCCGGGGGAACCGGGCTTTCAGATGCCGTAAGCTCCCTATGTAAAAGACCGGGCCCTGCCTTTTTCGGCGGGGCCCGGTTTTTGCGCATCGGACGTTTCAGTGAATGGCCTGTTCCCGCCATTTCATCAGGCGGCGCACCGTCTCGTCGTCCTCCACCCAGCCGTCTTTTCCCGGCTTGGCGTCGGGGGCGTAGCTCTGCATCACACCGGGGCTGGTGCCTTCCAGAAAAGCCTTGGCGGCCTTCTGGCGGCAGGGCAGCGTGCGGCGCAGATACTCGTCATACCGCGGTGTGTGGGGCGGTGCGGAAAGCGTGGGGTCAGGCTGTGCCCCCCGCAGGTCGGTGGCCCACAGGGGCGCGGCGGGGCCGTGCAGTCTGGGAATCATGGGCGCTCACATCCTTTCACCGTTCAGTATGCCCCCCGCCGGGGCGGCTATCCCCTGTCCAAGGGCGGCAAAATGTGGTATACTGGGGCCAGACACAAACAGAAAGGAACCCTCTGCATGGACATCAAACTGAATCAGGTCATCTTTCATCTGCTGGATTCTGGGGCGTCGGAACCGGTCTTGTCCGACCGGCCCATGGATATGGACGCCAACCTGTTCGAATATTTCACCCTCTGCCTGGAAAAGGCCTTTGCCAGCGACGACGGCAAGAACTGCCGCTTCCTGCCCGACTCCGCCTTTTTGCAGGAGATGCAGCACAACGACGATTTCATCGACCTTTCCCGCCGCATTGCGGGGGTGGTCTTTGAGCAGCTGCTCCAGTACCCGGACATCCCTTCCGGCGACCTGGCCATTGTGGACTTTACGGTGCAGGGCGTGCCCTACTACGGGGTGCTGAAACTGAACTACCGCCCCGGCTACACCCACGTGACCAACGTCATGGGCAATGGCCAGTGCAGCACCATCGCCCCCCAGCGCACCATCCTGCCCGGCAGCCCCAAGGCGGACGAAGCCGCCCTCATCGACCGGGCCAACCTGACCATCCGGCTCATCGAAAAGCGGTACACCATGGACGACAAGAAAGACTATTACCTGTCTACCCGGGTGTTCGGCTGCACCCAGGCCCTGCCGGAAAAGGAAAAGCTGAAGGCCGTGTGCGAGACTGCCGTGGCCGCCGTGCAGGCCGCCTACCCCGAAGCCGCCGACCTGGAGGACGTACCTCCTTTTGACGGCGGCACCGAAACGGCGGTGGAACTGATGGTGCGCAACCAGGCGGTGGAAAACACCATCGCGGTGGAGGACGTGCGCGCCCGCATCGAGGAGCAGTATCCCCTGGCGGCCCCCGCCTTTGACGAAGCCCTGGCCGAAACCGGCGTGGCCCCCACCGACCGGGTGACCGTCTCCCCCGCCCGGATGAAGCGTCTGGAGAGCCGCAGCTTCAAGACCGAGACAGGCATTGAGATCAAGATCCCCGCCGAACTGTGCAACAGCGACGAAGCGGTGGAGTTCATCCACAGCGCCGGGGGCGGGCTTTCCATCCTGATCAAAGGGGTTTTGGTGTAAAGCGCATTGCACCAAAACGAGATTTGTGTTAAAATACACTCATTTATAAGGTTAATTTGCAGGAGGGGATCTTTGCATGAAAATGAACAAGCATTACGCGGAGCTGGAAGAGAGCTATCTCTTCAGCACCATCGCCCATAAGGTGACCGATTTCCAGGCCGCCCATCCCGACAAGGACATCATCCGTCTGGGCATCGGCGACGTGACCCTGCCCCTGGCCAAGAGCGTGGTCCGGGCGCTGCACGAGGCCGCCGATGAACAGGGCCGCAAGGAGACCTTCCACGGCTACATTCCCAGCGAGCAGGGCTATCCGTTCCTGCGGGAAGCCATCCAGAAGTACTACGCCGGCAACGGCGTGGAGCTGGACACCGCCGAGATCTTCATCTCCGACGGCGCCAAGAGCGACCTGGGCAACCTGCTGGACCTGTTCGACGTGAACAACACCGTGCTGGTGCCCGACCCGGTCTACCCCGTCTACGTGGATGACAACGTGATGGCCGGCCGCAAGATCGTCTACATGCCCGCCACCGCTGAAAACAACTTTCTGCCCATGCCGGACGATTCCATGAACGCCGACCTGGTGTATCTGTGCAGCCCCAACAACCCCACCGGCGCCACCTACACGGTGGAACAGCTGAAGGTGTGGGTGGACTGGGCCCGCGCCCATGACGCCGTCATCCTGTTTGACGCCGCCTACGAGTGCTTTGTCAGCGAGCCCGGCCTGGCCCGCAGCATCTTTGAGGTGGAAGGCGCCAAGGAATGCGCCATCGAGGTGTGCAGCTTCTCCAAGATCGCCGGTTTCACCGGCACCCGCTGCGGCTACACCGTGGTGCCCCAGGCCCTGGAACGGGAAAGCATGAGCCTGAACAAGATGTGGCTGCGCCGCCAGACCACCAAGTTCAACGGCGTTGCCTACATCGTGCAGCGCGCGGCTGCCGCCGTCTTTACCGAAGAAGGCATGGCCGAGATCCAGGAAAACCTGAACTACTACCGCCGCAACGCCGCGGTGATCGCCGCCGCCCTGGACGAAGCGGGCGTGTGGTACTGCGGCGGCAAGAACAGCCCCTACATCTGGCTGAAGTGCCCCAACGGCATGGGCAGCTGGCAGTTCTTTGACTGGCTGCTGGAGACCGCCGGTGTGGTGGGCACCCCCGGCGAGGGCTTCGGCGCCTGCGGCGAAGGCTACTTCCGCCTGACCGCCTTCGGCGACGCCGAAAAGACCAAGGAAGCCGCCGCCCGCATTCTGGCGGCGCTGAAAACGCTTCCGTCCGGCTGCTGAACCAAACCCTTTGCGGCATTTCGGCACACCGGCTGACCATTTGCATCACATATCACGGGGAGGGACTTTTATGCAGCCCAGCGAAGAGATCATGCAGTTTCTGAAAGACAACCCGACGTTCTATCTGGCCACGGTGGATGGATATCTGCCGCGGGTGCGGCCCATGGGCTTTGCCATGTGGTACAAGGACCGCCTGTGCCTGGGCATCGGCAAGCACAAGGCAGCCTACAAGCAGCTGCTGGACAACACCAACCTGGAGATCTGCGCCGCCAACGACCGCGGGGAGTGGATGCGTATTCAGGGCACCGCCAACTTTGACAACAGCCCCGAAGCCCTGGAAGCGGCCTTCAAGGCCATGCCCCAGCTGGAAGACATGTACAACGAGGAAAGCGGCCTCAAGCTGGGCATCGTGTATCTGGACCACATCTCCGCCAAGCTGTTCTCCATGTCCGGCACCGTCAAGGACATTCTGAGCTACTGATACCGCTGATCTTCCCCGTCCTTTGCAAAAAAGGGCGGGGATTTTTGTTTTTGTCTGTGACTTTTCCCCTTTCCGCTGCGTCTTGATGGGTGAAGGGCCCAACAAAGGAGGAAACCAACTTGCACACTGTCAATGATCGCGAACTGCTGGCGCTGCTGTGCGGCGACCCGCAGGCCGGGCTGGCCGCCGTGCTGGACAACTACGGCGCCATGATCCACGCCATCGTACGCCGGGTGCTGCCCGATGCCGACCAGGACGCGGAGGAATGTGTGGCCGACGTGCTGGTGTCGGCCTGGCGCCACGCCCCCCAGCTGCAGCGGGACGCCCGCTCACTGAAAGGGTGGCTGTGTGTGACCGCCCGCAACACCGCCATCACCCGGTGGCGGGCCTTGCGCCGCAGCGGCACCGTGCCCCTGGACGAAGCCGCCGGGGACTGGATGCTCACACCCCAGCCCACCGAGGCGGAGGAGATCATTCAGGGGCTGGTGCTGGACCTGGACGAGCCCGACCGCACCATCTTTCTGCGGCGGTATTACCTGCTGGAACCGGCCCGGGAGATCGCCCGGCGGCTGCACATGACCGAGCACAACGTGAATGTGCGGCTTTCCCGCGGGCGCGCCAGACTGCGCCAGCGCTTCATCGAAACACAACGGGAGGAGATCCGTCATGCGTAAGACAGAACATACCCATTCCCTGGAAAACCGCCTGAGCGGGATGCCCGCCGCCCAGGCGCCTTTGACCAGCGACCAGCGGGACCGCATTCTGGCCACGGCCTGTGAGAAAGCCGGGCTGGAACCCCCGCAGACCGAAAAAGCGTCCTATAACGCCCCGGTGCTGCACAAGGTCCCCCGCCGTCCCCTGCGCAAAGCGGGCGTTTTTGCGGCGGCTGTGGCGGCGGTGTGCGCTCTCTCCCTGGGTGTGGCTGCAGTAGGACCCGCCCTGCTGCAGCTGGGCAAGGGTGAGATCGGGTTCTTCAACAACGCTCCCGACCCGGCCACCGCCGAGAGCGCCCTGGACGCCCCCCACGGCAGCTTTTCCACCGCCGCCGAAGCCATGGCCGCCCACACCGTGACCATCGGCCAGACCTGCGAAAGCAACGGGCTTTCCATGACGCTGGAGAGCGTTTCCATGGATACTGCGGCCATGAACCTGTTTTTGACCATCCGCAAGGACAACCTGATCCCTGACCTGCTGGACCGTCCGGGGGGCAGCGACTATTTCGGCCAGAGCGAGCTGAGCGCTCTGCTGGGCTGGATGCCCACCTTTGACGGTGATATCGGCCAGGGCCCCCTGATCAACGGTCAGGCGGTCTGCTCGGCCAGCTATCAGGTGCAGGACTTCTACCGGGTGGACGACAACACCCTGCAGGTCTGGGTGCATTACAGCCTCATCGACCTGCCGGAGGGTGACACCCTGACCGTTGATCTGGACGAATGCTACAACGCTTTAGGTGTGGACGGAAGCTGGTCCTTCACCTTCACCCTGGACGCCGCCCAGGTGCGGGCCCAGAGCCTGAGCGCCCAGCCCGGCATCTACGACATGGGGCAGACCTACACCGCAGACCTGGAGGGCAAAGTGGTCATAGACGCGCCCCTGCGCCTGCGGCGCCTGGCTTTCGGCCCGGTGGGCGGGGTGATGGTGGTGGATTTCGGGGATGACCCGGCCGGTCTGGAACCGGACAACACCACCGTGACAGGCAGTACCGCAGGATTGTTCCCCGGTCTGCTCCTGATCACCGACAACACCGGCAAGGAATTGTACACCATCCACACCCAGGGGTATTATGCCCGCAGCGGAGCTGCTGCCTATAATGTCACCGCTCCGGCGGACGGCGCCACCGAACTGACCCTGACCCCGGTGGTGCACAAGGGGGAATACGACTCCCAGGAACGCACCCTGACCACCGAGGAGATGAAAGCCGGTGTGACCGTGGCCACCACCGATGTGAGCGGCTTCACCGTGCGCAATTACAAGGTGGAGAACGGGTCCATCAGCTATGAGATGGTTCCCTACGGGCTGTCCAACGCCAACGAGATCATCCCCGACGATGATGACCTGGTAACCACCATCAACGGCCACAGCGCCATGTCCAGCGCCACCGTGGACCCCAAGACCGGCGTGTGGAGCTGCCGCCTGGACTACTACGCAGCCACCGACGAGGAGCTGGAATCCATCACCACCTGGCGTTATTACTTCGAGCCCGGCTATGAGGCAGACACCGCCCACAGCCTGACCCTGCCCCTGACCGCCGGGAACTGATTCCCGACACAATCCTTTCGGGCCAATACAGGAAAACTGCCGCCCCGCATAATGCGGGACGGCAGTTTTTTGCACAAAAATCCAGGAGTCTGGTTTTATTTCCAAATATTGACAAATCTTCCAAAATATCGTATACTATCCACAAGAAGTTGCGGCCGCCGTCACCATTCGACGGCAAATATAGAGTTTCGGCCGCCAAATAGCGCCTTGATCCGTGGTTTTTCCCGGTGGGCGTGGAGTGGGAGGGAACCCAGTATGAAATCGACAGGCATCATCCGCAATGTGGACGGTCTGGGGCGCATTGTGCTGCCCAAGGACCTGCGCAAACAGTTCGGCGTCACACCCGAAACACCGTTGGAGATCATGACCGACGGAGACTGCATCATCCTGCGCAAATACCGCCCGGCAGGCTGCTGCGAATTCTGCGGCGATGTGTCTGACGATGTGGTGGTGTTCCACGGCAAGCCCGTCTGCGGCGCCTGCCGCCGGGCCCTGGCTTCTCTGTAACCTGGCTTCTCTGTAATCTGTAAAAAGATCAGCGCTGCAGTTCGCGCACCGCTTCCTCGCTGTTTTTCACCAGATTCATCAGGCTGGTGGCATGGCGGGGGTATTCCCGGGCCAGGCTCTCGGTGGTCATGCTGAACACCGCCGGGTCGGGGGCGGGGCCTTCCTTGTCCTCACCGGCCAGCACCGCGGCCAGTTCCCCCTGCTGGGCAGCCATGGCGGCGTCGGCGGCATGCTGCCACCGGGCCGGGCTGACTCGGAACAGGCTGGCCACGTTCTTGGGCGCGGCCTGGTACAGCTGGCGGAACATGCCGTAGACGGCCAGCATCAGATAGTTGCTGACCGCCACCACCACCCGCTTGTCCCGGCACTGGTCCAGTTTATCAAAAAGGATATCCAGCGAGTTTTCGATGAGCTTTTTATACATGGTGGGCAGAACACTGCCGCGGTAGACGCTGCCGGAAGTGGCACTGCCTTCGGGCAGGTCCTCCACCGTGATGGTCTGGCCGCTGCGCTCGGCGCTGCGCCCCAACAGATAATCACAGGAAACACCGTAATAATCGGCCACCTGCACCACGAATTCCAGGCCGCATTCCCGGATTCCCTTTTCATAATGGGAAAGCTGGGCCTGGCTGATGCCCAGGTCTCCGGCTGCCTGTTTCTGGGTGATGCCCCGTTCTTTCCGCAGCAGGGTGATGATTCGGTTGAATTCCATTGCCATGTTGTTCCGTCCTTCACACTCATTACATAGTGTTGATTATATCTGCGAAAAAACGCTTTGTAAAGCCCATTTTCGCCAAGTTTTTTGGCCAATTTCCGGCATTTTGTGCAAACCGGTTCGCCGCAAACTAGATATTGGTTCCCCATGCAAAGGCAAGTTGCAAATATTGTGCCCCCAAATTCTGGCAAGGGCGGAAAATTCTCCAAATTGTAACTATTTTGTAATAATTTATTTTCCTTTTCGGAGCGCGATTTTTCCCACAGGAGGGACGCATTTTGAAATACTACAAACTTCATCTCATCCGTCACGGCCTGACCGCCGGCAACCTGGAAGGCCGCTACATCGGCAGCGGCACCGACCTGCCTCTTTGTGAGGAAGGCCGCGCCGACCTTTTGCAGCTGAAACAGCAGTTTGAGTATCCCCAGGTGGGGCTGGTGTTCACCTCTCCCCTGCTGCGCGCCAAGGAGACCTCCGAGATCCTGTATCCCGGCGTGCGCACCATCGCCCTGCAGGATCTGCGGGAGATGGGCTTCGGCGTGTTTGAGAACCGACCTCTCACCGAACTGGCCAAAGATCCGGCTTTTGCCGCCTGGATGGACCCCACCAGCGAAACGGTGCCCGAAGGGGCCGAAAGCCGCCAGGCTTTTGCCGAGCGTTCTGGCAGTATGCTGATGAAGCTGTTCGAGTTCATGCTCAAGACCCACACCGAGGAAGCCGCCTGTGTGACCCACGGCGGTGTGATCCTGAACATGCTGGCCCGCCACGCCCTGCCCCAGCGCCATCCCGAAGAGTGGATGACCGACCCGGGCTGCGGGTACAGCCTGCGGCTGGACGCCGCCATGTGGATGCGGGACCACCTGGCCGAAGCCTACGACGTGGTGCCCCGGGGATACCTGGACTGAGTTTTCCCCACAGCAAAGCGAAAAGTGCCCCGGCAGCCTGTGCTGCCGGGGCACTTTTTGTTGTGAAGTTATTCGGTAGGCTGGGATTCCGCCGTATCCCCTTCCGGGGCAGGGGTGGGCGTACCGAAGACCGCTTCATAAGCGGCCTGGGCCGTGGCCAGGGCATCCGTGGCGGCGGTCAGCCGCTGGGCTGCGGCTTCATCGTCGGAGGTATCCTCGGTGGCAGCGGCATCGGTCACCGCCTGCTGGGCGGCTGCCAGTTCCGTCTGGGCAGCCAGGTAGGCATTTTCGATATCCTGATTTGCCTGGGCAGCCTCGGCAGCTTCATCAGATACGCCGCTTTCCAGCAGGGCCGGTTCCGCCGGCAGGGTCTGCTCGGTGCCGTCGGAAGCAAACAGCTGCAGGGCCTGACCGTAATAACCGCCCCAGACTGCCAGATAGGTCTTTCCGGGATTGACGGCCAGTGTGGCGCCGGAAGTATCGGTAAGAGAAAGGGGCGCGGTGGCATCCCCCTTGGTCCAGCGGATCTCCTGCCAGGCACCGTCGGTGAGGTACAGACCGGTGCCGCCGTTCATATCATACTGGCGGGTGTAACCGTCGTCCTTCACGCCGCTGGAAGCATAGAGCACCAGCACATTCTTGAAGGAAGCCTGCTGGCCGCTGTCCGCGTCCATAGTGGGAGTGCCGTCGAAATTGTGGCGCAGGTACAGACCGGTGGCTGTGTCATATTTCAGCTCGGCCCCCGCCGTCTGGGAAAAGGTGATATACAGATTGGCGCCGTTCTGGCTTTCGGGGGCGGGTCGCTCCTCGAAGTGGAACAGGGGCATGTTGGCCCCGGTGGTGTCCATGCTGTAATTGGCCAGCCCCGCGGTGATGAGGTCGGCGGTGGTGTACCAGCAATTTTCCTCCCGGTAACCGCTGGCGTAGCGGTCGGAATCAAAGGCCATACCGGAAGTGCCCACGTTCAGCCCGTCCATATCCTGGTAGGTCAGGACATTCAGCAGGTTGGAAGCATAGGTGGTTTTGCCGATGTGCACCGGCACCGCGCTGAGGGGCAGCACCAGCTGCAGGCCCAGGTCGGTGACTTTGCCCACCGGGCCCACCTTGCTGATGTCATTGCGGGTGGCAAACACCGCGGTCAGGGTGGTATCGTACCCTTCGCTGACCCCTTCCACCAGCAGATTGGCCTTGCTCACGCCCCACTGGGGGGTGGAGCCTTCGCCGTTGCGCAGGGTGACAGCCACCGGGCGCTGGTTGTTGTAGTCGGTCTCGGTCGTCTCACCGGTGAGGGGGTTGGTGTTGTTGGCCGGGGCCGGTGTGGGGGTGGGTTCGGCCGTGGGAGAGGCGGCGGGTGTCTGCGTCGGTTCGGAGGAACCGGGCGCAGAGCAGGCCGCCAGCATCAGGACCGAAAGCAGGGCGGCGGCCATGCGGATGGATTTTCTCATACGTTTTCCTCTGTGAATGCCGGAACGCGCAGTCCCGGAAGATAGCCGCAAAGGCGCACGGCCTGCCCGCTGCCGGGCGGCGGCTGTGCGCCTTCTTGTTGCGATTGTTCAGGTTCAGCCGTTGATTTCGTCCAGAGACTGGCCCAGGGTCTCGCCCTCGCCGGCCTCCACGTCTTCCTCGTTCACCACAGCTTCGCTGGTAGCTTCGTCCTTGGCGGCCAGGTCATAGTCCGCCAGGGTGCCGGTCTCCAGCTTTTCAGCTTCGTCAATGTCCACAACGGTGACATAGCTCTTGCCGATGTTCACATCCAGCTGCTGGTCGCTGCACTGGCCATCCTCGGTGAGGTAGTACAGGCGCAGGGCTTCCAGCGGGGTGCCCTTCTGCCAGTAGATCTTTTCGATTTTGCCGCCGTAGCAGTAGTAGCCGATGCCGCCGTTGCCGTAATCCACGTTCTGGATGTCGTGGCTGTCGCCGGGATAGGCTGCCATGTCGGTGTACAGGATGATGACGTTGGTGAAGGCCAGCTGTTCGTCGTATTCTTCATCCACGGTATCACGCCAGGAGCCGTCGGTGGAGTAATACTGCTGCATCTTGTAGGTGGTGGAAGCAGAGTCATACAGGAAACGGGTCTTGTAGCTCTGGGAATGGGTGATGGCCACATATTCGCCGTTCTGCACCACGGGGCCATACTTGTCGCTGTAAGCGCTGTCCACACTGTTGGACAGGTCGCGCACCTCGTTGGTACGGTAGTCCACGAAGTTGAAGAAGGTGGAGTTGTAATCGCGGTTCATATCCACATCGTTGTCTTCGATGTAGGCCTTGATGTTTTCACCGCTGGTGTACATGGTGTGTTCCAGAGCCAGGCCGTTGCCGTGGGTCAGGCCCTGCCAGTTCACGCGGTTGTAGTCGCGGTAGCCGTTGGCGCCGTCGTTGTTGTTCAGCAGGCCGTATTCATATTCGGTGGCGTACTGACGCATGAAAACGCTCTCGCCTTCATGGACGTACAGGCCCTGCCAGGGAAGCAGCAGCTGGAAGAACTGGTCACGGCCGGAGCGAACGGGTCCGATCTCCTCGATGTCGTTGTAGTCGTTGAACAGGGCCATGAAGCGGGTGATGCCGCCTTCCACCTTGATCTCAAACAGCATCTGGGCACGGGACAGACCGCGCTGGGGACGGGCCACGGTGATGTTGTTGACCATGATACCGGTAATGCGCTGGCCCACGGGATAGTCTTCATCCTGGGCTTCGCCGGTCAGAACGTTGGCCTCATAGGGGGGCAGGGTCGGCTCCGGAGTAGCCTCGGGCTCCTGGGTCGCCGCAGGGTTTTCCGACGTGGTGGTGTCGCCGCCCGACTTCTTGCAGGCCACCAGCATGGTGCAGGCCATCAGAACAGCCAGCACACAAAGGAGGGTACGTTTCATAGGCTTGATCCTCTTTTCCTGTTTTCTTTTCGCGGCGCAAGGGAACGCCCGCGGCCCGGTTGTTTTGTAACCGGAATGTCATACTCCTTATTGTACTTTTTTTTACCCCGTTTGTAAAGCCGCCCCGGCGAATTTTACAACCCTGTGACCACAACCCATAAGAAACTGTTGTACAAATCCGGCGATTCTGTTACAATAGGGCAAGATACGTCCATAAAAGGAGACAGGTATATCATGTCCATTTTTTCTTCGTTTTTCGGCGGCTACAACCGTCCGGGTCCGGGTGTGCGCCCGGACGAGCCCCGCAAAAAGGGTATTTTCCGTCTGTTCGAGATTCTGGGCCGTGACTTCTGGTCCTTTTTCAAGGCCGGTTTTCTGGCTGCGATCAGCATGATCCCCTTTTTGTTCGGCATCATCATGGCTGTTCTTTCCCATGCGCTGATCTTTGTGTTCATCGCCGGTCTGGTGGGCGGCATGATCGCCGCGCCCCAGCTGTGCGGCATGGCGGACACCGTCCTGCGCAGCCTGCGGGATGAACCGGGGTACTGGTGGCCCACCTACCGCCGCGCCTGGAAGCGCAACGCCAAGGCCTGCCTGCTGCCGGGCGCCGTGTTCGGCCTGATCCTGGGCATGCAGGTGTTCACCCTGTTCCATATGGACAGCCTTGGTTCCTCGGTGGTCAGCTGGGGCATCCTGATTGCCGGTATGGTGCTGATCCTGGGCCTGATGACCTACATCATTCCCCAGTTGGCACTGCTGGACATGCCGCTTTCCGGAATCCTGAAAAATTCCATCCTGCTGTTTTTGGGGTATCTGCCCCGCAGCGTGGGTGCCATTGCGGTGCAGGTGGTGTACTGGGGTGCCTTCCTCCTTTTCTTCCCCCTGTCGGTATACCTGTTCCCCTTCACCAACCTGTGGCTACCCATGGTCCCCAGCCTGCTGATCATCTACATTCCTTTGGAAAAGAGCTTCAACCTGGAAGCCACCATCAAGGAAATGCGGGACGCGCAGCTGAAAAACGACGAATAAGCCATTCCGATTTCTTCACCGCGATGTCTTCCGGCACCGCGGTTTTTACTTGCCATTCCCCGCCACACAAAAACATCCCCGGCCGAAATTCGGCCGGGGATGTTTGATTTTGCTTTGGGGGTTCGGTTTTTACTTCGCGTACTCGGTGGCGCGGCTTTCGCGGATCACGCTGACCTTGATCTGACCGGGGTAATCCAGCTCGTCCTCGAGCTTCTTGGCAATGCTGCGGGCCAGCAGGATGACCTGATCGTCGCCGATTTTGTCGGGCTGGACCAGGATGCGCACTTCACGGCCTGCCTGCACAGCGTAGGAGCTGTCCACGCCGTCAAAGCTGTTGCACAGGCTTTCCAGGGTTTCCAGACGCTTGATATAGCTTTCCATGTTTTCCCGACGGGCACCGGGGCGGGCTGCGCTGATGGCGTCGGCCGCCATGATAACGAATGCCAGGGGGGTCTTGGGCTCCACGTCGCCGTGGTGAGCTTCAATGGCATGGATGACAGCGGGATTTTCCCGGTACTTCTTGCAGATGTCCACGCCGATCTGCACGTGGCTGCCCTCGATCTCGTGGTCCAGGGCCTTGCCAATGTCATGCAGCAGACCGGCACGGCGGGCCTGCTGGACGTTCAGGCCCAGTTCGCCTGCCATCAGGCCGGCCAGCCAGGCCACTTCCAGGCTGTGGCTGAGCACGTTCTGGCCGTAGCTGGTGCGGTACTTCAGACGGCCGATGAGCTTGACCAGGTCGGGATGCAGGCTGTGGATGCCCAGATCCATGACCGCCTTCTCGCCTTCCCGCTTCATCTGCAGTTCCAGTTCCCGGCGGCACT
>CALXHS010000057.1 GCA_944388165.1 uncultured Gemmiger sp. | reverse complement strand
CTACAATGACCAACAGAAATTGTAGGGATTAGGATGGTGGCCCCATGATCGATCAGTTTTCCCGCACCCGTACCATGTTGGGAGAAGCGGGCATGCAGCGCCTGCAGAACGCCCGTGTGGCGGTGTTCGGTGTGGGCGGGGTAGGCGGCTACGCCGTGGAAGCCTTGGCCCGCAGCGGTGTGGGCACCCTGGACTTGATCGACGACGATGAGGTCTGCCTGACCAACCTGAACCGACAGATCATCGCCACCCACGAGACCCTGGGCCGTCCAAAGGTGGAAGTCTTTGCCCAGCGCATCCACTCCATTAACCCGGATGCGGTGGTGAACATCCACCGGGTGTTTTTTGGCCCGGATACCGCGGGACAGTTTGATTTTTCCGCCTTTGATTATGTGGCGGACGCCATCGATACCGTCAGCGCCAAGGTAGAGCTGGCGTTTCTGGCCCAGCAGGTGGGGGTGCCGGTGATCAGTTCCATGGGCGCCGCCGGCAAGATGGACCCCACCGCCTTTGAGGTGGCGGACCTGTATGCCACCTCGGTCTGCCCCCTGGCCCGGGCCATGCGCACCCAGTGCCGCAAGCGGGGCATCCGCCATCTGAAGGTGGTCTATTCTCGGGAGACACCCCATGCCGTCCCGTCCCAGAGCGGCGGCAGCCTGGACACCGCCCGCACCGGTCCGGCCCGCCGTCCGGTGCCCGGGTCCAACGCCTTTGTGCCGCCGGTGGCGGGGCTGATCCTGGCCGGGGAGGTCATCAAGGACCTGGCCGGCTGGCCGGAACTGGCAGACAAGGAGGTGGCAAAGGATGCCCCGTGAACTGCAGCCTTATGAAGTGATCGAGCGCAGTCTCATCAAGAAGTACCGCAAACAGCTGTGGAACCCCTTTGTGGCCGCCATCAAGCGGTATGAACTGGTGCAGGATGGGGACCGGGTGGCGGTGTGCATCTCCGGCGGCAAGGATTCCATGCTGCTGGCCAAGCTGATGCAGGAACTCCACCGCCATACCGAGGTGCCTTTTGAGCTGAAGTTCCTGGTCATGGACCCCGGCTATGCCCCGGAGAACCGCCGCCAGATCGAGGACAACGCCAGACTGCTGAATATTCCCATCACCGTGTTTGAGACGGATATTTTTGATACGGCCTACAACACCGACCGCAACCCTTGCTATCTCTGCGCCCGCATGCGCCGGGGGCATTTGTACAAGCAGGCGCAGCTCATGGGCTGCAACAAGATCGCCCTGGGCCATCATCTCAACGATGTGATCGAGACCGCCGTCATGAGTATGTTCTACGGCGCCCAGCTGCAAGGCATGCCCCCCAAGCTGCACAGCAAGAACTTCCCCGGCATGGAGCTCATCCGCCCGCTGTACTGCGTCAAGGAGCAGGATATCGTGGCCTGGTCCCGGTATCATGACCTGCATTTTCTGCAATGTGCCTGCCGCATGACCGCCCGCAGCGATGAACCCGGCGCGTCCAAGCGGCAGGAGGTCAAGACTCTGCTGCGAGAACTGAAAAAGGGGAATCCCAACATCGAAAACAATATTTTCAGCGCTTTGCACGCCGTCTGTCTGGACACCGTTCCCGGCTACAAGTCCCGGGGCGTTGCCCATACCTTTCTGGAAGGCTACGACGATGCCCCGCCCGTCAGCGAATAAAACATGAAAGAACGCACCCGCCGAACCGTCTAAAAGGGACGGAACAGAGGGTGCGTTTTCTTATTTCAGGATTGGTTTTCCCGGCGCTGACGCAGGATCTCCTCCCGGCTCAGGCCGTATTTGCGGGCAATGTCCCGGGCGTAGCTCAGCCCGTCCGGGGTGGTGCGCAGAATGCGGTAACTTCGGGTGCCGTTGCCCACATTCTGCATCTGGGCCACCAGATTGTCCAGCTTGCCGGGACCCACGCTCAGCTCATCCACCCGCTGGCTCAGCTCGTGGATGTGGGTCACATACAACCCGCAACAGCCGATCTCACTGATGGCGGCCAGCACCTCGGCGGCGATGTATCCGCCTTCCAGCAGACTGGTGGAGCTGAAACTTTCGTCCATCAGCAGCATGTCGGTGCTGCGCAGCCGGGGCAGAATGGCGCTGATGCGGGCACACTCGCTTTCCAGCCGCCCTTTGCCGTAGTTGTCCTCGTCCGAAGTGGGAAAGTGGGTGTAGATGCCGGTGACGGGACTCATTTCTGCTTCCTCGGCAGGCACCGGAAGCCCCAGCTGGAAGAGCGCCTGGGCCATGCCCGCCGAATAACAGAAGATGGATTTGCCGCCGTGGTTGGGCCCCGTTACCAGATAGAACCGGCCCTTTTCATCCAGGCAGAAATCATTGCAGACGATGGTTTCGCCGGGGGCTTTCAGTGCCAGCATGGGATTGTATACGTTGCGCAGCCGCAAAGCCCGGTCCTGCACCGGGCGGATAGCGGGGCGGCATACCGGGCACCCTGCCTGCCGCAGCTGGCAGATAAAGGGCACCGCTGCCGCCAGAAACCGCAGGTCGTCCAGCAGCTCAATAAAGAAGCGGGTCTCGTCGTGGAAGAACTGGTTGATCACCGGCTCCCAGCTGCGGATGACCTTGGCAAATACCGTGTCCAAAGCCCGGTGCACCGCTCCGTTCAGTGCCTGCTTTTCGTCGTCCCGCCCGGCCTTGATCACGTTGGCAAAACCGGACATGCACACCATGGGATCGCCGCCGCGTCCCAGCAGCTTGTCCAGCACGCTGCCCTGTCGGAAAGGCTGTGTGTGCAGACCCAGCAGCCCAGCTTCGGTCACATGCAAACTGCCGTCCAGGTTCACACCCAGGGAGATGCTTTTTACCTGTCCGATCTGAACTTCCAGTTCTCCCAGATGGGCGCGCAAGGCCCGGTAGTTTTCGCTGGCACACCGGGCTTCGATCTCCTCTTTCAGCCGCCGCAGCCCGGCGCTGGTCACATCCAAAGCCGCCAGGCGGGAGCGGAACAGTTCCACCAATTCCAGATACTGCTCAATATAGCGGGTGCTGGCCAGACCGCTTTCCAGGCTGCCGTCGCCCCGGTTCAGCACCTTGCGCATCTCGTAGGCGTCCCGGATCAGGGGCAAAGCATCCCGAACCAGGGCCTGCAGGGGTTCGCTGTCCGCGATTTCCAGGATCAGCTCTGCCCGGTAGGCCAGCACCGCCGGTTCGCAGCTGAAAAACTGCTCCAGATGCAGGTCCGCAATGCCGCGGTAGCTTTCCCGTCGGATGCCGATCATCTGGTCCAGCTGCAAAGCGTGGATGAATCCGGTGTCCGGCAGGGCGCAGCGTTCCGGCGGGGGATACCCGGCGGGGAACAAAAGGCGGAATGGTTCGTTGGCCATGACGCATATCCTTTCTTGAAAGTGAAAAATATAGCTTCAATATACCCCAGAAATCCCGCATCGTCAATTCACATCGCCCCGCCGCGCTGGACATTTGGCCGCGCATGCGGTACAATAAGCACGGAACTGCAGTTGTGCGCCATTGCGCCCGCAGTCTGAATTTGCTTTGCATCACCTGAAAGGGGAATAAAATGGGTAAATATTTTGGTACCGACGGCTTCCGCGGCGAAGCCAACATGAATCTGACCGCGGATCATGCCTACAAGGTCGGCCGTTTCCTGGGCTGGTATTACAACGAGAAGCGCCGCCGTGATGAGCAGGAAGGCCGTGCTATTCAGGGCGGCCCCGCCCGCATCGTCATCGGCAAGGACACCCGCCGTTCCAGCTATATGTTCGAGTATTCGCTGGTGGGCGGCCTGGTGGCTTCCGGTGCAGACGCCTACCTGCTGCACGTTACCACTACCCCGTCTGTGGCTTATGTGGCCCGGGTGGACGGCTTCGACTGCGGTATCATGATCTCCGCCAGCCATAACCCCTACTATGATAACGGCATCAAGCTCATCAACGGCCAGGGCGAGAAGATGGACGAAGAGGTCATCTCTCTGGTGGAAGCCTACCTGGACGGCGACCTCAACGCCTTCGGTGAGCACTGGGACGAACTGCCCTATGCCACCAAGGATCAGATCGGCTGCACCGTGGACTATGTGGCGGGCCGCAACCGCTATATCGGCTACCTGATCTCCCTGGGCGTGTATTCCTTCCGGGGCGTCAAGGTAGGCCTGGACTGTGCCAACGGCTCTGCCTGGAACATCGCCAAGTCGGTGTTCGACGCCCTGGGCGCCACTACCTACGTGATCAACGCCGAACCCAACGGCCTGAACATTAACCGCAACGCCGGGTCCACCCATATCGAAGGCCTGCAGAAGTTTGTGGTGGAGAAGGGCCTGGATATCGGCTTTGCCTACGACGGCGACGCCGACCGCTGCCTGTGCGTGGATGAGAAGGGCAACGTCATCACCGGCGACCATATCCTGTACATCTACGGCCGTTATATGAAGGAACGCGGCAAGCTCATCGGCAACACCGTGGTCACCACCGTTATGTCCAACTTCGGCCTGTACAAGGCCCTGGATGACCTGGGAATCGAATACGCCAAGACCGCCGTGGGCGACAAATATGTATATGAGTATATGCAGCAGCATGGCAGCCGCATCGGCGGCGAGCAGAGCGGCCATATCATCTTCAGCAAGTATGCCTCCACCGGTGACGGCATCCTCACCAGCCTGAAGATGATGGAAGTCATGCTGGCCCGCAAGAAGCCCATGAGCGAACTGGCTGCCCCGCTGGTGATTTATCCCCAGGTGCTGGTCAACGTCCGTGTGACCGATAAAGCTGCCGCCCAGGCTGACCCGGCTGTGCAGGCCGCTGTGCAGGCCGTGGCCGCCGAACTGGGGGATACCGGCCGTATCCTGGTGCGTGAATCCGGCACTGAGCCGCTGGTCCGCGTGATGGTGGAAGCGCCCACCAAGGAAACCTGCCAGAAGTATGTGGATCAGGTGGTGGATGTGATCCGCAGAAAAGGATACGAACAAGCGTGATTTTTTGAAAAAACCAAAAATTTTTTGAAAAAACTTCAAAAAAATTCGAAAAAAACGTTGACAAAGCCATTCGAGTCCGGTATAATCATATATGCTGACTGACCGGTTCGGTCGTGACCGGGTGTAGCGCAGTTTGGTAGCGCGCTTGAATGGGGTTCAAGAGGCCGTGAGTTCGACTCTCGCCACTCGGACCAAACAAGGGCCGTCAGATCAGCCCAAAAAGAACCGTGAAACGAAAGTTTCACGGTTCTTTTGTTATATCCGGGCGCAGCTGTCCTTGAAAATCAGGCACGAGAATCCACACAGTATTGCCGTAGTATCCGCAGGTAAACCGAAGCGTAGAAGTGTGTTTTTGCGGGGGTGTTGCAGAAAAGCCGGAAAGGCGGTCTGTGCGGCTTTTTCTCTCTGATGGGATCTTTCCTTAAGTTGACCTGTTCCGGCTTATTTAAGGGGGGGACAGGGCCGGTGGGAGCATTTCGGTGGAAACCATTGCCCAACCCGAACTGAACCGGATGGGATACCATGAAGTCAATGAGATGCAGGGAACAAAATAGTGTGCGGCGGATTTTCGCAGTGCTTGTAACATCTGCCTGGCGTCTGCGTATTTATAGGTGAAGTCGGAAGGTGTGACTGTACCTTCTTATAAAATGGAATATAAATGTAAATGTGGAAAGGATGAGGAGGATGAAAAAGATTTTGCTGTCGTTGTGGCCATTTCTGTCCCTCGCTCTTTTACTCCTTCTGTTGCTGGGCAATGGCGTGTACCGGGAATTGACTGATTCAGAGGACGTGTCGGAGCAGTATTCCAGCCGCCCCGTCATCATGTACAATGACCAGGTGTATCTGATGACTTCCAGCAAACTTTTTCCACGTTTATCCAAAGAATCGCTGACGGTGGCGGGAACCCTGGCTGAAGATGTCTCCCATATGGAGCTGAACGAGAATATGCAGTCCGGCGGGTGTGCCGATCTTGTGGGCAACAGTATTTATGTTTCTGAAGAATATGGGAACTACCTGTTTCTGTATACTGACGAAGATCAGCTCATCCCCTTTGTGCTGGAGTGAACAGCTTGCCCGCAAACTTCCTGACACAAAATAAAAGGGACCGTTCCCGGTGGGGGAACGGTCCCTTTTTATCTATCCTGTCACACAAGGAAGGCTGCAAATTTCTGGCTCAGTGCTTCCTCACTCAAACCGGCGGCTTCTACCGTGAGCACACAACCCAGATTCAGGGAAAAAATCCCCATGATGGATTTGGCGTCTACACAGTATTTGCCGGAGTGGATATCCACATCTCCCGGAATAGTCTCGGCAATGTGGTTGAATTCCTTCACTTCGCCGATGGTGTTTAAGCGGATTGCAACTTGTGCCATTGTTCCTTCCCCCTGTATAGGTAAGAGTTTGCGGCGATAGGGGAGCGGGCTGGTTTTACAGCAGGATCTGCAGGTCCTCCGCCCGGGCGGTATCGCCTTGTCCGGCACCGCGGGCATACAGACCCAGCCGGGCGCCCGTCCAGGTCGCGACCGTAACAGGCAGCGGATCTCCCAGAATTTCCAGGAGTCCGTCCGGTGTGCGGAACCCATATTCCACCCGCTTTGCCTCTTCTACTTTCATTGTAACGATAATTTCGTCTGTGTCAATTGCTTTCTCAATCAGGGTTGTTTCCTCGGCCTGTCCCGCAGGGGAAAGATCCTGCACCTTGCCTTGCAGCAGGCGGACGGTACAATGATCCGGTTCGTGGCAGAGTTCCACGGCCGAGTAGCAATGTCCCAGTACTGTGAACCCGACCTGGCTGCCTGCGCCGGCATCTGCCAGGGAAAGGCGGACGCTGGCTGTGAAGTCGGCAGCTGGCAGCATCTGAGAAAGCAGGTTGGGCTGCTGCCACAAACTGCCTGCATAACCGCAGGTGAGATTCAACCCATTTCCTTCGGCGGGACGCAGCCGGGTTTCGGGATGTGGGTTGGCCTGCCACTGCCACTGCAGTCCGGGGATACCGCCGGGGAACCGGTCGCTTACCTGCAGGCTCCCCATCGGTTCGCCGCCGGGGGGGTTCCAAAGGGGGCGACGTCCCCATTTGGCACACGACTTTGCGAAGCAAAGACCTGGTCCACCTGAAACCCGATATTCTGCCAGGGGAACAGCTGTGCCATCCCGTCGGCGATTATCTCCTCATCGTCAATGATAATGAGCTTGTACACGTCCCGGCCTCCCTTGCTGATGTCAGTAGTTGCACTCTGCGCGTGTTTTTTTCATTATAACCCGCAATGAAACGGGTGGCAAGCAGGTAAAATTTACGGATGGTTTACAGCTGAAAATCCGCATCGGCCCAAGAAAACACCCCCGGACCGGCCGATAAAACTCGGCGGCCCAGGGGCGGTTGTTTGTGTTTCTGGATGGAAGATGATTGGGACAAAGGCACGAAAGCCGGTGCTGTGTCCGCTTTATTTCTCGGCATCTTCCGTTGTCAGCAGTCCGTACACCTGGTACATCGTCAGCACATCCTGCAAACTCAGCTTGCGGGCGAACAGCTGGCGATAGGTGGCGGTCTTGACCTTGCCTTCCAGCTTCATCTTGTCCATGCGGGCGGTGGTCTCGGCATACTGTTTCTGTACCGAATCCAGCATTGCCTCAAAGGCCGCCAGGCGTTCCTCGCCGGTCACAGCAGGGTCACCCCGGCGTTCTCGCAGGCAGCGCGGGTCTCGTCGTCCCACAGGCTCACCTGGACTTCGCCCACATGGGCTTTGCCCAGCAGCAGCATGCACAGACGGCTCTGGCCGATACCGCCGCCCATAGTCAGGGGCAGCTGACCGTTCAGCAGCATCTGGTGGAAGGGCAGTTCCGCCCGCTGGGGGCAGCCGGCTTCTTCCAGCTGGCGGCGCAGAGCGGCGGCGTCCACACGGATACCCATGCTGGACAGCTCCAGAGCGCAGCCCAAAGGCTTGTGCCAGAACAGGATATCACAGTTCAGGGTCCAGTCGTCGTAGTCGGGGGCGCGTCCGTCATGGGGCTGGCCGCGGGCCAGCTGGCCGCCGATCTGCATGATGCAGACGGTGCCGTGCAGGCGGGTGAACTCGTTTTCCCTCTCTTTCGGGGTCAGGTCGGGGTAAAGGTTTTCCAGTTCCTGAGTGGTGATGAAGGTGACCTCACGGCCCAGGCGGACTTTTTTCAGTTCCGGGAACTTCCAGCGCAGTTCGTCGGCGGTGGCGCACACCGCATCCACAATATCCCGCACCGTGTCCTTCAGGAAGGGGATGGTGCGCTGCTTTTCGGTGACCACCCGCTCCCAGTCCCACTGGTCCACATAAATGCTGTGCAGGTTGTCTGGGGTCTCGTCCCGGCGGATGGCGTTCATATCGCACACCAGGCCCTGCCCGGGGCGGAACCCGTACTTGGCCAGGGCAAAGCGCTTCCACTTTGCCAGGCTGTGCACCACTTCCGCTTCGCCATCCAGGCAGGGAACGTCAAACCGCACAGGGCGTTCCACGCAGTTCAGGTCGTCGTTCAGACCGCTTCCATGCAGCACGAACAGGGGAGCGGTGACCCGTTTCAGGTGCAGCGCCGCACACAGCTTTTCCTGAAAGATGGTCTTGATCAGGCCGATGGCTTTCTGGGTATCGTACAGGCCCAGAAGGCTTTTGTAGTTCTGCGGGATCTGCGTGTTGGACATATTCATTTTCCTCCTTATTTTGACCTTCAGGCCGGTGCGAACTGGCTCTGGTACAGCTGGGCGTAGAACCCTTGCTTGGCCAGCAGTTCTTCGTGGGTACCGCTCTCGATGATGCTGCCGCTCTTCATCACCAGAATGCGGTCGGCATTCTTGATGGTGGAAAGACGGTGGGCGACAATGAAGCTGGTGCGTCCCCGCATCAGTTCCTCAAAGGCGTCCTGCACCAGCACCTCGGTGCGGGTGTCGATGCTGGAAGTGGCTTCGTCCAGGATCAGGATGGGCGGGCGGCGGAGCATGACCCGGGCAATGCACAACAGCTGCCGCTGTCCGGCGCTCAGGTTGTCGCCGTCCTCGGCGATCATGGTGTCGTACCCCTGGGGCAGACGGCAGATGAAGCTGTGGGCACGGGCTTTCTTGGCGGCAGCAATGATCTCTTCCCGGGTGGCATCCGGCTTGCCGTAGGCAATGTTTTCCGCCACGGTGCCGCATTTCAGCCAGGTCTCCTGCAGTACCATGCCCAGATTGGCCCGCAGGGAATCCCGGGTCACGGTGTCGATGGGATTGTCGTCTACCTTCAGGGATCCGCCGTTGATCTCATAGAACCGCATGAGCAGGTTCACCAGGGTGGTCTTGCCGCAGCCGGTGGGCCCCACCAGGGCGATGCGCTGCCCCGGCCATACCCGCAGGTTCATGTCCTCGATGAGGGGTACCTCGGGCACATAGCGGAACTTCACATGCTCAAAGGTCACCCGGCCCGCACCCTTATGCAGCTCGATGGCGTCGGGGGCGTCGGGGGTGATGGGCTCTTCGTCGATAAGGTCAAACACCCGCTGGGCGCAGGCCAGAGCGTTCTGCAGCTCAGTCATCACGCTGGAAATATCGTTGAAGGGCTTGGTGTACTGGTTGGCGTACTGCAAAAGGGCCGACAGGCTGCCCGCCGTGATGCCTCCCGCAATGGCGAAGAGGGCGCCCAGCACCCCCACCGCCGCGTACACCAGAGAGTTGACGAAGCGGGTGCAGGGATTGGACAGGGAAGAGTAGAAGGTGGCCCGCAGCCCGCAGGACTGCAGATCCAGGTTGATGCGCTCGAACCGTTCCTCGGCCCGGTCCTCGTAGCCGAAGGCTCGCACCAGATGCTGGTTGCCCACCAGTTCTTCCACCAGACCGGTCATTTCAGCACGGGTCTCGCTCTGCACCCGGAACATGGAATAGGTATGCTGGGCAATGAACTTGGCCACAAAGATGGAGAGGGGGGTCAGCAGGCCCACCACCAGGGTGATGCGCCAGTCGATGGAAAGCATGAAACCCAGGGTGACCAGGATGGTCAGCACGCCGGTGAAAAGCTGGGTGAAGCCCATGAGCAACCCGTCCGAGAACTGCTCCACATCGGTGGTCAGGCGGCTGATGGTCTCACCGGGGCGGTGGGCGTCGATATAGCGCAGGGGCAGTTGTTCCATATGGCTGAAGGCCCGTACCCGGATATCCCGCACTACCTGGAAAGTAATGCGGTTGTTGATAAGGCTCATGAGCCACTGGCTCAGAGAGGTGATGCAGACCACGATGCCGAACTGCACAGCCAGGGATGCCAGGGCGGACAGATCCACCTGCCCGGGACCCAGGATCAGGTCCACGCCCCGGCCGGTGAGGATGGGGGCATACATGGTGGTCACCACCGTGACGGCGGCCAGCAGAAGAGAGAGAAGCACCAGCACCCGGTACGGAGCAATGAGCTTCAGCACCCGGCGCACGGTGGCGGAGCTGCCGCCGGCTTTTTGCTTGGTTTTGCTCATACGGTTTTCTCCACCTCCTCACGGGAAAGCTGGCTCAGGCAAATTTCTTTGTACACGTCGCAGGTCCTGAGCAGTTCGGCGTGGGTGCCGCTGCCGGCCAGTTCGCCGTCGTCCAGCACCAGAATGCGGTCGGCGTGCTGCACCGCCGTGGCGCGCTGGGATACGATGAACACCGTCATACCGGAGGTCTTTTCTTTCAGGGCCTTGCGCAGGGCGGCGTCGGTGGCGTAGTCCAGGGCCGAGGCGCTGTCGTCCAGAATCAGGATGGCGGGGCGGGGAACCAGCGCCCGGGCAATGGTCAGG
>CALXHS010000056.1 GCA_944388165.1 uncultured Gemmiger sp. | reverse complement strand
ACGCAGAGGCTCTGGTCAATGTGGCTCTTGCCGTTGCGGAAGCTGATAGCCTTCTTGGGGCAGACTTCCTGGCAGGGATGCGCCAGGCAGCCCTGGCACAGGGAAGTGACCTTGATCAGCTTTTCCGGGCACTTGTTGCAGGCGTACTTGATGACGTTGATCAGAGGCGGTTCATAGTACTTGTCGGCGGTCACGCTGTCCGCCAGACCTTCACTGGCCGAAACGCTCTTGTCCAGCGGGCGCAGGGAAAGGCCCATGGCCAGACGGATGCGTTCGGAAACGATGGCTCTTTCCAGAAAGATGCTGCTGCGCAGCGAGCGTTCCTCACCGGGGATGATCCGATACGGAAGTTCGTGCATCAGATAATCCAGCTCTTTCATGTCGTTCACTTCGTAGGACATCCGGGCGACTTCGGTAAAGACCTTGCGCCGAATATCGGTTACAGGGGTATAAATGCCTCTCATTGCGCTTTACTCTCCTTAAATACGCATTTTGGGAGCGCGCGGTGTTTTGGGGCGAACATACGCCTTTTTCCGCAAGCTCGGGGAACATGGTGTCTCCTGTTAAAATATTACCAAGAACCGGCGCGTTTGGCAAGGGGAAAAGCACAAAATTGGCAGGGAAAGCAGCAAAATGACAGGAAACATTCGCTGCTGCGGCCTTGCCCGGCCATTGTCCAAAAAAGCAGGGCCGCCCGCGGCGTCTGCGGGCAGCCCTGCTGCATGGCAATGGTAAAGGAGTTAAGAGTTTTCGGGAGCCAGGGCGGCGCGGGCGCGCTGGCCGTCCCATTCGCCCAGGGTCACGGTCACGATGTCACCGCTCTGGTGCCCCGGCGCGGCGACGATCACCGGCAGATACTGCTTGGTGTAGCCGGTAAAGAGGGTGACGGACAGAGGCGTTTCCAGCAGCACTTCGGCTTTCCGCCCCTGCATGGCGGCGGCTTCCTGGGCACGCACAGCCTCCACCACTTCGCTCATACGGCGGCTGCGGGCCTCCTTTTCGTGTTCGGGGATCTGGTCGGGAAAATCATAGGCCGGGGTGCCCGAACGGCGGGAATAGGGGAACACATGCACTTTCAGAAAGCGCTGGGCCGTCACAAAGTCCATGCTGGCTTCAAAGTCCTCCTCCGTCTCTCCGGGAAAGCCCACGATTACGTCGGTGGTCAGGCTCAGTTCTTCTTCTCCGAAGGCATCCCGCAGTTTCTTCACCACCTCGGCATACTGGGCGGTGGTATAGGGGCGGCGCATGGCCCGCAGGGTCTTGTCGCAGCCGCTCTGCAAGCTCAGGTGGAACTGGGGGCACAGCTGGGGTACGGCGGCCAGGCGGCGGATGTCCTCATCAGTGAGCATATCCGGGTCCAAGCTGCCCAGACGGATGCGGTCAATGCCCGGCACCGCCGCGGCGTGTTCCACCAGTTCAGCCAGCCCGGTACCGGTGTCGGTGCCGTAGCTGGGCAGGCTGATGGCGGTAAGCACCACTTCCCGGTAGCCCGTCTGCACCAGGCGGCGCAGCTCTTCCAGAATGCTGCTCTCCTCCCGGCTGCGCACCGGACCCCGGGCGCGGGGAATGACACAGTAGGCGCAGCGGCGGTTGCAGCCGTCCTCCACCTTCACGAAAGCCCGGGTGTGCTCCGCAAAGCGGTCCATGGGAAGCTCCTCGAACTTTTCGCCCTTCTCATGGGGGCGGATGTCCACCACCCGCTCGGCGGTGCCGTCCAGCACCTGCTGCACCGCGGCCAGAATGGCCCGGCGGTTGCCAGAACCCGTCACCACATCCGCTTCGGCAATGGCGGCGGCTTCCTCCGGGAACGCCTGGGGATAGCACCCGGTCAGCACGGTCACCGCGCCGGGATGTTCCCGCTTCTGGCGGCGCAGCCACTTGCGGCTCTTCTGGTCGCCGAAATTGGTCACCGTGCAGCTGTTCACCACATAGACATCGGCGGCCTCTTCGGGATCCACCACCGTGTAGCCGCTGGCCTCGAACAGCTGTGCCAGGGCGCCGGTCTCATTCTGGTTTACTTTGCAGCCAAGGGTATAAAAACTGACGCGCATTTGTTTGCCCATCCTTTTGTGTATGTTTTGACCTTACTATTATATAGGCAAACGCCCCAAAGCACAAGCAGCCATATTCCGGCGGTCCATCGCATAAGAATGGGGCAAGAGTTTTGCAAAAGGGGAGGCTTCTGCCATGAAAAAACGGCTTTTGTCCCTGCTGCTGTGCCTGGTGTTGTGCCTGGCGGCGGCCCCGGCGGCATGGGCGCAGGAGATCGTGCCTGCCACCGCCGCGGATTTTGATGTGCCCTGCCAGGCAGCGATCCTCGTTGATGAGGACAGCGGCACCGTCCTGTATGAGAAGAACCCGGATGAGCAGCGGCCCATCGCATCCATCACCAAGGTGATGACCCTGCTGCTGACCTTTGAGGCCCTGGAAGCGGGCAAGATATCCCTGGACGATTACGTGCCGGTGTCGGAACATGCCTACAGTATGGGCGGCAGTCAGATCTGGCTGGAACCGGGGGAGCAGATGACCCTCAACGATATGCTCAAGGCCATCTGTATCTCCAGCGCCAACGACGCCGCCGTGGCGGTGGCGGAGTATGTGGGCGGCAGCGAATCCGCCTTTGTGGCCATGATGAACGAGAAGGCGGCGGAACTGGGCATGACCGGCACCCACTTTGAAAACGCCTGCGGCCTGGACACCGACGGCCATATTTCCACCGCCCGGGACGTGGCTGCCATGAGCCGGGAGATGTTGCTCCACCACACCGAGGTGGAGGACTATTGCATGATCTGGATGGATTATCTGCGGGACGGGCAGACCCAGCTCATCAACACCAACAAGCTGCTCAAAAGCTATAACGGCATCACCGGCCTGAAAACCGGCACCACCGGCAAGGCGGGGGTGTGCATCAGCGCCAGCGCCCAGCGGGACGGCCTGCGCCTGATCGCGGTGGTGCTGGGTTCCACTTCCGGGCAGGAGCGCTTTGACGCTGCCACCGCTTTGCTGGACTACGGCTTTGCCAACTACCAGAGTCTGGAAGTCCCCATGCCGGACAATACCCCCGAAAGCCTGCCGGTGGAACATGGTGTGGCCGAAACGGTGGAGCTGGAATACACCGCCCCCGGCCGCTACCTGATGGCCAAAGGCACGGTGGGGCAGCTCAGCGCCCAGGTCACCCTGCCTTCCGCCGTCAGCGCTCCCATTACTGCCGGACAGCAGATAGGTACCATGAAAATTTTGAATGACGGCACCGAACTCACCACCTGTCCCATTGTGGCGGCGGGTGACGTAGCGGCGCGGAGTTTTGGCTTCTGCTTCGGCAGGCTGGCCGAGGCACTGATGCTCAAGGGTTGAAATTTTGTGCAAAAGCAATGAAAACCCCGGGGTACAACGCTTGACAAGGCGGACTTGAAACGGTATCATGGAATTACTAACAATCAAAGGAGGAGCTAACGATGAGTGTCAAATACAATGGCAAACATCTGGCAAAATTTATCCGTCCTGAAGAATATGACGCAATCTTTCCGCAGGTCGAGCTCGCCCATCGCCAGCTGGAGACTAAGTCCGGTGCCGGCAATGATTTCTTGGGTTGGCTCGACCTGCCTGTCAATTATGACAAAGAGGAATTCGCCCGCATCAAGCAGGCGGCGGAGAAGATCCGTTCCGATTCCGATGTGCTGCTGGTCGCCGGTATCGGCGGTTCCTACCTGGGCGCCCGCGCCGTGGTGGAAGCCGTCAAGGGCCAGTTCCACAATGAGACCGAAGATGGTCTGAAGATCTACTTCTGCGGCAACACCATCTCTCCCACCGCCCTCAACGACATCATCCGTCTGACCAAGGGCAAGCGCTTCTCCATCAACGTCATCTCCAAGTCCGGCACCACCACCGAGACCGCTCTGGCCTTCCGTGTGCTGCGCAAACTGCTGGAAGATTCCGTTGGTCCCGAAGAAGCCAACAAGCGCATTTATGCCACCACCGACCGCGCCCGCGGCACCCTGAAGCAGCTGGCCGACGCCCAGGGCTGGCCCACCTTCGTGGTTCCCGACGATGTGGGCGGCCGCTTCTCTGTTCTCACCGCCGTGGGCCTGCTGCCCATTGCCTGCGCCGGCATCGACATCGACGCCCTGATGAAAGGCGCCGCCGACGCCCGTGAGCAGTTCAGCGTCTGCAGCATGGACAACGATGCTTACCGTTACGCCATGACCCGCAACATCCTGTACCGCAAGGGCAAGAAGGTAGAGACCCTGGCCGCGTTTGAGCCGGACTTTACCATGATGAACGAATGGTACAAGCAGCTCTTCGGTGAGAGCGAAGGCAAGGACCAGAAGGGCCTGATGCCCACTTCCTGCATCTTCTCCACCGACCTGCACTCCATGGGTCAGTTCCTGCAGGATGGCTCCCGCGTGATGTTCGAGACCTACGTGGATATCAAGAACACCCGCGAGGATTACTTCATCCCCGAACTGGAAGGCAACTTCGACGGCCTGAACTTCCTGGCCAACCAGAACATGTCCATCGTCAACCGCAAGGCCATGGAAGGCACCATCCTGGCTCACACCGACGGCGGCGTGCCTCTGGGTGTCATCGAAGTGGACAGCCTGGATGCCTACAACGTAGGCGCCCTGATCTACTTCTTCTGGAAAGCCTGCGCCGTGTCCGGCTATCTGCTGTCGGTCAATCCCTTCGACCAGCCCGGCGTGGAAAGCTACAAAAAGAACATGTTCGCCCTGTTGGGCAAGCCCGGCTACGAAGCTCAGAAGGCTGAGCTGGAAGCCAAACTCAACGGCTGAGTACAATACCCCCACTATATTTTAAGGAGGCACACCCTTATGATCAAACTCATCGTAGGCGCTAAAGGCTCCGGCAAGACCAAGACCCTCATCGACATGATCGACCAGGCGACCAAGACTTCCGCCGGCAACATCGTTGTCATCGAAAAGTCCATGAAGCTCACCACCGAGATCAACCACAAGGCCCGTCTGCTGGACGTGGATGAATACGACATCAGCGGCGCCGATATGTTCTACGGCTTCGTGGCTGGCGTTCTGGCCGGAAACTACGACATCACCGAGCTGTTCATCGACGGCATCCTGAAGGTCGTTGACCACGATATGGAACAGGCCGGCAAGGTCCTGGCCGAGATCGACAAGATCACCGCCAACAACGTGGAAGTGGTGGTCACCGTTTCTGCCAACGTGGAAGATCTGCCCGAAAGCATCAAAAAGTACCTGTAAAACGGGTGTTCGGGGGCGGGCCTTTGGGGCACCGCCCCCTTTTCTTGTGGTGATGTTGACCCAAAAAACAAATTCTTGCGTTTTTTTGAAGATTTTGGTTGACAAGCCCGCCTTCCTTGTGTATACTAGTTAAGCGACCTTTTGAGGTGAAGTATGCGATTTGATCTGCGAAACTTTCTGCTAAGTGCAAAAACACCCTATACAACGCAGTTTTCTGCCGATCTTTCGGCAGCCGACTGGGATGGGTTCCGGGTTCCCGGGCCGGTAGAGTGTGAATTCACCGCCCAGCCCACGCAGGAAGGTGCCGAAATGACACTGCATCTGCGCGCTCAGGTAGAAGCCGAGTGCGCCCGGTGTCTGGCTCCCGTGCAGGAATCCTACGACTTCACCCGGGAATATCTGGTGCGCATGCGCGATATCGATGATGTCGATTTTGAGCTGCCTCTGGACGAAGAAGGTCGGTTGGATTTGCGGGAACTTGCGTATCAGGAACTGATCTTCGAGGTCCCGCGGGTGCTGCTGTGCAGCCCCGATTGCCAAGGTCTATGCCCCATCTGCGGCAGAAGAAAAGCGGAAGGCTGTGCCTGCCAAGCGGCGGCCGACGCCGCCCCTGTGGATGCAAGGCTTAGCATATTAAAACAACTGCTTAGTTGAAATTCACCAAGGAGGTGCGATAAAATGGCAGTCCCCAAGAGAAAACAGTCCAAAGCCCGCCGCGACAAGCGCCGTTCCAATGTCTGGAAGCTGGAAGCGCCTACGCTGGTGAAATGTCCTCAGTGCGGCGAGCTGAAGGTGCCCCATCAGGTTTGTGGCAAGTGCGGCTACTACAAGGGCCGTGAAGTCGTCAAGGTCAGCAAAGAAGCCTGAGCGGATTATTTCAAAGCAGGGGAGGGGGCATAATGCCTCCTCTTTTTCTTTGCCCATTTTCGTGGTATACTGTTACCGAAATCACACAGAAGGAGGAATGAAACATGCCGCTGGTCGTGCAAAGCGTGGACCAGAACTCTGTCGCCCAACAGCTGGGCCTGGGGCCCGGGTGCCTGCTGGTGTCCATTGACGGCAATCCCTTGTGCGACGCCCTGGACTATCAGTTCTACACCGCCGCCGAGCGTTTCACCCTCACTGTCTGTGAGGATGGGCAGCAGCGGGATATCCCGGTGGAAAAAGAAGAGTACCAGCCCCTGGGCTGCAACTTCAAGACCTACCTGGGGGATGAAAAGCACAGCTGCGACAACCACTGCATGTTCTGCTTCATCGACCAGCTGCCCCCGGGCATGCGCGCGCCCCTCTATTTCAAGGATGACGACGAGCGTCTGTCCTTCCTGTACGGCAACTATATCACCATGACCAACCTCTCCCAGCGGGAGGTGGAACGCATCATCAAGATGCACATCAGTCCCATCTTCATCTCGGTGCACACCACCAATCCCGCTTTGCGGGTGCGGATGATGGCCAACAAAAAAGCAGCCGATACCCTTCGGTATCTGGATATGTTTGCCAAGGGCGGCATCGAGATGAACTGCCAGCTGGTGCTCTGCCGGGGCATCAACGACGGCGACGAACTCCGCCGCACCCTGGACGACCTGCTGGCCCTGCGCCCTCATGTGGGCAGCATCGCGGCGGTGCCCGCCGGTGTCACCGATTACCGGGACAAACTCTTCAAGCTCACCCCCTACGACGCCGCCACCGCCGCCGAGACCCTGGATATCCTGGAAGAGTACAGCCGCCGCTGCCGGGAAGAATACGGCCGCAGCATCGTCTATCCCAGCGATGAGTGGTATCTCACCGCGGGACGTGAGATCCCTTCCGCCGAGTTCTACGACGATTTCGCCCAGCTGGAAGACGGCGTGGGTATGTGGCGGCAGTACCATGATACCTTCCTGGCAGAGCTGAACAAGCCCCGCCGCCTGGTGCTGCCCCGCCGCTTTGACGTGGTCACCGGCACCCTGGCGGCCCCGCTCATCCGGCAGATGGCCGAAGAAACCACCCGCCGCTATCCCAGTGTACAGATCACCGTCCACGCCATCGAAAACCGCTTCTTCGGCGGCAACGTCAGCGTGGCGGGCCTGGTCACGGCCACCGACATCATTGACCAGTGCCGGGGTAAATTGAGCGGGCATATCCTGGCGGTCCCTGCGGTCATGCTGCAGGACGAGGAAGACCGCTTCCTGGACGACATTACCCCCGAACAGCTGGGTGAAGCCCTGGGCTGCCGGGTGGTGGTGATCCCCACCGACGGTGCGGGCAGCTGCCGCGCCTACCTGGGGGTGCGGATGCTGAAAGCCGCGCCCCACAAGCCAAAGGAGGAATGACCACATGGCAAAACCGATCGTGGCCATCGTGGGCCGCCCCAATGTGGGCAAGTCCACCATCTTCAACAAACTGACAGGCCAGCGCATCGCCATTGTGGAAGATACCCCCGGCGTAACCCGGGACCGCATCTTCTGCGACTGCGAATGGAACGGCCACAAGTTCCTGCTGGTGGATACCGGTGGTATCGAACCCAGCATCGACGACGGTATTCTGGCCCATATGCGTCAGCAGGCACAGATGGCCATTGATTCCGCCGACTGCATCGTCATGGTCACCGACCTGCGGGCCGGTGTCACCCCCCAGGACCATGAGGTGGCCGCCATGCTCATGCGCAGCGGCAAGCCGGTGGTGCTGGCGGTGAACAAGTGCGACAAGATCGGCGAACCGCCCATGGAACTGTATGATTTCTATGCCCTGGGTCTGGGTGACCTGGTCCCCGTGTCCGGTGTGCACGGCCACGGCACCGGCGACCTGCTGGATGCCGTCTGTGCCAACTTGAATTTCTCCGAGGAGGAGGAAGAAGAGGAAGACCGCATTCCCGTGGCGGTCATCGGCCGCCCCAACGTGGGTAAATCCAGCCTCATCAACCACATTCTGGGCGAAGACCGCCTGATCGTGGCCAACGAGGCGGGCACCACCCGGGACGCCATCGACACCGAGGTGGAAAACCAGTACGGCAAGTTCATCTTCACCGACACTGCCGGCCTGCGGAAAAAGGGCAAGGTGGAAAGCGGCGTGGAGCGGTTCAGCGTTCTGCGCAGCCTGGCAGCGGTGGAGCGCAGCCGCGTCTGTGTCATCATGATCGACGCCACCGTGGGCTTTACCGAACAGGACTCCAAGGTGGCGGGCTATGCCCATGAACAGGGCAAGGCCTGCATCATTGCGGTGAACAAGTGGGACGCGGTGGAAAAAGACACCTACACCATGGACCGCATGCGCAAGGAACTGGAAGAATCCTTCAGCTTCATGTCCTATGCGCCCATCATCTTCATCAGCGCCAAGACCGGCCAGCGCGTAGACAAGCTGTTTGAGACCATCCATTATGTGGACGTGCAGAACGGCACCCGCATTCCCACCGGTGCGCTAAACGAGATGCTGGCCCGGGCCACGGCGCGGGTTCAGCCGCCTTCGGACAAGGGCAAGCGCCTGAAGATCTTCTATATCACCCAGAGTTCCACCCGTCCGCCGACGTTCGTCAGCTTTGTCAACCAGAAAGCACTGTTCCATTTTTCGTATCAGCGGTATATCGAAAACCAGATCCGCGAAAACTTCGGACTGACCGGTACCCCCATACGCATGCTGGTGCGTGAGCACGGCGACGGTTCGGCCCGTTAAACGAAAGGGGAAGGAATCATGACTCTGAATTTTGTGGCGGCCGTGGTGCTGGCGGCCCTGGAAGGTTATCTTCTGGGCAGCATCGTGTTCGGCATCCTCATTTCCCGTTTTCTCTGCCGGGATGATGTGCGCACCCACGGCAGCGGCAGCGCGGGCATGACCAACATGCTGCGCACCTATGGCAAATGGCCCGGTGTGTTTACCGCGGTGGGCGATGTGGCCAAGGGCGCCGCGGCGGTGCTCATTGGCAAGTGGCTGTTTGCGGCGCTGGTGCCCCAGCTGGACCCCGCCTGCGGGGCGTATCTGGCGGCCATCTTTGCCTGTATCGGCCATATGAAGCCGGTGTGGTTCGGCTTTAAGGGCGGCAAGGGCGTGCTGGTTTGCGGCGGCGCGATCCTGGCTGTGCAGCCGGTGGTCTTTCTGATGCTGGTGGTCATTTTCCTTATCGAGTTTGCCATCACCCGCATCGTGTCTCTGGGCAGCATCATCATTGCGGCGGTGTATCCCATTCTGACCCTCTGCTTCTGGGCCTGGCACGGTGCCAGCCTGTTCACCCTGGTGTTTGTGGGGGTGTGCAGCGCCATTATGGCCGCTATGGTCATTTATATGCACCGCTCCAATATCCAGCGCCTGCGCAACGGTACCGAATACCGTTTCGGCCAGAAAAAGAAAGAAAACGACGGGCAGTGACCCGTCCCGGACCGCCTTCGGGCGGTCTTTTTTCATACCCCGCACAAAACAAAAGCCCCGGGCTCCTTCCCTCTGCCAGACGGCAGTGGAGAGCCCGGGACTTTTGTATTATATTATCAGGAGTAAATCACAGCCGTACCATATCCGGGGTGATATCGGCCAGGGTCTTGGCGCCGCACATGGCCATGGTGTCCGCCAGTTCGGCGGTCAGCTGGTCCACATAGGCCTTCACGCCCTCGGCGCCGGCACCGTACACGGCGGTGACGAAGGGGCGGGCAATCAGAACCGCATCCGCGCCCAGAGCCAGGGCACGGAACACATCCAGACCGGTGCGGATGCCGCCGCCCACCAGGATCAGCGCCCGGCCTTTCACCGCCTTGGCAATCTCCGGCAGAACTTCGGCGGTGGCGGGGGTGCCGTCCAGCACACGGCCGCCATGGTTGGACACCACAATGCCGGTGGCCCCGGCCTGCACGGCCTTTTCGGCGCCCTTCACGGTCATCACGCCCTTGACGATGAAGGGCACGCCGGAATCCCGGATGATCTCGCTGAGCTGCTCTACCGTCTTGCTGCCGGCGGGCGGATCCAGATTCTTCAGGAAAGGCAGGCCGGCGGCGTCAGTGTCCATGGCTGCCGCAAAGGCGCCGGACTGGCGCACCAGTTCCATCTTGTGGGCCACGGTGGCGGCGTCCCAGGGCTTGACGGTGGGCACGCCGAAGCCTTCGTTGGCGCCGATGGCCCGGCAGGCGGCTTCCATCACGGCGGGATTGGTGCCGTCGCCGGTAAAGGCCAGAATGCCCGCGTCACGGCAGGCGGGCACCAGAATGTCGTTGTAGGCCAGATCGTCATACTTGGTGCCGTAGTGCAGCTGCACCGCGCCTACGGGGCCCGCAAAGACCGGCAGCTTGAAGGTGTGCCCCAGCATGGTGCAGCTGGTGTCCGGTGCGCCGGGTTCGCACAGGGTGTCCATGTTCACATGCACCGCCTGCCACGCCGCATAGTTGCGGATGGCGCAGTCGCCAACACCCTTGGCGCCGGGGCCGGGAATGGTCCCCCGGCATGCCTTGCCGTCGCACACGGGACAGGCCTTGCAGGGGCCCATCTGGCCCCGTGCCTGCCCGGCGATCTCCTGATATGTCATGATCAACATCTCCCTTTCAGGTATGGTTTTCACCTGCACTTATACTACCCCTTTTTGCGGTCAAACGCAAGTTGGCGCGGGCTTTCCTTTTTGCGCCGGGTGTGCTATGCTACTGTAAGATATCCATTACCCCAAGGGAAGGAGACTTCTTGTATGAAATTTTCTGAAATGCCCTATCAGCGTCCGGATCTGGACGCTGTTCTGGCCGGCTGCACCGACCTGGCTGCCCGTCTGGCCGCGGCGGCGGACGGCGAGGAACTGATCCGTCTTTACCGGGAAGAAAACGACTTCCTGGCCCACTACCGCACCGCCCAGATCCTGGCAAACATCCACTACACCCAGGATACCCGGGACGAATACTGGACCGCCGAACAGGACTGGTTCGACGCCAACGGGCCTCTGGTGGCCAACGCCGAAACCAACATCGCCCGGGCCATTCTGTCCAATCCCCATGCCGAAGCCTTGGAAAAGGCCTTCGGTTCCACCGTGCTGCCCACCCTGAAAAACCGGGTGCTGTCCATGGATGAGCGGGTCATCGATTTGCAGAAAGAAGAAAACGCCATGACCAGCGCCTACCAGAGGCTGTACGGCGGCGCCCTGGTGGAACTGGACGGCAAGCAACTGACCATTCCCCAGCTGACCCCCTACAAGCAGAGCATGGACCCCGCCATGCGCCGGGTGGCTTACGAGGCCGAAGCCTCCTATTTTGACGCCCACCGCGCCGAGTTCGACGACCTGTATGACCGGCTGGTGAAGAATCGCACCCAGCAGGCCCACATCCTGGGATGCAAGGATTACAGTGAGCTGAGCTATGTCCGTATGAACCGTATTGGTTACGGCGCCAAAGAAGTGGCAGCTTTCCGTAAAGAAGTGGAAGAGCAGGTGGTGCCCATGCTGCGCCGCATGCTGGACCTGCGCGCCAAGCGTACCGGCATTGAGCATCCTATGTTCTGGGATTCCGGCGTCTGCTTTGCCGACGGCAACCCCGTGCCCCACGGCACCTATGAGGAACTGATGGCCGGTGCCCGGAAGATGTACCATGAACTCAGCCCTGTCACCGCCGAGTTCATCGACTTCATGCAGGACAACGAGATGTTCGACGTCATGAGCCGCCCCGGCAAGATGACCGGCGGCTATGAGGAGATTATCCCCGACCATAAGGCGCCCTTCATCTTCGCCAACTGGAACGGCACTTCCGGCGACGTGGACGTGCTCACCCATGAGGCCGGTCATGCTCTGGAATCCTACCTGGCCGCCCGCACCGACATCCCTCACGAGCTGCAGTGCCCCGGCATGGAAAGTGCCGAGATCCATTCCATGTCCATGGAATTCCTCACCGCGCCCTGGCACCATCTCTTCTTTGGGCCCGATACCGACAAGTATGAACTCTTCCACGCCGAGGACAGCTTCGTCTTCCTGCCCTACGGCTGCATGGTGGACGAGTTCCAGCACATCGTCTACCAGAACCCTGACCTGACCCCCGAACAGCGCAACGCCGAATGGCTCAAGCTGGAACAGAAGTACCGCCCCTGGAACGATTTCGGGGACCTGCCTTTCTACGGCCGGGGGGCGGGGTGGCAGCGTCAGCTGCACATTTATGAGTGTCCCTTCTACTACATCGACTACTGCCTGGCCACCGTCATCGCCTTGCAGTTTTTCCTGGCCTCTCTGCAGGACCATGAGGACGCCTGGCAGCGTTATCTGAAGCTGACCCGCCTGGGGGGCACCGCCAGCTATGCCGAACTGGCCGAAGCCGCCGGCATGAAGGTGCCTTTCACCCCCGGCAGTCTCACCGATCTGGCCAAGGGTGTGGAAGCCTGGATCGAAGAACATCAGCTGTGATATAAGCACAAAAAATCCCTCCGCCTGCATGGCGGAGGAATTTTTTCTTGTGTGAAAGCCTGTTACCGGAGCGAACCCCGCTTGACCTTGTACAGTTCCCGGTCGGCGGCTTCGATCAGGTCAGGGATGGTGTTCATCTCATCGCTGTAAGCTGCATACCCGATGGAGAGGGACAGCGGCCACGGTTCGCCGCTGGCGGCATTTTCCGCTTCCAGGGTTTGGTCGATGTGGTCCCGCAGCCGCAGGATCTCTTCCTCGTTATCTGCCTCTCCGGCAACAATGAATTCATCGCCGCCGTACCGGGCAATCAGGAACCGGGGCGGCACCGCTTTTTTCAGTGCCGATGCCACCTGCACCAGCGCCCGGTCCCCGGCGGTATGGCCGTAAGTGTCGTTGATGCTTTTGAACCGGTCGGCGTCCATGATCATCAGATACAGCGTCTTATCATGGCTCTTGATGTGTTCCGACAGGAACTGGATCATCTGGGTGCGGTTGTTCAGCCCGGTAAGGGGGTCCCGGGAAATCAGCCGGGACTGGCGGTTCTGATACAGCAGGATGATGGAGAGGGTGATGCCCACGCAGAGCATGGGGGCATTCCCGCCCCAGAACAGCTGCAAAAGTGAGAACAGCAGGGGAAAGACCACAAAGGATGCCAGTACCCGGAACTCCGCCCGCTGGGCGTAATAGCGCCGCTTGGTGGAAAGGATAAAGGCCTTCAGGGCCGGGATGGCAATGTAGCCGTAAGCGACCGTAACCTGGAACCAGTGCAAGGGACCGCGATGGTAGCCTTCGGGAGAAATGTGGAATACCAGGCCGCCCAAGGTGATCAGCTGCAACAGGATCGCCGGAACCATGGCAAGCCAGAACAGCGACTTTTTGTGCAGCCACCGGGCCCCCAGGCAGGTCTCGGCGTAGAGCATCCACAATACCGAAGTCAGATTCAGCGAAAGGAAGTACAGCTGGTTGACGATCCAGCTCCATGGTTCAGGAGCCCCGATGCTATGCAGGAATCCCCACATAAGGTCAAAACTGAAATTCAGCAGGGCGCAGATCATCAGCCAGGTAAACAGCCGGACCCGGAGCGTTTTGTCAATGTCCCGCATCAGCTGAAAAATCTCCAGGGCGATGATCAGGATACAGATCAGGTTGACCTCCACATATAAAACGTGGTCCATAGAACACCCCCCTGCCGATACGTGACCATCTAATATTAATACATTGTCTTAAGTATACCATGCCTGAAGAAAAATTGCTAGTTTTCTCCGCCTGTTTCACACCCGAAGTTTCAAAAAATGGTCTGCGAAAAAAAGTTGCGCCAAAACTATTGACACCGGGAACCGGATATGCTATATTGTCTACGTTGGTTAGATAAGACTAACCTTAAGAACAAAGCCACCAGCCTTTCGTTTTGGCAAAGGCATAAGTGGCCTGTTTTTTGAACTGGTGGTTAGCTTTAACTAACTTTTGGAACGATTCACACCGGGACAGGAGGGAACTTTATGAACCGAGATTTTGGCACTGCTTTCGTCACCCAATGCGCGCCGGTCATGGCGGGGCTCAAGCCCGCCAATCTGTTCCGCTGGGTGGAGAAGGATACCCGGGCCATGTACCGCACCATTGAAGAATGGCGGGCGGACCTGAACCCCCGGGGCGTGCGCATCGATGTGCTCAAGGCCTGTTCCCACACTTCGGCGTTTCTCATTTATGTCTACCGGGAAAACCGTCTGCGGGAGCTGCTGGCCTGCCCGGAGATCCGAGCCTATCTGCAAAAGGCCGGTTATCCGGAAGGTGACCTGCGCACCCAGTTGGATCATCTTTCTTCCCGTCTGTGTACCGAAGCCGACTTCCCCCATGAGATCGGCATCTTTCTGGGCTATCCGCTGGAAGACGTGGAAGGATTTGTGCAGAACAAGGGGAAGAATTACACCTGCAAGGGATACTGGAAAGCCTACGGCGACCCCGAAGCCGCCCGTGCACGCTTTGCCAGTTTCCGCAAATGCACCGATGTTTACCTGCGCTGTTACCGCGACGGTTTTTCGCCTGTGCGTCTGACCGTGGCCGTGTGACGGTATTCTTACCAAACCGAAAGGGGATATAGCTATGAGCAAGATCGCAGTCGTTTATTGGAGCGGCACCGGCAACACCGAACAGATGGCCAACGCTGTGGCCGAAGGCATCCAGGCCGCGGGCGGCACCGCCGCTTTGCTGAGCCCGGCTGAATTCACTGCCGCCGATGTGGCCGCCTATGACGCGCTGGCCTTCGGCTGCCCGGCCATGGGCGCCGAACAGCTGGAAGAAAGCGAGTTTGAACCCATGTTTTCCGCCGTGGAAGGCAGCCTGAACGGCAAGCGGATTGCCCTGTTCGGCTCTTACGGCTGGGGTTCCGGCGAATGGATGCAGGACTGGGCCGAACGCTGCCGTCAGGCGGGCGCGGTGCTGCTCCATAACGAGGGCCTGGCCGTCAACGACGCCCCGGACGACGAGGCGCTGGACGCCTGCCGTGATCTGGGCCGTGCGTTGGCCAGCGGCTGATGCCGCCGCATTATTTTAGACTTTACCTTGCCTGAAAAAGAACGTACACAGCCATTTGCGATCTTTGAAAAAGGCATTCCGAATCAGCAAAACCGGCGCCCGTGTACTCTCCGTGCGGGCGCCGGTTTTGTTTGTTGTATAGTGTGTTTTTTGAAATATGTCCCTCATTCTTCGGGAAAATGCTTGGCGGCGTATTCCGCCAGCCGGTCGAAGGTCTCCGGGCTCAGATCGTGCTCGATCTTGCAGGCGTCCTCCGCGGCGGTCTGCTCGTCCACACCCAGGGAGATCAGGATGCGGGTCAGCAGCTTGTGCCGCTGATAAATTCGGGTAGCGATCTCGTACCCCGGTTCTTCCAGGGTGATGCAGCCGGATTCGTCCATGGAGATATATCCCGCCAGGCGCAGATTCTTCATGGCCACGCTCACGCTGGGCTTGGAAAAACCCAGTTCGTTGGCAATGTCGATGGAATGAACTTCGCCTTTGCGCTCCTGAATCATCAGAATCTTTTCCAGATAATCTTCTGCGGATTGGTGAATTTTCATAAAAAAGGGCCTCACTTTATTGGTCTGTACATAAACATTAGCACAAACTAACCTGAATTGCAAGGAAAACTATTGACAATGACAGTTAGTGGTGATAAACTGCAACTGTCTTAGAGGTTAGCAAGAACTAACTGAAATTCTCTCATGCGATCCTGCGCCGCCCGGCGGCAGAAAGAAGGCAATAGAGTATGATGCCAATCACTATGGGAAAACCCGGCGAGCGATACCTGATCCAGAAGATCACCGGCCGGGACGAAGTGCGCCAGCGTCTGGCCGAACTGGGGTTTGTGCTGGAAAGTGAAGTGGCCGTTGTCAGCGAGCTGGGCGGCAACCTGATTTTGCAGGTCAAGGACAGCCGCGTGGCGCTGGACAAAGGCATGGCCAGCCGTATTCTGGTGGGGTGAACGGGCCTGACCCGTTGCCATAGATGGCCGCGCGGCGCCTTAGCGGGCGTTCCCAACACGGCTGATTCCGTTTGTATGGAGGAGGAAACGAAATGAAAACGCTGAAAGACGCCAGGGTGGGCGAAACCGTCACCGTGGCCCGGGTCCATGGCGAAGGCCCTGTGCGCCGCCGCATCATGGATATGGGTCTGACCAAAGGGGTCCAGATCCTGGTGCGCAAGGTGGCGCCCCTGGGTGACCCTATGGAACTGAACATCCGCGGGTATGAACTGAGCATCCGCAAGGCGGACGCCGAAATGGTGGAACTGGTATAAAGCAGGCGGTTGAACAGACCGCTATGTTTTCAACCCAAAGGTTAGCGCTAACTAACTTTTGGAGCTTGCAAAGACAGAAAAGGGGACATCACGCATGGGTATCAAGATCGCACTGGCCGGCAACCCGAACTGTGGCAAAACCACCCTGTTCAATGATCTGACCGGCTCCAATCAGTACGTGGGCAATTGGCCCGGTGTTACGGTGGAAAAGAAGGAAGGCCGCCTCAAGGGCCACAAGGACGTAGTCATTCAGGATCTTCCGGGCATTTATTCTCTTTCTCCTTATACTCTGGAGGAGGTGGTGGCCCGGGGCTACCTGGTCACCGAAAAGCCGGACGCCATCCTCAACATCATCGACGGCACCAACATCGAGCGCAATCTTTACCTGACCACCCAGCTCATCGAACTGGGCCTGCCGGTGGTCATGGCGGTGAATATGATCGACCTGGTGCGCAAGAACGGCGACCGCATCGACCTGGAAAAACTCAGCCGGGAACTGGGCTGCGGCGTCATTGAGATCAGCGCCCTGAAAGGGGAGGGCAGTACAAAAGCCGCCGAAATGGCGGTGCAGGCTGCCCGCAGCGGCCGGGCGGGGGAACTGCCCCATGTGTTCACCGGCAGTGTGGAACACGCCCTGGCTCATATCGAAGAAAGCATCCAGGGAAAGGTGGACGACCGCTTCCTGCGCTGGTATGCCGTCAAGCTGTTTGAGCGGGACGAGCGCATCCAGCAGGAACTGAAGCTGGACAAAACCACTCTGGATCACCTGGAAGAACATATCCGGGACTGCGAAAACGAGATGGATGACGACGCTGAAAGCATCATCACCAACCAGCGCTACGCCTACATCGGCAAGGTGGTGGAGAAAGCGGTGCACAAGGGCGCCCGCGTCGGCAACATGACCACCTCCGACCGTATCGACCGCATTGTGACCAACCGCATCCTGGCTCTGCCCATCTTTGTGGTGGTCATGGGGGTGATCTACTCCATCGCCATGGGCGGTTTCCCGTTCTCCATCGGCACCATGGGGACCGACTGGGCCAACGACGTTCTTTTCGGTGAGATCGTCCCCGGATTCTTCGACAGCTTCCTTCTCAACGCCCAGGGCGACCCGGTGGTGGCCCCCTGGCTGTACGGCCTGATCCAGGACGGCGTTGTGGCCGGTGTGGGCGCGGTGTTGGGCTTTGTGCCCCAGATCCTGGTACTCTGCTTCCTGCTGGCTATTCTGGAGGATGTGGGCTATATGGCCCGCGTTGCCTTCGTTATGGACCGAATCTTCCGCCGCTTCGGCCTGTCCGGCAAGAGCTTCATCCCGCTGCTGGTGGCCACCGGCTGCGGTGTGCCCGGCATCATGGCCACCCGCACCATCGAGTCCGACCGTGACCGAAAAATGACCATCATGACCACCGGATTCATCCCCTGTGGCGCCAAGATCCCCATCATCGGCCTGTTTGCCGGTGCAGTCTTCGGGGAAAGCCCCCTGGTGGCAACTTCCGCCTTCTTCATCGGCATTGCGGCGGTGGTCATCTCCGGCATCATGCTCAAGAAGTTCAAGGCCTTTGCGGGTGACCCGGCCCCCTTCGTTATGGAGTTGCCCGCCTACCACGTGCCCGCCTGGGGCAACGTCCTCCGCGCCACCTGGGAGCGGGGCTGGTCCTTCATCAAGCGCGCCGGCACCGTGATTCTGGTGTCCTCGGTGGTGTTGTGGTTCCTGCAGGGGTACGGCTTTGTGGACGGTGCTTTCACCGCGGTAGAGGACAACAACCACTCTCTGCTGGCGGTCATCGGCAACGCCGTGGCCTGGATCTTCTACCCCCTGGGCTGGATGGGCGATATGGCCTGGAAGGCTGCCGTGGCCACCGTTACCGGCCTCATCGCCAAGGAAGAAGTTGTCAATACCTTCGGTGTGTTGTATAATTACGCCGGTGATATTGACCTGATGGATGATTCCAGCCCCATCTGGGGGGCCGTCGCCGCCGATTTCGGCGCTGTCCGGGCTTACAGCTTCATGATCTTCAACCTGCTCTGCGCCCCTTGCTTCGCGGCTATGGGCGCCATCAAGCGGGAGATGAACAACACCCGCTGGACCCTGGGCGCCATCGGCTATATGTGCGCTTTTGCCTATGTCATTGCCATGATCGTCTACCAGCTGGGCGGTCTGGTCACCGGGGAAGCTTCCTTCAGCGTCTTCACGGTGGTGGCCATCGCGGCGCTGGCCGGGCTGGTGTACCTGGTGGTGCGCCCCAACCCCCATGCCAAGGAAAAGCTGAAACTGGATGTGAAGAAAGTGGTCGCTTCCAAGTAAGAGACCATCCAACCAAAATATAAGGAGGGTTTGCCATGTTGGAAATTCTGGGCCCCGGTCTTGCCACGGCTGTGGTGGCCGTGCTGGTCTTTGGTGCGTTGGGCCTTGCCGTTTACAAGATGATCCGCGATAAGCGGGAGGGCAGGCACTCCTGCTCCTGCGGCGGCTGTTCGGGCTGCTCCGGCTGTTCCAGCTGTTCCGGCAGCTGCGGCCACGGCAAGACCGAACCCCGCGCCTGACAGAAAAGCATACCGGAAAAGGCAGACACGGCGGAATGCGGGGCAAAGCCCCGTCGCCTGGTCTGCCTTTTTCCTATCTTTACCCAGAAAAGGGGAATCATCATGTCACTGTCCGATGCCAACCTGCGTTATCTGTTTGCCCTGTCCCAACTGGCCGGGCAGGGCCGTCCCGTCCGCTCCATGGAGGTGGCCGACCTGTTGGGGGTGTCCCGGCCTTCGGTGGTGCGGGTGCTCCATACCCTGGCCGAGCGTGGCCTGGTGGAAAAGGCCCACTATGGAAAAATCACCCTCACCCCCAAGGGGCAGTTCACGGTGGAATATTACCGGGGGCTGGTGGATCGTATTTGTGCGGATTTTCCCAGCACCGGGCTGGAACTCACCCCGGCCCAGCAGCGCCAGGCCGCCCTGGCGCTGGCCGCAGCCTTGCCGGATGAGGAATACCGCCGCTTGTGCACGCAGCTGCCTGAGGCCTGCCCGGCGGGGGAGTGAGGTGCCCGCCATGGCTGCTGCGCTGCTGTTTGCGGCGGCGGTGGGGGCGGGAACTTTGCTGATCCGCCGCCTGGCCCGGCGGGCTGCCCGCCGCCTTGACACCAACCGCCCCTCATGCTACAATGACCAACAGAAATTGTAGG
>CALXHS010000055.1 GCA_944388165.1 uncultured Gemmiger sp. | reverse complement strand
TTGTAGGCGGCCAGGCCCTTGTCCACCAGTTCCTGCTTGATGTCGTTGAAGACGATGGTGGCGCCGCAGTTGGCCATGGCGGTGGCAATGGCGAAGCCGATGCCGTAGGAAGCGCCGGTGACCAGGGCGACCTTGCCGGTCAGGTCAAAGGATTTGGGGGTGCAGACAGACATGGTAAAAACCTCCTGTTTGGGTGTGTGTTCGGTGTATGAAAGGCGTTGTTGGGTAGGCGCCGGGAACCGTGGGAAAACTGCGGGTCAGCGCAGGTCGGTGGTGGCGATGTTGTCCATGTCGTCGAATTCCATGTTTTCGCCGCCCATGGCCCAGATGAAGGTATAGTTGGAAGTGCCCACGCCGCTGTGGATGCTCCAGGACGGGCTGATGACCGCGTCATAGTTCTGCATCACGATATGGCGGGTCTCGGTGGGTTCGCCCATCATGTGGAAGACCGCCTGGCCTTCGGGGATCTCAAAGTAGGTGTAGATCTCCATGCGGCGCTCGTGGGTGTGGCTGGGCATGGTGTTCCAGTTGCTGCCGGGCTCCAGGCAGGTCATGCCCATGGAAAGCTGGCAGGTCTTGAGCACGCTGGGATGGATGAACTGGTTGATGGTGCGCTTGTTGCAGGTCTCCAGGCTGCCCAGGGGACGCTTGGCGGCTTCCTCAATGGTGATGAGTTTGGTCTCATACCGGCAGTGGGCGGGAGCGGACACCATATAGAACTTGGCGGGCTTTTCGGGGTCAACGCTCTTGAAGGCGACTTCCTTGGTGCCCTGGGTGATGTACAGGCAGTCCTTGTAGTTCATGGGATATTCCACGCCGTCGGCGGTGACGACGCCGGCGCCTTCCCCGATGTTGAACAGGCCGATCTCACGGCGTTCCAGGAAATAATGGGTGCCGAAGTTGGCCCACACGTCGATGCCCTTGTCGATGGACACGGTCTCATGGACAGGCATGCAGCCCAGGGTGACCATGCGGTCCACGTGGCTGTACACAGCCACGACCTCGTCGGCTTTGTACAGGCCGGTGATGAGGAACTCGTTGCGGGTCTCTTCGGTGGTGTAGCGCTTGAAATCGCGCTGGTTGCAGGAATAACGGATATCCATGGGGTAAAGTCCTCCCTGATATATGACGTTGGAAAAGGCAGGGCCGCAGTGTGGTCCTGACCTTGTATACAACCCATATTATAAACAAAAACGGGGCGCGGCAAAAGTGTATACAAGCACAAGAATGGGGAGTTTTTTTTAGATGGTTTGTAGTACAAGCACAAAGAGGGGGGGGACGGCAGCCTGCCGCGGGAAACGGCATCTTACCGGATGGTTGTTCCTTTTTGTCGTCAAAAAGGAACCGAAAAACCGCCACCGTTTCGAGGCGGTGGACGCCGACCGGGTATTTTTTGCCCGGGCGGCTATGCCGCCCGATGGCGCGCAGCGCCATGCAAAAAAGCAACGCGCAGCGTTGTTTCCGAAATTGGTCGGCCGCGCACAGCGGCCAATGGTTGGGGGAGAAACCTTGCTCCACGGAATGCGGCCACCTTACGACGGCCTACTCACCGGCCTGGGGGCCTGAGCAAGGAAAAAATTTTAATACCATTGCCCGGAAGGTTGTTTTGGCGGGTTACACAAAAAAGGTGGAGTGTTTTTGACGACTGCACGCGGTATGCGTACATAGTGAATAACTTTCACTTTACAAATCAAATGCGTTCAACTATAATCAGGCGTATACGCTCGACGCTTCAAGGACGAAGCACGAAAGCGGCCCGGCAGAAAGCGCCGGGCCGCTTTCACGCCCTCAGGGCGGCGGGCCAACACCCAACGAAGGGAAGGACGTCCATGCTCACGCTCGACAAGATCTATCACGCCGCTTTTGTGCTGCGGGATGTGGCCCGCCGCACCGACCTGATCGCGGCCGAACGCCTGCACAGCGACAGTGAACTGTATCTGAAAACCGAGAACCTGCAGGTCACCGGCAGCTTCAAGCTGCGGGGTGCCTACTATAAAATAAGCCAGCTCAGCGAGGAAGAGCGCGCCCACGGCGTCATTGCCTGCGCGGCGGGCAACCACGCCCAGGGTGTGGCCCTGGCCGCCACCCGGCTGGGCATTCCCAGCGTGGTGTGCATGCCCGACGGCGCCCCTATTATGAAGGTAGAGAGCACCAAGCGCCTGGGCGCCAAGGTGGAGCTGATCAAAGGTACTTACGACGACGCCCACGACCGGGCGGTGGAACTGCAGAAGGAAACCGGCATGACCTTCATTCATCCGTATGACGATGAACTGGTCATGGCGGGGCAGGGCAGCATCGGTCTGGAAATTCTGGATCAGCTGCCGGACGTGGAAGCCATCATCGTGCCCATCGGCGGCGGCGGACTCATTGCCGGCGTGGCCATGGCGGTGAAGAGCCTGCGCCCCGATGTAAAGGTATACGGCGTGCAGGCCGCCGGTGCGGGCAGTATGTACCGCGCCTTCCACGACGGCGTATACGAGACCCTGGACCGGGTGGACACCTTTGCCGACGGCATCGCCGTCAAGACCCCCGGGGAACATACCTTTGAGCTGATCCAGAAATATGTGGATGACATCGTCACGGTGAGCGAGGACGAGATCGCTGCCGCCATTCTGGCCCTGATGGAAAACCAGAAGCTGGTGGCCGAAGGCGCCGGGGCCACCCCCGTGGCCGCCGCTCTCTTCGGCAAGCTGCCCATCGCGGGCAAAAAGACGGTGTGCCTGGTCTCCGGCGGCAATATCGACGTGAACATCCTTTCCCGGGTCATCACCCGCGGTCTGGTCATGAGCGGCCGCACCGCCAACCTGATGATCGCCCTGGAGGACAAGCCCGGCCAGCTGCTGCGGGTGTCGGATATCGTTTCCGCCTGCGGGGCCAACATCGTGGCGGTCCACCACGACCGGGGCGATACCAATATGGCCATTACCAGCTGCTTCCTCAGACTGGGCCTGGAGACCCGCGACGCTGCTCAGATCGAACAGATCAAGGAACGCTTGCAGGAGGAAGGGTTCACTCTGGTGAGTGAGAGGACGTAAAAGAGTTTTACGATTCTTGCTTTCTGGGTAACGGTTGTTGGCCGGTTAGTCCTTCCTTTTCGTGCACGAAAAGGAACAACCACCCGGCTGGCAGCCGTTTCCCCGGCAGACTACCGTCTGCCAACAAAAAACGCCCCGGTTCACACCGGGACGTAAATAAAAGGTATCGCTTACAGCCGTACCCCTGCGGCCAGCAGTTCCACAAACTGCTTGGCCACCCGGGGACTGCGGCCCCCCGCCCGCAGAGCGAAGGCTTCGGCCCGCATCATCAGCTGGTCGGAGGGCATCTGCACCCCGCACCGCTGGGCCAGATCCATGACGATGTTCTCGTACAGGGTCTTGTCCGGCCGCTGGAAGGTCACCGTCAGCCCGAACCGGGCGGACAGGCTCATCAGTTCCTGCCGGGTATCGGCGGCGTGGATGTCGTCCCCCGCTGTGCGGTCGGACATGGTCTCCTTGACCAGGTGCCGCCGGTTGGAGGTGGCGTACACCGCTACGTTGCGGCTGCGCCCGCCCACGCTGCCTTCCAGGATGGCTTTCAGGGCGGCAAAGTTGTCGTCGTTGGAAGAGAAGCTCAGATCGTCGATGAAGAGGATGAACTTCAGCGGGTTGTCCGCCAGCTCATCCATCAGCGCCGGCATCTGGTACAGCTGATGCTTCTTGATCTCCACCAGACGCAGGCCGCGGTCGTGGTACTCGTTGGCCAGGGCCTTCACCGTGCTGGATTTGCCGGTGCCCGCGTCGCCGTACAGCAGTACGTTGGCCGACGGCAGACCGGAAAGCAGGGCTTCGGTGTTCTCGATGATCTTCTCCCGTTCCCGCTCGTAGCCGGGCAGCTCGCTCAGCCGCTGGGGATCGGGGCAGCGCACCGGGGTCAGCACTCCCTCTTCCAGGGTAAAGACGTGGTACCGGGCAAAAATGCCGTAGCCGGTGCGGGAAACATCCCGACGGCGGGCGGCATACTCCTTGGCAAAGACCAGCTCAGGTTCCACCTTCCAGGGCAGGGGCATCTGGTGCTGCAGGGCGTCCCCGCCCTCCAGCGGCGCCAGCAGGTCCGCCAGGGTCAGCGATCCCGCCGCCTGCAATACGCTCAGGTCCCGGGCCAGGTTGCCTTCCGCCACCTCTCCCGCCCCGTCGCGGGTCTGGCTGTGGCGGATGCACAGGTTGTCGTCCCCCAGCACGATATCCAGCAGCACCCGGCTCCAGACTTCACCCCGGGGCAGAAGGGATGCTTCAAAATCGGCCACGGCGTCCGCCAGCGGGGCGGCATCGCCGGAATAGGCCAGCGCCGCTTTCAGCATGGCGGCAAAGCGGATAACGGTTTCGTCCCGCAGAACGCCCCGCAATACCACCAGGGAACCCAGACGGACCGAAAGGTCCCGAATGGTCATCATATACAAATTCCCCCTTTTTAGTACGTCCAACAGACAAATGAAGGTTGAACCCAGTATAAACGTTCAGCCGCCGGTGTGCAAGAGATCGTGAAAATTCACAAAAACCTGTTGACACCGGGCAAAAAATGCGGTACAATCCTATATACACTTCATCAAGCTAAACAGCTGAACTGCAAGGATGGGAACCAGTAACGCCCCACACCACCAATAGAGAGCTGCCGGCCGGTGCAAGGCAGCGGGCAGGCAGGGCGCGAAGTCATCCCGGAGCAGGCCCGGCGAATCCAGTAACCGGACCCGGAGGCACCCGTTACCGTGCGGGGCTTTGGAAGAAGCCCATTGAGCGGGCATGCACGGCATGCCAAGAAGAGTGGTACCGCAGAGAGCCTGACGGCCTTTGTCTCTTGGAAACAGGGGACAAAGGCTGTTTTTTATTTACCGGCCCCTTGTGGGCCTGCTTTGGCACAAAGAATTTTGGAAAGAGGAATCTTGCGGAAAAGAAAGGAGTTGTCTGCCATGCTGTTGACCGGTGCGCAGATCTTTGTCGAAGTCCTCATCGAACAGGGCGTCGATACCATCTTTGGTTACCCCGGTGGCGCGGTATTGAACTTGTATGACGAACTGTATAAAAATTCTGACCGGATACAGAACGTACTGACAGCCCACGAGCAGGGCGCCTCCCACGCGGCGGACGGCTACGCCCGGGCCACCGGCCGCACCGGCGTGGTGCTGGCCACCAGCGGCCCCGGCGCCACCAACCTGGTCACCGGCATCGCCACTGCCTATATGGACAGCGTGCCCATGGTCGCCTTCACCGGCAACGTGGCCACCAGCCTCATCGGGCGGGACAGCTTCCAGGAAGCCTATATCGAGGGTATTACCCTCCCCATCACCAAGCACAACTACACCGTGCGCAAGGTGGAGGATCTGGCCGACACCATGCGCAGCGCCTTCCGCATCGCCCAGAGCGGACGCAAGGGCCCCGTGCTGGTGGATATCCCCAAGGATGTCACCGCCAACAAGTGTGAATTCACCCCCAAATCCCCCGAACTCATCCGCACCGTCACCCGGGTGGATGACGAGGAGGTCCGGGCGGCCGCCGAACTTATCAACAAGGCCCAGCGCCCCATCGTCTACTTCGGCGGCGGCGTGCGCAGCGCCGCCGGGTGCCAGCCCCTGCGGGACCTGCTGGAAAAAGCAGGCATGCCCGCCACCCACACCCTGATGGCTGCCGGCGTTCTGAGCTACGGCGAACCCCACAACCTGGGCATGCTGGGCATGCACGGCGGCTTTGCGGCCAACAAGGCCATTGCGGAAGCCGACCTGGTGGTGGCTGTGGGCACCCGCTTCTCCGACCGCGTGGCCCTCAACCCCGACACCTTCGCCAGGAAGGCCAAGATCATCCAGATCGACATCGACCCCAGCGAGATGGGCAAGAACGTGGATGTGGACCTTTCCATCGCCGGGGACGCCGCCTACGTGCTGCAGGCCATCCTGCCCTACGTGGAAAAGACCGAACACAAGATGTGGATGGAGCAGATCCGCGCCTGGCAGAAGGTGGACTACCGCCCCGAAGACAGCGAGACCGAACTGCGCCCCCACCAGCTCATCGACGAGCTTTGCCGCCAGGCCGGGCCGGAAGCGGTGTACGTCACCGACGTGGGCCAGCACCAGATGTGGGCGGCCCAGTACCTGCACCACACCAAGAGCCGCGGATTCCTCACCAGCGGCGGCCTGGGCACCATGGGCTTCGGCTACGGCGCCGCCATCGGCGCCCAGATGGCCCTGGGCCGGGACCAGCGGGTGATCATGCTCACCGGCGACGGTTCCTTCCACATGAACCTCAACGAAGGCTGCACCGCCGTCAGCTATCATCTGCCCATCATCACCATCATCTTCAACAACCAGGTGCTGGGCATGGTCCGGCAGTGGCAGACCAGCTTCTATGAAGGCCGCTATTCCAGCACCGACCCCCACCGCCAGACCGACTTCGTCAAGCTGGCCGAAGGCTTCGGCGCCAAGGGATACCGGGCCACCAACCCCGCCGAGTTCCGGGAAGCCCTGGCCGACGCCATGAAGCAGGACGGTCCCAGCTGGATCGACTGCCGCATCGGCAAGGACGAGCGGGTGCTGCCCATGATCCCGGGCGGCGGCGACATCAACGACATCATCATGGAATAAGTAAGGAGGGCTCAGCATGAAAAAAGAAACACTCAGCGGCCCGCCCGCCGATCGCCGCCGGGTCATCAGCCTGCTGGTGGACAACCACAACGGTGTTCTGGCCCGGGTATCCAGCCTGTTCTGCCGCCGTGGCTTCAACATCGACAGCCTGACCGTTTCCGCCACCAACGACCCCGCCGTCAGCCGCATCACCATTGCCACCCACGGCAAGGACCAGGAGATCGAACAGCTGATCTTGCAGACCGAACGGCTGGAAGTGGCCCGCCAGGTCTTTGAACTCAACGCCGACAACAGCCTGCAGCGGGAACTGCTGCTGCTGAAGGTGGCCTGCTCCACCGCCAACCGGGCGGAAATGCGGGAGATCGCTTCCATCTACAATTCCAAGATCATCGACCTGTCCCCCGACAGCATGGTCTTTGAACTCACCGGCAAGCCGGAAAAGATCAACGCCTTTTTGAAGATGTTCGAAGGCTACCAGATTTTGGAACTCTGCCGTACCGGCGTTACCGCCCTGGAACGGGGCGGCATGCACCAGCACATGCAGAAACCGCCCCAGGAAGTGCGGGCCGCCCAGTTCCCTCTGCCCGGCACCCACTGCCCGGAACCCTGACTCCGTTTCCCCGGAAAGTATATCCGTATCATAGACAAAAACACACAGCAAAGGAGAAATGAACCTATGGCTATCAACAAGTACTACGATTCCGACTGCAACCTCGGCATGCTGGACGGCAAGACCGTCGCCGTTATCGGCTTCGGCAGCCAGGGCCATGCCCATTCCGAAAACCTGGCCGAAAGCGGCGTCAACGTCGTTGTTGGCCTGCGTGAAGGTTCCGGCCACTGGGAAAAGGCTGCCAAGTTCGCTGAGACCCATCCCAACTTCAAGGTCATGACCGTGGAAGAAGCCGCCAAGGCCGGTGATGTGGTCATGATGCTGGTTCCCGATGAACTGTGCGCCGATATCTACAACAAGCAGGTCGCTCCCTACATGACCGAAGGCAAGGCCCTGGCCTTCGCCCACGGTTTCAACATCCACTTCAAGACCATCGTCCCGCCCAAAAACGTGGACGTCATCATGATCGCTCCCAAGGGCCCCGGCCACACCGTCCGCAGCCAGTATGTGGAAGGCCACGGCGTGCCCAGCCTGATCTGCGTGGAGCAGGACTACACCGGCAAGGCCAAGGAGATCGCCCTGGCTTATGCTTCCGGCATCGGCGCCGGCCGTGCGGGCATCCTGGAGACCACCTTCAAGGAAGAGACCGAGACCGACCTGTTCGGTGAGCAGGCTGTTCTGTGCGGCGGTGTCTGCGAGCTGATCCACGCCGGTTTCGACACCCTGGTGGAAGCCGGTTACGCTCCCGAAATGGCCTACTTCGAGACCTGCCACGAGATGAAGCTCATCGTTGACCTGATCAACGAAGGCGGTTTCGACAAGATGCGTTACTCCATCTCCAACACCGCTGAATACGGCGACTACCGCACCGGCAAGCGCCTGATCACCGAGGAGACCCGCAAGGAGATGAAGAAGGTCCTGACCGAGATCCAGGACGGCACCTTTGCTTCCGAGTTCCTGACCGAGATGAGCGACAAGGGCGGCC
>CALXHS010000054.1 GCA_944388165.1 uncultured Gemmiger sp. | reverse complement strand
CAGCTGCTGCTGCTCGCCCACAAAACGGGGCAGCATGGCCACAAAATCCTGTTCGCTCACCGTGACCGGTGCGGTTTCCAGCGCCGTGCCGGTGATGTCCCCCGTATCGGTGCGGATCCCCAGGCGCAGGGTGGCTTCGTAGGTTTTGTCGTGGTCGGGCTGGCGGTCGGCGGCCGCAGTGGCTCCCCCCGCAAACACCACCAGCACGCCGGTGGCCATGGGGTCCAGGGTGCCGGAATGGCCCAGGCGGCGGGTGCCCAGCACCCCACGGAGTTTGGCCAGCACATCAAAGCTGGTCCAGCCGGCGGGTTTGTCCACCGGCAGGATGCCGTTGGTCAGGTTGGTCATACTTCACCTCGATACAAGGGGCAAACGCCCCGTAAAACAGGAAGAACCGGCCCCAGGCAGCGGGCCCTGCGGCGCCGCTGCCTGTCACCGGTTCCTGTACTGCCATTATTGGTTGCGTTCGATCATTCCCCAGCGCTCCAGTTCCTTGCGCACTTCGTCCAGGATGGCATAGCGCGCGTTGTCCAGATTGCCGCTGATCTCGCAGCCGGCGGCGCGGGAATGGCCGCCGCCGCCCAGATGCCGGGCGATGGCGCAGGCATCCACACGACCGGCGGTGCGCACACTGATCTTGAAGCTGCCGTCCTTCTGCTGGCGCAGGGTCAGGCCCACTTCCACCCCTTCGATGGAGCGGGGCAGGCTGGTCAGGTCTTCCAGCTCGGCCCCCGGCACACCGGAGGTCACGATCTGGTCCCAGGTCAAGTAGATCATGGCGCACAGCCCGTCGAAGAAATATTCCAGACTTTCCAGCGCCATCTTCTCGATTTCCAGACGGTCGCGAGAACGGGATTCAAACAGACGGGCGTTGAGGTTTTCGATGTTGGCGCCCGCTTCGATCACACGTGCCGCCGCCACATGGGTCTTGGCGGTGGTGTTGGAGAAGCGGAAGCATCCGGTATCGGTGGCGATGCCGGTGTACAGGCATGCCGCGATATCGGGGGTGATCTCCACCCCCATCTCGGTGACTACGTCGATCATGATCTCGCAGGCCGCGGCAGCGCCGGGGTCCAGCAGAGTTTCATAGGCATAGCCGCTGTTGCTGGCATGGTGGTCGATGCACAGGTCCACGTGCTCGGCATACTTCTGCACATTGTTGCGGTCACCGAACAGCTGGATGCCCGCCACGTCCACCGCCACCACAAAGGCGGGGGTGAAATTGGAATCGAACCAGCCGATCTCCATAAAATCATACAGAGAAGGGATCGGGTCGCTGCAAAGCACGGCCACATTCTTGCCCAGGGCTTTCAGCGCCAGGTACAACGCACCGGCACTTCCGATGGTGTCGCCGTCGGGGTTCTTATGGCATAGGATCAGGATATCCTGTGCACCGCGCAGGCGCAGCACGGCTGTTTGCCTGTCCACAGATTCGGTCATAACATAACCTCTTTTCCAGCGGCCCGAAAGGTTCGGTCTCGCTCAAAAGTTGCCGGGTACAGAAGGATCAGTCCTCCTGCTCTTCGGCCTGTGCGGCGGGGCGGTCAGAATCCAGATCCCGCAGCATCTCGTTGATATGGGCCGCATAGGCGGCGCCGTCGTCTGCCACAAACACAAAGCGGGGAGCCTTGCGGATGTGCATGCGGCGGCTGACTTCGGTGCGGACATGGCCGGAGGCCTTGTTCAGCGCAGCCACCACCGGCTTGCTGCCGCCCTCACGCCCTATGACACTGATGTAGACTTTGGCCACATCCAGGTCGGGGGTGACATCCAGGCGGGTGACGGTCAACAGACCGCCCGCGACCCGCGGGTCCTTCATCTCGCCGATGATGGCGATGAGTTCCCGTTTCATATCCTGGGCCATACGGCCCTGGTTCTTGGTAGGCATTGGTCTTGTTCCTCGTTCAATCAATCACGGTATTCTTCCAGCTTGAAGCACTCGAAGATGTCGCCTTCCTTGATGTCGGCGAACTTCTCCAGAGTGATGCCGCATTCAAAGCCCGCAGCCACTTCCTTGGCATCGTCCTTGAAGCGCTTGAGGGAGGCGATGGCGTCTTCCACAATGACGATACCGTCACGCACCAGGCGGAGCTTGGCGACGCGGGGGAACTTGCCGTCGGTGACACGGCAGCCGGCAACGGTGCCCACGGAAGAGATCTTGTAGACCTGGCGGACCTGGGCTTCGCCCAGAGCCACTTCCCGGATCTTCGGGGCCAGCATGCCCTTCATAGCGTCGGAGACGTCGTTGATGGCATCGTAGATGACGCGGTACATCCGCATTTCCACGCCGGTCTGTTCGGCTTCCGCCTTGGCCACAGGGTCGGGACGGACGTTGAAGCCGATGATGATGGCGTTGGAGGCATCGGCCAGGCTGACGTCGGACTTGCTGATGGCGCCGACGGCGGCATGGATGACGCGGACGCGGACTTCGTCGTTGGAGATCTTCTCCAGGCTCTGCTTCACAGCTTCGGCGGAGCCCTGGACGTCGGCCTTGACGATGATGGGCAGTTCCTTCATGTCGTTGGCGGCCATCTGGTCGAACAGGTTATCCAGGGTGACCTTGGTGTAAGCAGCAAACTGCTTTTCCTTGGCCTCGTTCATGCGCTTGTCGGCCAGTTCACGGGCCAGCTTTTCGTCCTCGACCGCCTCGAACAGCTCACCGGCTTCGGGCACTTCGGTCAGACCGGTGATCTCCTGGCCCTTGTCGTTGCGCATGGTACGCACGCGGCCCACGGAGGTGCCGGCGATCAGGCAGTCGCCCTTGTGCAGGGTGCCGTTCTGCACCAGCAGAGTGGCCACGGGGCCCTGGCCCTTGTCCAGACGGGCTTCCACCACGGCGCCCTTGGCACGGCGGTTGGGGTTGGCCTTCAGTTCCATGACCTCGGCTTCCAGAACGATGCGTTCCAGCAGGTCCTGGATGCCCATGCCGGTCATGGCGGACACCGGGATGCAGGCAACGTCGCCGCCCCAGTCTTCGGGCACGATCTCGTAGTTGGTCAGCTGTTCCTTCACGCGCTCGGGGTTGGCGGTGGGCTTATCCATCTTGTTCACGGCCACGATCAGCTTGACGCCGGCAGCCTTGGCATGGTTGATGGATTCGATGGTCTGGGGCATGATGCCGTCGTCGGCAGCCACCACCAGAACAGCGATATCGGTCATGTTGGCGCCGCGGGCACGCATAGCGGTGAAGGCTTCGTGGCCGGGGGTATCCAGGAAGGTGATGACGTCGTCACCGATCTTGACCTGGTAGGCGCCGATGGCCTGGGTGATGCCGCCGGCTTCACCAGCGGTAACGTTGGTCTTGCGGATGGCGTCCAGAATGGAGGTCTTGCCGTGGTCGACGTGGCCCATGACCACAACGACCGGCGGACGGGCCACCAGATCTTCGGCGGCGTCCTCCTCCTGCTCAAACAGGCGTTCCTCGATGGAGACATGGACTTCCCGCTCCACCTTGGCATGGAATTCCTCGGCCACCAGGGCGGCGGAGTCGAAATCCACCACGTCGGAAGCGGAGTGCATCTCGCCCATCTGCATGAACTTGGCCACTACCTTGGCCACGTTCTGCTTCAGGCGGGTAGCCAGCTCGCCCACGGTGATCTCGTCGGGGATCTGGATCTTCAGCTGGGCGTTGCGGGCCTTTTCCAGCTGGATGCGCTGCAGGCGCTCGGCCTCGGTTTCCCGGCGGCGCTGGTACTGGTTGCGGCCCTTGTTCCGGTTCTGGAACTTCTGCTTGGTGGCCACAGGCTGCTTCTTGCGCTTGGCGGGCATGTTGCGGCTGTCGGCCAACTCGTCATAGCGGGCGCTGAACTTATCCACGTTCACGTCCACAGTGCGGGTATCCACCTGCTCCTGGGCACGGTTGACCTGCACCTGCTCGGTGGCCACCGGCTTCTTGATGCCGCTGTCGGCAGCCAGCTCCTGCATAGTCACGCTCTTTTCCTTGCGGCGTTCGGCAGGCATGTTGTCATGCTTTTTGGGCGCCTTGGGGGCTTCCTTGGCCG
>CALXHS010000053.1 GCA_944388165.1 uncultured Gemmiger sp. | reverse complement strand
TAATGGGTGGGCACGCCCTCTTTTTCCAGCTTCTGCATCAGGGCGTTGGACAGCTTGTTGTTGACGATGCCCTTGTCGCGGATGGTGCCCTTCTTCTCGCCGTCGCCGGCGGTGGCGTCATCCTTGTAGTGCACCATGACGATCTCGGGATCGCTGGTAGCGAAAACCTGCTTGGCCTTACCTTCGTACATCTGATCCAGAACCTTGATATCCATGTTTATACTCTCCTTTTTCTATGAAAATCCCAGTGTATATAGGGCGCACGGCGAGGGTGCCGGGCGCAGAACCCACAACTCTATTGTACCTTTTTTCCCGGTACGGTGCAACTGCAAAACCGCTTACAGCGCGGCGGCTTCGGCGGCCACAGCGGCGTCTTTCTTGGCGATGGCGGCGGCGGTGTCGGCGCGAAAGGCAGCCAGCTTGTCCGCCAGTTCCTCATCAGCCACGGCCAGGATGGCCACAGCCAGGTAAGCGGCGTTCTTGGCACCGTTCAGGGCCACGGTGGCTACGGGGAAACCGGAAGGCATCTGCACGGTGGCCAGCAGGGCGTCCAGACCGTCCATGGCGCCGCCCTTCATGGGGATGCCGATGACCGGCAGGGTGGTGTTGGCGGCGAAAGCACCGGCCAGGTGAGCGGCCATGCCGGCGGCGCACCGGACGTCGCCGAAACCGCGGCCCCGGGCGCTCTTGGCAAAGGCCGCGGCGGCTTCCGGGGTGCGGTGGGCCGACAGGATGTGGGCTTCAAACGGAACGTCAAACTCCTTCAGCACGCTGCACGCGCCCTTCACGACCGGCCAGTCGCTGTCCGAACCCATGATCACGGCTACTTTCTTGCGGTTTTCCATAAACTTGACCTCCCTGAAAAAATAAAACAGCGCAGCGTATATATACACTGCGCTTACTGGTGACGGGATACACGGCTGCCCTGTTCCGGGGTATGGGAATGTACGCACATACCAAAATTGCTGTACAACGGATACGGCACGGCGCACCCTCCTTATCAAAATTCACCCGGCAAATAGTGGGGCATCCTGTAAATTTAGTGTAAAACGCGGCGGCGGAAAATGCAAGCAGGAAAAGTGCTTTTCAGCCAAGTACACATGCGCCGCAGGATTGCATGGTGCTTTTTGTCGATTTTGATGGGTGTACAAGAGGGGAAGTACGACTTTTTTGTGCAATGCTTTCTTGTGGCAGGGGCCAAAACGTGCTATACTGACACTATAAACAGGAAAGGGGCGACCTATATGTCGATTTTGCCGTATCGGAAACAGGTGCTGGTGCTGGGGCGCGGAGGCTTCGGCCGACAGCTGGGGGAAATGCTGGAAGATGCCGGCTGGGGCGCCCCCATCTACCTGGATGACCATGTGCCGGATTGTGCCGGAGGCCTGCGGGATTTTGTAGACCCGGATTTGCGCCGTCGCTGTCCGGCGGCCTTTGTGGCAGTGGGTGACAATGCCCTGCGCCGTGAACTGATTCAGAAACTCCGTGCTGTGGGCTATCAGCTGCCGGTGTTCATTCACCCGGCGGCGGAGGTCTGCGAGTCTGCCCAGCTGGGGGCGGGCACGGTGGTGCTGCCCTTTGCCTTTGTGGGAGCCAATGTGCGCACCGGTCCGGGCTGCCTGCTCAATGCAGGGACCATCCTGGACCATGATGCCATCCTGGGTGCTGCGGTCCACCTGGCCCCCGGTGCCATCGTCAAGGCAGGCGCCAGAGTTGAAGACCTGACCAAGGTGGATTCCGGGGAAATCATCCGTTCCCCGTGGGAAAAGAACTGACATACTATTTATATAAGAAGATGCCGCCCGGAGGGAAACACCCCGTCGGGCGGTACTTTTTTATGTGGCAGGATTGACAATGTCACTACCTTGCATTACAATATAGACAAAGGAACCTTGCAATACAAGGTAGCGGAAGGAGGGACGCCGTGTTTGAACGTTCACAGCTGAACAAGGGGACCCTGGAAGGCTGCATTCTCAAGATCATCGGGCGGGAACCCTCTTACGGGTACGCTATCGTGGCGGCTCTGCGGGAAGCAGGTTTCACGGATGTGACCGAAGGAACGTTGTACCCGCTGCTGCTGCGTTTGGAACGAAAGGGGATGCTGAGCGCAGCCTATCAGGCGTCCCCCAACGGTCCCAGCCGCAAGTATTACAGCCTGACCGAGCAGGGGGCCCAGTATCTGGCAGAATTCGAGCAGGCCTGGCAGACCACCGCCGCAGCGGTGGAGGCCATCCTGCAGGACTGAACCGCAGCGAAAGGATGTGACCATCATGCTGCAAAAACTGGTACAAAATGAATATACCGAACTGCGTAAAGAAAACGAGATGCGGGAATCGACCTTGAACAAACGGAATCAGGACATCCTGAGGCAGGTGTGCGCCCGTATGACTGCCTATACCTGCAACTGCTACGAGATCGAGATGATCCGCAAAGACCTGATCGGCATGGCCGCCCGGGCGGAATCTCAAGGCCATGACTTGGGGCAGGTCATGGGGTGTGACCCGGATGAATACTGCCGCCAGATCGTGGTCGATATTGACAGGGGAAGCCCGCTGGATTATGTTTCCACGTGGTATCCGCGATTTTATCTGATCTATGCAGCTTTTAATACGGTGTCGCTGATCATCAGTGGGGGGACCGTGAATTCCAATTTGATCCACCAGTTGGTGTCGCCGTTCCTGTTTCTGCTTTGGATGTGCCTTTGCGCCTGGATGCACCGCGTCGGTCACAGGCTGAGCTTGCGGTTCGGCGTCTGGATAGAGTTGGGCTGGAACATCCTTTTGATAGCTGCGTTTATTTGGCTGTGCTTCATGACCAATAAACTGCTGAACCTTTATTCCGTTCCGATGTCTCTTTGGCTAGTCGTCCCGTATCAGCTGGCCCTGGCAGCGGCAAGCCAATACTGGCAGAACTCCCGCTACAACCGCTATGCCCGCAATCATCCCTGGCGGGAGCAACCACAACAGTAAGAGGAAAACAGATATGGTATTCAGTGAATATCACGCCCTGTGGTTTCGGAACCGCAAAGACCAGGCCGCCCTGAACGACCTGGATCAAAACTCGGTGGACCGGGCCAGAGTCTGGCTGCAGCAGGTGAGCATGAACGCCTACGAGGTGGAACTTGTCATACGGGATCTGATCCTCATGGCGGCCGAAGCCGACCGCCGGGGCGAAACTTTGCGCTCCACTCTGGGGGATGAGGACGCCTTTTACCGCAATCTGGCGGACTCCATTGACCGGGGCAATCTGCTGGATTATCTCACCGGTTACTTTGGCACCGTCCTTTTCGGCGTAGGCGTTGTGTACGGTGGGCTGATGGCTCTTTTCGGGATCAAGCAGCCTGCCGACGCCGGTCGGCTGATTCTGTCCCTGGTCCTGTACACCACCCTGGGCACCTTGGGCATGCTGTTGAAACGGCAGTTCAAGCCGCCGCTGGATAAAAACCACCTGCCCGCCAAGATTTTTCTGATCGTGCTGTCGGTGGTGTTTTTGGGGCTGGCGGTTACCCTGCCTTTCTGGATGCTCCGGCTTCCGCTGGAAGCGTTCCCCATGCACCCCACCACCGTCTGCCTGTTGTTGTCCGCCGTGGGCCTGCTCCTTATGCTGCTGCGGGTGGTGCGGTATAATCTTATGGCCGCCAGACACCCCTGGCGGGAAAAGCGCAATTCTTAATCTGCCATTCACGTTTCATCATAAAAGCATCGCCCCCGCCGCAGAGATTGCGGCGGGGGCATTGCGTTTTATGATGAAATTGAGGTGGGAATGTCTCAGATGTGGGCCAGGATGGCGTCACCCATGGCGGTGCAGCCGATCTTGGTGCAGCCTTCCTGCATGATGTCGGCGGTGCGCAGACCTTCGTCCAGCACGGCGGAAACAGCGGCTTCGATCTCGTCGGCTTCCGCGGCCATGCCGAAGCTGTACCGCAGCATCATGGCGGCAGACAGGATGCAGGCGATGGGGTTGACCACGTCCTGCCCGGCAATGTCGGGGGCGGAACCATGAATGGGCTCATACAGGCCGTTGGTGCCTTCGCCCAGGCTGGAGGAGGGCACCATGCCGATGCTGCCGGTGATCTCGCTGGCTTCGTCGGAAAGGATATCGCCGAACATGTTCTCGGTCACGATGACGTCAAACTGGGCCGGATTCTTGCAGATCTGCATGGCGGCGTTGTCCACGAACATCTCGCCGTATTCCACTTCCGGGTACTCGGCGGCCAGACGGTGCATCACGGCCCGCCACAGGCGGCTGGTATCCAGCACGTTGGCCTTGTCCACGCAGGTCAGCTTCTTGCGGCGCTTCATGGCCGTTTCAAAACCGATGCGGCCGATACGCTCGATCTCATGCTCGGAATAGGGCATGGTGTCCACGGCGATCTTCTCACCGTTTTCTTCATAGGTCTTGTGCTCGCCGAAGTACACGCCGCCGATGAGCTCCCGTACCACGATGAAGTCGATGCCCTTGTCCACAATCTCCTGTTTCAGCGGGCTGGCGTCGGCCAGCTGGGGCCAGATTTTGGCCGGGCGGCTATTGGAGTACAGCCCCATCCCGGCACGTAGCCGGAGCAGGCCTTTTTCCGGGCGCTTGTCGCCGGGCATGCCTTCCCACTTGGGGCCGCCGATGGCGCCCAGCAGCACACTGTCCGCAGCCAGGCACTTGTCCAGCTCGGACTGGGGCAGGGGATCACCGAACTGGTCGATGGCCTCGCCGCCCATGTAGGCGCGGGTGTAGTGGAAGGTGTGGCCGTGCTTGGCGGCAATCTTGTCCAGCACCCGCACCGCCTGGGTGACGATTTCGGGGCTGGAGCAGTCGCCGTAAATGAGCGCAATATTCTTCTGCATCTTACTTGCCCTCCCGGATGCTGGCCATCAGGCCGCCTTTTTGGATGATGTTCTGGATGAAGGGCGGGAACGGTTCCGCCTGGAAGGTGGCGCCGGTGGTCACATCGGTGATGACGCCGGTGTCAAAGTCGATGGCCACCGTGTCCCCGTTGGCAATGGCCTCGCTGGCGGCGGGGCACTCCAGAATGGGCAGGCCGATGTTGATGGAATTGCGGTAGAAGATGCGGGCAAAGCTCTTGGCGATAACGCAGTCAATGCCCGCGGACTTGATGGCCAGAGGCGCGTGCTCCCGGGAGGCGCCGCAGCCGAAATTCTCGCCGCCCACCATGATGTCGCCCTGCTTCACCTTGGTGACAAAGCTCTTGTCGATGTCCTCCATGCAGTGGCTGGCCAGTTCCTTGGCGTCCTGGGTGTTCAGATAGCGGGCGGGGATGATGACGTCGGTGTCAATGTTGTCCCCGTATTTGTAAACAGTACCCTGTGCTTTCATCTTCAAACCTCCCTCGGGTCGGTGATGTGGCCGGTCAGTGCGCTGGCGGCGGCGGTGGCGGGGCTGGCCAGATAGACTTCGGAATCCACATGGCCCATACGTCCCACAAAGTTGCGGTTGGTGGTGGAAACACAGCGCTCGCCCTCGGCCAGAATGCCCATGTACCCACCCAGGCAGGGTCCGCAGGTGGGGGTGGAAACGATGCACCCGGCATCGATGAAATCGGTGGTGTATCCCCGCAGGATGCACTCCTTGTACACGGCCATGGTGGCGGGGATGATGATGGCCCGCACCCCCTTGGCGATGTGCCTGCCGTTGAGGATCTTGTAGGCGGCCTCCATATCCTCCAGCCGGCCGTTGGTGCAGGAACCGATCACCACCTGGTCGATCCGGATGCCGCCGCCCTCCCTGGCCGGGTGGGTGTTTTCGGGCAGGTGCGGGTAGGAGACGGTGGGCTCCAGCGTGTCCAGATCAATGACCACGGTGCGTTCATACTCGGCGTCCGGGTCGGCCTCGTACCGGACCCAGGGGCGCTGGCTGCGGCCCCGGAGGTAGGCTCCGCAGGTCTCGTCCACCGGGAAGATGCCGTTCTTGGCGCCGGCCTCGATGGCCATGTTGCAGATGCACAGCCGGTCTTCCATGGTCAGGCTGGCAACGCCCTCGCCGGTGAACTCCAGGCTCTTGTACAAAGCGCCCGACACGCCGATCTTGCCGATCAGGTGCAGGATCACATCCTTGCCCGAGACAGGGGCCTTCAGGCTGCCCTTCAGTTCCACCCGGATGGCGGCGGGCACCTTGAACCAGGCCATACCGGTGGCCATGCCGGCCGCCATGTCGGTGGAGCCGACCCCGGTGGAGAAGGCCCCCGCCGCGCCGTAGGTGCAGGTATGGCTGTCGGCGCCGATGATGCA
>CALXHS010000052.1 GCA_944388165.1 uncultured Gemmiger sp. | reverse complement strand
AGCTGGCGCTGTGCGGCCTGCGCAGCATCTCCAACGTGGTGGATATCACCAACTACGTCATGCTGGAGATCGGCCAGCCCATGCACGCCTTTGACATGAACACCCTGGAAAGCTGCCAGATCATCGTGCGCCGCGCCGCCGAAGGGGAGACCATCACCACCCTGGACGGCAAGGAGTTCACCCTCACCCCACAGAACCTGGTCATCTGCGATGGCCAGAAGCCGGTGGCCCTGGCGGGCGTTATGGGCGGTCTGAACAGCGAGATCACCGAGAACACCACCCAGCTGCTGTTTGAATCTGCCAAGTTCGCCCGGGACAACATCCGCAAGACCGCCCGCGGCCTGGGCCAGAACACCGATGCTTCCAGCCACTACGAAAAGGGCGTTTCGGAGTACACCACCGAACTGGGCATGGCCCGCGCCCTGCACCTGATCCAGGAGCTGAACTGCGGCGAAGTCACCGCCAGCCACTTTGATGTGTCCGCCGGAGCTTCCCGGGAAGGCAAGCATTTCTCCGCCCGCATCAGCCGCATCAACGCCATTCTGGGCATCGAAGTCCCCGCCGACGCCGTTCTGGACATTCTGCGCCGTCTGGAATTCCAGGTGGAACTGCAGGAGGACCGGGACACCATGCAGGTGGTGGCCCCCCGCTGGCGTGAGGATATCGAGGTGGGCGAGCCCGACCTGGCCGAGGAAGTCATCCGTGAATACGGCTACGAGCACATCAAGCCCACCTTCCTGAAGAACGCCACCGTCACCAACGGCGGCCTGAACCCCGACCAGCAGCGCCAGGCCCGTGCCAAGAACACCGTCTGCGCCCAGGGCTTCTATGAGGCCATCACCCTGGCTTTCTACGCCGACGCCGACCTGGACGCTTTGCACATTGCTGCCGACGCACCGGAACGCAATGTGGTGCGCATCGTCAACCCCCTGACCTCCAACCTGACCATCATGCGTCCGCTGCTGGCGCCCTCTCTGCTCAACGTGGTGGTGGAGAACTTGAAGAAGGGCAACGCCGCCGGCCGCCTGTTCGAGCTGGCCAACGTTTATGCCCCCGCCGAAAGCATCGACCAGCTGCCCAACGAGACCATGCACCTGGGACTGGCTGCCTTCGGCGAGAAGGAGGACTTCTTCGCTCTCAAGGGCACCATCGAGGCCCTGGGCGCCGCCTTCGGCATCACCTTCCAGCACCGACGCGCCCAGAACACCCCCTGGCTGCACCCCGGCATCTCCGCCGACATCCTGTGCGGTGAGGACAAGATCGGTGTCTTCGGCAAGCTGGCCAACGACGTGACCGCCGGGCTCAAGCTCCCCAAGGACAGCCGCGACAACCAGAAAATCTTCCTGGCGGAGATCGACTGGCCCGCCTTGATGGCCCGCCGCCGTCCCGCCCTGCGTTATCAGCCCATCCCCGAATTCGACACCGTGGCCCGTGACCTGGCCCTGGTGGCGGACGAGGAGACCGCCTGCGGCGATATCATTGCCGAGATGCACCGCGCCTGCCCCAGCCTGGGCCGCGTGGAGCTGTTCGACATCTACCGCAGCGAAGCGGTGGGCGAAGGCAAGAAGAGCATGGCCTTCACCCTGCACTTCGTGCCCGGCGGCAAGGCCCTGACCGCCGAGGAGATCGACCGCTTCGTCAAGAAGATCCTGGGCAACCTGAAATTCCGTCTGAACATCGAGATCCGCTGATGCGGTTTCTCTGAATACCGCAAAACGCCCCGCTGTACCCTGGTGGTACAGCGGGGCGTTTGTCATGGCAGGAAAGGAGATTCAGCGGGAAACGGTGTTGTTGATGATCAGCAGGTCCCCGTCCTGCAGGCGGGTGTCCCCGTTGGGGATCAGGTATTCCTCACCCCGGCGGATGAGCACGATGAGCGCCCCTGTGCGGCGGGGCAGGTCGGCCAGGCGTCCGCTTTCAGGCAGGTCGTCGGTATGAATCACCTTTTCGGTGAGGGAGGCCGCCGGAGCTTTGTCCTGCTCCAGGGCACAAAGCACAAGCAGGTCTTCCGGCTGCAGCCGGGTGTTTCCGTCCGGAACCAGGGACTGCTCACCCCGGCGAAGGCTGACCAGGATGGTCCCCGGGGGCAGCAGAATTTCCCGCACGGCCTTGCCGCACCAGGCGTGCCCGGCGGGCACCGCCACCTGGATGAACTGCACCGGGGCTTCGTCCACATAGTCGTTGAAGGTTTTCAGGATGTTGCCCTGGGTGTCGATCATGTCCAGCTTCCGGGCCATGGCGGGCAGCAGCGAACCCTGTACCAGGATGGAGAACAGCACCACCACAAAGACGATGTGAAAGATGTCCATTTCAATGTACGCCGGGCTGATAACTGCCATCACCGCAAAAACCACCGAAGCGGCGCCCCGCAGCCCGGAAAAGGAGACCAACAGCTTGCGCCCGGTGCTGCCCCGGAAGGGCGCCAGCAGCAGAAACACCGCCGCGGGGCGGGCTACCAGCGTCAGGAACAGGGCGATGCCCAGGGCGGGCAGCAGCACGGCGGGCATGCGGGAAGGATAGGACAAAAGCCCCAGCACAAAGAAGAGCACCATCTGCATGATGCTGGTGATGCCGTCAAAAAACGGCACCAGGGTGTCCTTGTGGCCGATATCCCCGTTGCCAAGAATGATGCCCGCGATGTACGCACTCAAAAAGCCGTTGCCGCCCAGCAGGGTGGGGGCTGCATAGGCCAGCAGTGCCGTGGCCACCACCAGAATGGTGTCCGAACCGGAAACGGTGAAACGCAGCCGGCGCATCATCCACAAGGCGGCAAACCCCACTCCGAAGCCGAAAGCCAGGCCGAAGGCCAGCTGTTTGATCAGCAGCAGTGCCGCCCCGCCCGGGGTGATGCCAGATTCCATGGCGGTGAGCAGCACCGCCGTCACCATATAGGCGAAGGGGTCGTTGCTGCCGCTCTCCACCTCCAGCAAAGAGTCAGTGTTTTCTTTCAATGCCAGGCTGCGGGCGCGCAGGATGGAGAACACCGAAGCTGCATCGGTGGAACCCAGCACCGCGCCGCACAACAGCCCCTGCATAAGGGGCATACCCAGCACCAGATAGCAGAACCCGCCGGTAAGCAGGGCGGTCAGCAAAGTGCCGACGCTGGAAAGAAGAATGGCAGGAGCCGCCACCGGGCGGGCCGCCCGCCAGTTGGTGCCGAATCCGCCGTAAAACATGATGAATACCAGCGCCACCGAACAGATCTGTTCGGTGAAGGCATAATCGTCAAAGGAAATCTTGAACAAACCGTCCGAGCCGAACAGCATGCCCAGGAACAGAAATGCCAGCAGCGCCGGAAGCCCCAGTCGGGCGCTCAGTTTCAGAAAGGCCGTGCAGGCCAGCATGACCACGGCAACAAACAGCAGCAGGGGTGTGAGCATGAATCCTCTCCTTTGTGCAAGATGGTAATATATCGGTTAATTATAACTATAACACATCCGGCCGACTGCTGCAAAGGGGGAGTATGCCGGCTGTATCCGGTTAAGATTGTTCGGAAAATACTGCTCAAAACCGAAGAATCTTAGAAATCGCCCCGGGAAAAGCCTTTCCTTCCTTGCTGCGACCCTTTTAGGCTTGCCCTGCGGGCGGGTTCGTGGTATCCTATACCAAGTACGCGACTCTGCTTTGAAAAGTCTTTATGGTGTAAGATACTGGAAAGGGAGAATGCGTGCGGCGGGCGACCGTTGCCCTTGACGGCCGTCCGTTTTTTATTGGCATTTTTGCCATGAACCGGGGCCCAAAGGTAGACATTTGCCCCAAAATGGCATATACTTAAAAAATCCTGTGATGAATCACTCTTATGATACAATAGAGATGGAGGGAAAACCATATGTGTGGAATCGTTGGTTTTACCGGCCGTGTGCAGGCCGCGCCGATTTTGCTGGACGGCCTTGCCAAACTGGAATACCGCGGCTATGACTCCGCCGGTCTGGCTGTGCAGAACGCTGCCGGCAAGATCGAAGTGGTCAAGGCCAAGGGCCGCCTGCGTGTCTTGAGCGAAATGACCGACGGCGGCACGGCGGTGCCCGGCACCTGCGGCATTGGCCATACCCGTTGGGCCACCCACGGCGAACCCTCGGTGGTCAACGCCCATCCCCATTACAGCCGGGACGAAAAGATCGCAGTGGTGCACAACGGCATCATCGAAAACTACCAGGAACTGAAAGACTGGCTCACCAACCGCGGTTTTGAGTTCGTTTCCCAGACCGATACCGAAGTGGTGGCCCAGCTCATCGCCTATTACTATACCGGGGAAGCCGCCGGCGACCCGCTGGATGCCATCACCCGCATGATGCTTCGTGTGCGCGGTTCCTACGCCCTGGGTGTCCTCTTCGCAGATCAGCCCGGCGTGCTGTATGCGGTGCGCAAGGACAGCCCCCTCATTGTGGGCCGCGCCGAGGACGGCAACATCATTGCTTCCGATGTGCCCGCCCTGCTCAAGTATACCCGCACCGTCTATTACATCGATAACCTGGAACTGGCTCGCCTGACCCCCGATTCCATCGAGTTTTTCAACATTGACCGGGAACCGGTGGAAAAAGAGGCTTCCACCATCGAATGGGACGCCGAAGCAGCGGAAAAGGGCGGCTACGAGCATTTCATGATGAAGGAGATCCACGAGCAGCCTGCCGCTGTGCGGGATACTCTCAGCCCCCGCATCAAGGACGGCAAGGTGGATCTGAGCGAGCTTTCCCTGGACGAGGAAGCCATCCGCGGCGTGCGCCGCATCTACATTGTGGGCTGCGGTTCCGCCTACCACGTGGGGGTGGCCGCCCGCTATGTCATCGAAAGCCTGGCCCGGGTGCCGGTGGAAGTGGACGTGGCCAGCGAATTCCGCTACCGCGACCCCGTGCTGGAACCGGATTCCCTGGCCATCATCATCAGCCAGAGCGGCGAGACCGCCGATACCCTGGCAGCCCTGCGCCTGTGCAAAGACCGGGGCGTGCGCACCATCGGCATTGTGAATGTGGTGGGCTCCTCCATCGCCCGGGAAGCCGACGCCACTCTGTATACCTGGGCCGGCCCGGAAATCGCTGTGGCCACCACCAAGGCTTACAGCACCCAGCTGGCGGCCTGCTACCTGCTGGCCATTGCCTTCGGCCAGCAGCGGGGCGTACTGGATGACGACCGTGCTGCGGCCCTGGTGGCGGAACTGCAGGCGCTGCCCGACAAGATCGAAAAGACCCTCTCCGACAAGGAGCGTATCCAGTGGTTTGCCAGCAAATACGCCAACGCCCGGGATGCCTTCTTCATCGGCCGCGGCCTGGATTATGCGGTAGCGCTGGAAGGCAGCCTGAAATTCAAGGAAATCAGCTACATCCACTCCGAAGCCTTCGCGGCGGGGGAGATGAAACATGGCCCCATCTCTCTGGTGGAGAAGGGAACCCTGGTGGTGGGCATCCTGACCCAGCCCGAACTCTACGAAAAGACCGTCTCCAATCTGGTGGAAGCCAAGAGCCGGGGCGCCTTCCTCATGGGGCTGACCAGCTACGGCAACTATAATATTGAAGATACCGCCGGCTTTACCGTCTATGTTCCCAAGACCGACCCGCACTTTGCCATCAGCCTGTCGGTCATTCCGCTGCAGCTGCTGGCCTATTATGTCAGCTGCGCCAAGGGCCTGGACGTGGATAAACCCCGCAACCTGGCCAAGAGCGTGACGGTGGAATAAAAATCGGACACAAAAAGACAACTTGTTCAAATTGCCAAAAATTTTTGCGCGAATTTGTACGCCTTTTGCTCCGTTTGCCCCCTGTTAGTAGGGACAAACGGGGCAATTTCGTGTTATAATACAAGCCGAAGTAAAAAAAATACTGTGCGGGGCGCCGCGTTGCAGTCAGGTCCGCCCCGTCATATACTGTGGCGTGGGCCGCCGCCTTTCTGACCGGGCCGCCCGTTTCGCCGGAAAACAGGGAAGATAGAACGAATGAAGAGATCCAACGAACAACTCATCAAGGGCCTGCCCCGGCGCATTCTGCTCATGCTGCTGGACTGCGGGCTGATCGTGCTGTGCTATTACATCGCCATTCTCCTGCGGTTCGACGGTGCGCAGCAGTACCTGCGGGCCGATGTTATCGAGACCTTCATGCAGTATATGCCCTATATGCTTCTCACCTATATGGTGGTGTTCTGGTTCGGCGGGCTGTATGAGATCATGTGGGAGTATGCCGGCATGCGGGACCTGGCACGGCTGATGTGCCTGTCCGGGCTGGCCACCGGCTTCATCATGATGGCGGACCTTCTGATGATGCCCATCGGCGGCGGCGTGCTTTACCGCACGGTGCTGATCATCGGCGCGGTGCTCAACATCGCGGCGGTGTCGGGGGTGCGCTTCCTGTGGCGTCTGGTGCGCACTATGCGTCTGTATGGCCGGGGCTCCCCCAAAGCCCGTACTGCCCGGGACAGCACGCCCCTTCTGATCGTGGGCGCGGGCAACGCGGGCGCCTGGGCGGTCAACCTGTGCAAGACCAAAAACTCCACTTTCGGCAACCCTGTGGTCATCGTGGACGACGACCTGACCAAGAAGAACCTGCGTGTGCAGGGCGTGCCGGTGCGCGGCACCATCTCGGATATCCCCGAACTGGTGCGCAAGTATCATATTGTGGAGATCGTCATTGCCATCACCACCCTGAAAGGCGAGCGACTGCGGGAGGTCATCAACCTCTGCAACTCCACCCACTGCCGGGTCCGCATGCTCAACGACCCCCAGGCGGTGGACGAGAGCGGCAAACCGGTTGTGGCGGGCTTGCGTGAACTGAACACCGCCGACTTCCTTTCCCGCGACGAGATCCAGCTGAACAACGCCCAGATCTCGGAATACCTCCATGACAAGGTGGTTCTGGTCACCGGCGGCGGTGGGTCCATCGGCAGTGAACTCTGCCGCCAGATCATGCGCTACAGCCCCCGCCAGCTGCTGATCTTTGATATCTACGAAAACTGCGCCTATGAGCTGGAGATGGAGCTGCGCAACAAGTACGGCGCCGACGCTCCCATCATCACCCTCATCGGTTCCATCCGCGACAAGGACCGTCTGGACGAGGTGTTCGAAACCTACCATCCTTCGGTGGTGTTCCATGCCGCGGCCCACAAGCATGTACCCCTGATGGAAACCAGCCCTGCCGAAGCAGTAAAGAACAACGTTTTCGGCACCAAGAACCTGCTGACTTCGGCGGCGGAACACAATGTGGAGCGCTTTGTGCAGCTTTCCACCGACAAAGCCGTCAACCCCACCAACGTCATGGGGTGCACCAAGCGTATCTGCGAAATGCTGATCCAGACTTTTGCCTGCAACACCACCATGAAGTGTATGGCGGTGCGTTTCGGCAACGTTCTGGGCAGTCACGGCAGTGTCATCCCGCTGTTTGAAGAACAAATCAAGCGGGGCGGCCCCGTCACCATCACGCATCCGGATATCGTCCGCTACTTCATGACCATCACCGAGGCTGCCCAGCTGGTGCTGCAGGCCGGCGGTCTGGCCAAGAGCGGCAGCATCTATGTGCTGGATATGGGCGAGCCGGTGCGCATCATGGACCTGGCCAACCGGCTTATCCGCTTCTACGGCTACGAGCCCGGAGTGGATATTCCCATCGAGATCACCGGCTTGCGCCCGGGCGAAAAGCTGTACGAAGAGCTGATGCTGGATTCCGAGCAGGACAAGATGCTCAGCACCGCCCACAATAAGATCTTCATCGCCCCGCCCATGGATATCGACCTGGCCCGTTTCTACACCGAACTGCAGAACCTGCAGATGTGTGCGGAGCACAACGATGAAGCGGTGGTCATGGGTCTGCAGCGCATTGTGGGGCGCTATCACCCCAACCGTAAGGTGAACGAGGACCACACCGTCAGTGCGGCCCACGGCAACACCACCATCATCAGCAAGAGCGAGATCGAACAGGCGGCTGCCCAGCAGCGGGCCGAGAAGGAGGGCAAGGATGTATCGTAACTATATCAAGCGCCTGCTGGACCTTCTGCTGTCCGCTGTGGCGGCCATCGTGCTGGCCCTGCCCATGGCCATTCTGGCCGTCTGGATCAAGATCGATTCCCCGGGACCGGTCTTTTTCCGTCAGCGCCGGGTGGGCATCCACAAGACCCATTTCAACATCCTGAAATTCCGTACCATGCGCGGGGATACTCCCCATGATGTGCCCACCCATCTACTTAAGGATGCCAATTCCTATATCACTAAAAGCGGGGCGTTTCTGCGGCGCACCAGCCTGGACGAACTGCCCCAGATCTACAACATCCTGGCAGGGGAGATGAGCATCATCGGCCCCCGTCCGGCGCTGTACAACCAGTATGACCTGATCGAAGCCCGGGACGCCGTGCATGCCAACGATGTCCGCCCCGGCCTCACCGGTCTGGCCCAGGTCAACGGCCGGGACGAGCTGCCCATCGACGTGAAGGCAAAGTACGACGGCGAGTATGCCGCCGACATCACCTTCCGCAAGGATCTGGCCATCTTCTTCCGCTCCATCACCTACGTGTTCCAGCGCAGGGGCGTGGTGGAAGGCGGCACCGGTGCCATGGAAGAACGCGGCGAGAAAAAAAAATAACGCTGCATACTGTTTTTGCCGACAACGCCCGGTTTTTTGGCCGGGCGTTGTCATTTTGACGGAAGTTTTACCCCGGATTTTTACCCGGAAAAAGGGATGTTTTTTGCCCCAAAACAAAATTACACAAGAAAATATTGAAATTTTCGTTGAAATATGTTGCAAAAGTCAAGTTGATTGTGTAAAATATACATCAAGGGCCCGTCAGTTTGGGTCAAAATAACGGCAGAGTGACCGGGGCAGGCCATTGCGGCGGGTTGGTCATTCAGCACAATGGTAAGGAGAGGCAGTTTATGGCGAACAGGGTATTCCAGAATGTGGTGTACCAGATGAAGGATGCAATCGACCGCGTTGTGGGTGTGGTGGATGAAACAGGTGCCGTGATCTCCTGCTCCGAACTGGGGCAGATCGGAGAAATGCGGGAAGGTTTCGCCGCCATCCGCCTGACGGCGGGGGATGCCTTTGTCAAGGACGGGTATGCCTATCATCAGTTCTCCAACGCCAAGCACAACGATTACGCAGTGTTTGTGGAAGGCGGCGATACCACCGCCAGCCAGTTCGCAGCACTGCTGTCCATCAGCCTGCAAAGCATCAAACAGTACCACGACGAAAAGTTCGACAAGACCAACTTCATCAAGAATGTGGTGCTGGACAATATCCTGCCCGGCGATATCTACGCCAAAGCCCGGGAACTGCACTTCGTTTCCGACGTGCAGCGGGTGGTGCTGCTCATCCGTGTGACCAGCGGCAACGATATCTCCGCTTATGATGTAGTCAGCGGCCTGTTCCCGGACAAGCAGAAGGACTTCGTCTTCAATATCAGCGAAAGCGACACCGTCCTGGTCAAGGAGATCCGCACCGACACCAGCACCCGGGATATGGAAAAGCTGGCGGCTTCCATTGTGGATAACCTGCAGGGCGAGCATTACATCAAGGCTGTGGTAGGCATCGGTACCCCCATCGGCAACATCAAGGACCTGGCGGCCAGCTTCAAGGAAGCCCAGATCGCCATGGAAGTGGGCAAGGTCTTCGACACCGAAAAGCAGGTCATCTCCTATGATCACCTGGGCATCGCCCGCCTGATCTACCAGCTGCCCACCACCCTGTGCGATGCCTTCCTGAAGGAAGTCTTCAAGCAGGACAGCATCGACAGCCTGGATTCCGAAACGCTGTTCACCATCCAGCGCTTCTTTGAAAACAACCTGAACGTTTCCGAGACCAGCCGCGGCCTGTTCGTGCACCGCAACACCCTGGTCTATCGTCTGGAAAAGATCAAGAAGCTCACCGGCCTTGATCTGCGCAAGTTCGACGATGCCATCGTCTTCAAGGTGGCCCTGATGGTCAAAAAGTATCTGTCCGCCAACCCGGCCAAATACTGATCCCTGAATTTTTATCGCTCCGGTTTTGCCGGGGCGATTTTTTTGTGCTCTGCCGGCAGAGGCCGTAACGCGGGAATGGAATCTTCCGTTTTTATCTATGAAAGGCTGGATTCCAAATTTTACAAACTTATCACAACTGCCTTTTTTTGCGGGAAAAATCACGATTGAACAAAAGAAGCGGGGCCTGCCGAATCTTGACGCAAGGGGCGATTCATGGTACATTAGTATCTGTATCGTTCTGCCCGTTTGAGGCAGGGAAGTGTCAGAAGTGCAGGAGATTGCCATGATTCAGTTTGAACACGTTTCAAAAGTGTATGAGACCCAGAGCGATGAAAACGTCGCCCTGGAAGATATTAACATCCAGATCGAGGAAGGGGAATTTGTCTTTATCCTGGGCCATTCCGGCGCGGGCAAATCCACCTTCCTCAAACTGATGCTGATGGAAGAAAAGCCCACCAAGGGCAAGGTCTTCATCAACGGACAGGACCTCACCCGCCTGCGCCGCCGCAAGGTGCCCTATATGCGCCGTCAGATGGGCGTGGTGTTCCAGGACTTCCGCCTGATCCCCACCATGACCGTCTACGAAAACGTGGCGTTTGCCATGCGGGTGACCAACATTTCCAGCAAGACCATCAAGAACCGGGTGCCTTTTGCCCTGAGCCTGGTGGGTCTGGAAGACAAGATGGACCGTCTGCCGGATGAGCTTTCCGGCGGCGAGCAGCAGCGCGTGGCGGTGGCCCGGGCTCTGGCCCACGGCCCCAAGCTCATCATCGCGGACGAGCCCACCGGCAACATCGACCCGGAAATGAGCATGGATATCATGCAGCTGTTCGAGGCCATCAACAAGGTACATATTACCGTGGTGGTGGTCACCCACGAGCACGAGCTGGTGCAGAAACTGGCCCAGAAATACAACAACCGTGTCATTACCCTGGCCCACGGGCAGGTGGCTTCGGATACTTCCCACCCGGAAGTGGCCGAAATGTACGAAGCCCGCATGCGGGAAATGGGCATGGAACCGACTTATCTGTAAGGGGGCTAGAGGATGCGTTTTTCCAGTTTTGCTTATCTGGTCGGGCAGGGCCTGCACAACATGCGGGCCAACCGGCTGATGACCTTTGCGTCCATGGGCGTGCAGACCGTCTGCATGATTTTGGTGGGCGCGGCGCTTTTGTTCAGTATGAACATCGACGCCATGGTGGATTATATCGGCGAACAGAACGAAAGCTATGTATACCTGGTGGACGGCCTTTCGGACGAACAGATCACCGCTGCCGGCGAAGCCATCAAGGCGGTGCCGGGGGTTGTGGAGGTTACCTACATATCGCCCACCGATGTGCTCACCGAATTCGACGACATGCTTTCGTCCTACACCAACCTGACGGACACCTTTTCGTCGGACAATCCTTTCCACTCCATGTACAAAGTGGTGGTGGACGATGTGGCAAACATTGATCCCATCATTGAAGACCTGAGTATGATCGAAAATGTGGAGAGCGTCAGCGCTACCCGGGAACTGTCCAAGCTCTTCGTTTCCGTCCAGACGGTGGTGAACTATATCAGCTACGGCCTGGTGGCTGTGCTGGCACTGGTGAGCATCGTGGTCATCAACAACACCATCCGCCTCACCGTTTTCGCCCGCCGCAAGGAGATCGGCATCATGAAGCTGGTGGGTGCCACCAACGGCTTCATCCGCTTTCCCTTCTTTGTGGAAGGCGTCACCTCCGGCCTGATTTCCGCTGCCGCTTCTTCCGGTGTGGTGTGCGGCGCTTACTATGCACTGTACCGCTTCTACCTGGAAAATCCCACCACCCTTTCCAACCTGCTGGGCGGCACCCTCGTCCCGCTGGAAGAGGTCTGGTATTACATTGTGCTGGGCTTTGTGGCCTTTGGCTTTGTCATGTGCGGTATCGGCACCGCCACCAGCATCCGCAAGCATCTGAATGTCTGATGACCCAAGGGAGGGAACCGAGCAAACCATGTCCATTGCAGTAAAAACCCGTATCCGGCAGGTCGCTTCCTTTGCCTTGGCTCTGGTCATGGCGGGGGTGCTTTTCTGCCAGGCTGCCGCACCGGCTTATGCTGACGATAAACAGCAGGAACTGGAAGACAAGAAAAACCAGGCCCAGCAGGAGCTGGAGGAGATCCGCAACCAGCAGTCGGAAAACCAGGAAAACCTGGAAAACGCCCAGGCCCAGAAGGAACAGCTGGAAGCCAAGAACGACGAACTCAAGCAGGAAGTGTCCGAAATCTCCAACCAGATCGACGAACTGGAGATCAAGATCGGTGAAGCGGAGGATGCCATCACCGCCAAGCAGGCGGAAGTGGACCAGAAACAGGCTGAATTTGATGAGCGCTGGGCTGGTTTCAAGGAGCGCATGAGCAGCATGCAGATGCTGCATTACAGCGGCGGTATTGATATTCTGTCCAACGCCACCAACCTGTTCCAGCTGCTCAACTTCACCCAGGCACTGGCTGATATCTCCGAGAAGGATGAGGAGATCTGCCAGCAGCTGGATGAGGAAAAGGCCGCGCTGAACCAGGAAAAGCAGGAACTGGAAGACCAGAAGGCCCAGCTGGAGGCCCAGGAAGCCACCCTGGCCGACAACAAGAGCCAGCTGGACAGCAAGATCGACGAACTGGTGGCCAACATCCAGCAGCAGGACGCCACCATCAGCGAGGCAGAGGCCCGTGCTCAGGCACTGGAAGCGGCCGAAACCGAAAAGCAGGCCGAGTTCAACAAAGCTGCGGATGAACTGGACTCCTACCTGCGCTCCTTGATCAACAACAGCAGTGGTTCCAACCCCGCGCTGTCCTGTTCCCTGAACTTCATCTGCCCCCTGGGCAGCTACAAGTATATCTCCTGTGAGTTCGGTGACGGTGGCCATAAAGGCCGTGACTATGCCGCTCCCGGCGGTACCCCCATCAAGGCAGTGGCTTCCGGGCGGGTCATTAGAGTGGCCTGGCATGATAGTTATGGTTACTACGTCATGGTCTACCATGGTACGGCCGATGATGGCAACAACTACACCACCCTGTACGCCCATATGCAATCCTGGCCGCCGGTCAGCGTGGAGCAGACTGTTTCCCAGGGCGATGTCATCGGGTATGTGGGTTCCACCGGCAACTCCACCGGCAACCATCTGCACATCGAACTGCGCCAGAATGGCAACCGCATCAACCCGGCGCTGTACATTCCGGGCTGATATTGATAGGAGGTCACCATGGAAAAACATCCTAAGACCGGCGTCCGTGTGGTCTGCCTGGTCATCGCTGTGCTGATGGTACTGGGGCTGTTTTCCTCGGTTGTGTATACCCTGGTCTGACCCCGCCGCCAAGACTGTGGCAGCCGGTTCCCGCCGTCTGCCGGATAAGGAGATCACCTGATTCATGAGCAGAAAAGTCAATCTGGCCGTGGCCGCGACCATTACCCTGATCGCAATGGCCGTGACCTTCTCCATCACCATGGTCATCTCGATGGACATGTTCAACAGCACCGTTTCCAGCGTCAAGAACAAGGAACGGATGTACAACAAGCTGTCCGAGATCGACCGCTATGTGCGCGACAACGAATACTTCGATATCAATGAGGATACCCTCAACGATACCATTGCTTCCGGCTATATGCTGGGTATCAGCGATAAATATGCCCGCTACTATTCCGCCAAAGCCTACTCCGAAAAAGTGGGCGTGGAAAGCGGCCGTCTGATGAACATCGGCGTTTCGGTCATCAAGGATACGTCCTCCGGCTATGCCCGTATCATCCGGGTGTATGACAACAGCCCGGCCAGTGAGATCGGTCTGCAGGCGGGCGGATTCATCACCATGATCGGGGATGTGAGCGTTCGTACCATGACCGATACCTCGGCTATCAACTCCGCCCTGCTGGGGGAGGAAGGCACCACCGTCAGCATCACCTATCTGACCCCGGACCGCCAGGAACAGCCGGCGGTGGAGTTGGTCCGCTCCAACTACACCACCGATACCGTGTTCACCCAGCTCACCGAGGATGGCTGCGGCTATGTCTGCATTGATGCCTTTGATTCCACCACCGGCACCGAGTTCCGCACCGCAGTGGAAAACCTGATCAACCAGGGGGCCAAGGCACTGGTCTTCGACCTGCGCAACAATACCGGCGAATCTCTGGATGCGGCTCTGGTGGCTGCCGACTACTGCGTGCCTGCGGGCCTCATGGTCCAGAGCCAGGCCAAGGACGGCACCCTCACCGACCTGCGCATTTCGGATGACCACGAGATCACCATTTCCATGGTCTGCCTGGTCAACGGCAGCACCGCCGGCGGCGCCGAACTGTTTGCCAATGCCCTGCGCAAGATGGCGGGGGCCAGCATCGTGGGAACCACCACTGCAGGCAAGGGCGTTGTCCTCAGCGAGCCCCAGAGCTTCTCCGACGGCAGCGCCGCGGTGATTACCGTCGGTCTGCTTCTGGACAACGAAGGCCAGAGCTGGAACGGCACCGGCCTGACTCCGGATGTGGAAGCCACCCTGACTGCCGACGAACAGAACAGCTACTACGACTTCACCATCGACACCGACCCGCAGATCAACAAGGCGATGACTTCCGTCATGGCCATGGTAGGGTAAGGGGGCTGCCTATGCCGGCATTGACCGACCTTTCCACCATCCGCGACCTCTGCGCGCGGTATGTTTTTGCGCTGTCCAAGGGCTTTGGCCAGACCTTCATCATCAACCCCGGCGTCTGCCCCCGCATTGCGGAATCCGCAGGTATCGGCCCCGGCTGGGGGGCCCTGGAGATCGGCCCCGGCATCGGGGTCCTCACCGAGCAGCTGGCCCAGCGGGCCGACAAGGTGGTTTCGGTGGAAGTGGACAAGCGCCTGGAACCGCTTCTGGCTGAAACCATGGCCGGATACGATAACTTCAAACTGGTTATGGGCGATGTGCTCAAGGTGGACCTGGCAAAGCTGCTGAAGGAAGAATTCGGCGACCGCCCGGTGGCCGTCTGCGCCAACCTGCCTTACTACATCACCAGCCCCATCCTCATGCGCCTTCTGGAAGAAAAACTTCCGGTGGAAAACATCACCGTCATGGTCCAGAAGGAAGCCGCCCAGCGTTTGTGCGCCGTCCCCGGTACCCGGGAAGCCGGTGCCATCAGCTACGCTGTGGCCTATTACTCCACACCCAAAATGCTCTTTACGGTGCAGCCGGGGAGCTTTTACCCGGCTCCCAAGGTCACCAGCGCGGTCATCCGCCTGGATGTCCACCGGGAACCCGCCGTGCAGCCGCCCAACGGTGACGAGGCCGGACTGTTCCGCCTGATCCGGGCAGCATTTTCCCAGCGCCGCAAGACCATTGCCAACGTGGTGGCTTCCGGGTTGAACCTGCCCAAACCTCAGGTGCTGGAAGCTCTTCAGACAGCCGGTCTCGATGCCCGCCTGCGCCCGGAACAGCTCACCCTGCAGGATTATTGCAGCCTGCTGGCGGCTATTTCCGGTTGACACCGCTGCCGGACCATGTTAAAATGATATGGTTCCCGCTGGCATAGCTCAACTGGCAGAGCAGCTGATTTGTAATCAGCAGGTTGCGGGTTCGATTCCTGTTGCCAGCTCCAAAAAAAAAGGACGCCAATTCGTCAAGAACTGGCGTCTTTTTTTATGTTATATGTTGTGTGTTGCTTTCGGTTCGTCTGTGCTCTGTGGCAAATGTTTTCCGCGTACAACTGCGGGGAAAATTGTCGGCGGCAGAAAAGCCGCGCCCGGCTTTTACACACCCTCCAGATCAAAGGGCGGGGTGTATTCCTCCCGGGCGCTGCTTTTCTCCTGCATGTAGCCTTCGGTCAGGCCCAGCGCCACCGCCTCGTCCACCACCTTGCGGTATTCGTAGCTGGTGATGCGGCGGCCCAGCCCGTGTTCCTGGGCGTGATAGAAGGGGGTAAACTGGCTCATCAGGCTGGTCAGGAAGGGCACGCCCGTTTCCCGGCGGATCTGCGCCAGCCGCTGCAGCACGGTCAGGCTGTCCTCCACATGGCCGGGCAGGGCCAGATGCCGCACGATCACCCCGCGCCGCAGAAAACCGTCCTCTCCGAATACCGGCGCGCCGGTCTGCCGCAGCATCAGGCAGAGGGCTTCATCCGCTACGGCGGGATAATCCCTGGCGCGGGAAAGTTCCGCCGCCAGGGCAGGGGAGGCGTATTTGTAGTCGGTGAGCCAGATATCCACATAGGGTTTCAATGCCCGGATGGTCTCGGGGGTCTCGTATCCGCCGGTGTTGTACACCACCGGAAGAGTCAGCCCCCGGTGACGGGCGTCATCCAGGGCGGAGGTTACCCAGGGCAGCCACTGGGTAGCGGTGACCAGGTTGATGTTCTGCGCGCCCTTTTCCTGCAGCTCCAGAAGGATCTCCGCCAGGCGTTTTTCGTCGATCTCCTTGCCCAGTCCCTGCTGGCTGATGGTGTAATTCTGGCAGTAGCAGCACCCCAGGGCACAGCCGGTAAAAAACACTGTGCCGCTGCCGGTGGGGGCGTTGGGGTCACCGCTCAGGCAGGGCTCTTCCCAGTGGTGCAGGGCAGCGCGGGCCACCCGCAGCACGCCGCCCGCTCCGCATACACCGGTGTGTCCGGCGGCACGGTCGGCCCCGCAGGCACGGGGGCAAAGCTCACAGTGGTTCGGCAGTTGAGGCATGGCACAGGCTCTCCTTTGTGAAAAACAGCGTCTTTTGATAAACAGTTTAGCACAAAACGGCAAAATGTGGTATACTAATAAGAACAAAGCGTCCGGCGATGCCCGGAACGCAAAAAAACGCATACACACGAAACAAAAGGAGATCCGCTATGTCTACCCCTCATAACCGCGCCGAAAAAGGCGATTTTGCCCGCACCGTCCTGATGCCCGGCGACCCGCTGCGCGCTAAATTCATTGCCGAGACCTTCCTTGAATCCCCCCGCCTGGTCACCGATGTGCGGGGGATGCTGGGCTATACCGGCACCTATCAGGGCCGCCCTGTCAGTGTGATGGGCAGCGGCATGGGCATGCCCTCCATCGGTATCTATTCCTATGAGCTGTACACCCAGTACGGGGTGGAAAACATCATCCGCATCGGTTCCGCCGGTTCCTACACCGACAAGGCCAAGCTGTTTGATGTGCTGCTGTCTACCGGCGCTTATTCTGAAAGCAACTACGCCGTGACCCAGTCCGGCGATACTGAGGAGATCCAGCGCCCCAGCGAAGCGCTGAACGAGGCTCTGCGCCGCAGCGCCGCCGAACAGAATATCCCGCTGATCGAAGGCGTGATCCATTCTTCGGATGTGTTCTACCGCCAGCCCTCGGAGGAAAAGCCTGTTTACTGGGAGCGCCTGCGGGACGAGAAGGGCTGCCTGGCCGTGGAGATGGAGAGCTTTGCGCTGTTCCATAATGCCAAGGTCTTGGGCAAGAACGCCGCCTGCCTGCTGACCATCTCCGACAGCTTTGTCTCGCCGGAGATCACCACCGCCGAACAGCGCCAGACCAGCTTCACTGCCATGATGAAGGTGGCCCTGGGGGCCCAGTTGTGAGCGCCGCTCTTCCGGCCGAAGTCCGCGCCGGCCTGATCCGCGCGGCGCTGGATGCCCGCCGCTTTGCCTATGTGCCGTATTCCCACTTCCGGGTGGGGGCGGCGCTGCTGTCCAAAGACGGGCAGGTGTTCACCGGCTGCAACATCGAAAACGCAGGCTATACCCCCACCAACTGCGCCGAACGCACCGCGCTGTTCAAGGCTGTCAGCGAGGGCGTTACCCGCTTTTCCGCCATCGCCATCGTGGGCAGCCTGGAAGGCAAGACCAACGAACTGGTCACCGGACCCTGCGGGGTCTGCCGTCAGGCGCTGTATGAGTTCGGCGGGCCGTCTCTCATCGTCATCATGGCCAAGAGCGAGGATGACTATATCGAGACCACTTTGGGGGATCTTCTGCCCTATGGCTTCGGCCCGAAAAATCTGGAGATCGACCCCGACTAAAAGGAGTTTTCTGCACCTATGTACTTTCCCAACATCCGTCACCGTCTGATCGCCGCGGTCTGCGGCCTGCTTGCCGTATCTCTGTGCGCCTGTTCCGCACCGTCCTCCGCATCTTCGGGCACAGTGCCCGAACTTGCCGAGTCCATCCTGGTGGACGACAGCCTGTATGTGCTCACTCCCGACAGTGTGGACCAGCCCCTCGCCGGGAACGGTGCCGTTGTGGCTTTTGTGGCCGATGCAGGCGGTACCGAGACCGGCCCCGACGCGGCCCTGTGGCGGGGCGTCCAGTCTTTTGCCGATACCTTCGGCTACACCGCACAGCTGTACCAGACAGAGGAAGATTCGCTGGAATCCCGTGAGAACGCTCTGCGTGCCGCGGCGGAAAGCGGTGCAGTCATGGTGGTCTGCTGCGGCGACGAGATGGCGGTTGCCCTGTACAACATCCAGAACAACTACCCTTCGGTGTCCTATCTCTGCTTTGACGGCGAACCCCACACCGAAGACTACACCGCCTACGAGACCGCATCCAACACCCACTGCGTGATGTTCAGCGAAGAGCAGGCCGGGTATCTGGCCGGATATGCTGCTGTCATGGACGGCAAGACCAGTCTGGGCTTTGTGGGTGACGAAGCCATGCCCGGTACCGTGCGTTACTGCAACGGTTTCCTGCAGGGCATTGATGCCGCCGCCCAGAGCCAGGGCGTGCAGGCCGGGCTGGAAGTCTGGTATGTAGGCACCGACGATGCGGTGGATGTGGTAGCCCAGCGGGCCAGCGAATGGTATGAAAGCGGTGTCCAGGCTATTATGGCGGTAGGGGAAGGCACCCTGCAGGGCTGCATCACCGCAGCCCAGGGCACCGGCGCCATGGTCATCGGCGCCGATTGGGACAGCACTTCCGCGGACAGCGTGGTGCTTACCAGCGCCATGAAGAACTATTCCCTCACGGTCCAGCATGAACTGTACGACTATTTCAGCACCGGCGGCTGGGGCGGTGAGGGAGGCCTTTCCACCCGTTTGGATGCTGCCGAAAATGCTCTGGGCCTGCCCCAGGTCAACTGGCGGCTGACGGGCTTTTCTGCGAGAGAGTACGAAAAACTGTACAACGATCTGCACGAAGGAAACATCAAAGTGGAGCGTCTTTCGGACGTTTCCAGCCTGCCCGAAACCCCCAATGTGGCAGTCGACATTTTGGGATAATTGGCGTTTTGTTATGTTTTTGTAATGTGATTTCGTTGGTTTTTCCATTGAAAAAAAGCCAAAAATCAAGTATACTAAATCTGTCAGGCGGGCGGTGCGGCGCTGTGCATGCATCCGCCCGCCTGCCTTTTGATCTTTTCTTACCGTTAGAAGGAGAGTACCAAGATGAAGAAATTTCTTTCGCTGAGCATGGCGGCTGTTATGGCGCTGTCGCTGGCCGCCTGCGGTGGTTCCGGCAATGACGCTTCCACCTCCGCCAACACTTCCTCCAGCGCCACCACCGAGGGTGCTGCCACTTCCGAGATCACTGGCATCGCCCAGGTGTGCGACGTGGGCACCATCGACGATGAGAGCTTCAACCAGGGCTGCTGGACCGCTGTGGAAGCCTACGGCGAAGCCAACGGCATCAATGTTGAGTATTATCTGCCCCCCAGCGATGACGCCAACGACGAAGACCGCCAGACCCTGATCCGCAACGCTGTCAACGACGGCGCCAACACCGTGGTCTGCGTCGGTTTCCTGTACGGTCCTTCTCTGGCCTGGGCTGCTACCGAATACCCCGACGTTCACTTCATCGCCGTGGACATCACCCAGGGTGATATCGGCACCGAGACCATCCCTGAGAACGTCTACTGCATCACCTACAAGGAAGAGCAGGCCGGTTACCTGGCCGGCTACGCTGCTGTGAAGGACGGCTTCACCGAGATGGGCTTCCTGGGCGGCATGGCTGTTCCCGCCGTTATCCGCTTCGGTTACGGCTTTGTGCAGGGCGCTGACGCTGCTGCGCAGGAACTGAACACCCCCATCAACATCAAGTACTGGTACGGCGGCGCCTTCGCCGGCGATGCCAACATCACCGCCAAGATGGAGAGCTGGTACTCTGCCGGCACCGAAGTCGTGTTTGCCTGCGGCGGCGGCATCTACACCAGCGCCATCGAAGCTGCTGTCAAGTATGACGGCAAGGTCATTGGCGTTGACGTTGACCAGAACTACATCGGCGTGCGTGACGTGGAAGACGGCAAGTACAGCTACAACCCGTTCCTGACCTCCGCCATGAAGGGCCTGAGCGAAGGTGTTACCGACGCTCTGGAGCATGTGGCCGCCGGCACTTGGGATACCATCGCCGGTACCAACGGTGTCTATGGTCTGGAAGAGGGCGATTACGTCGGCCTGCCCACCGCTGAGGACAGCTGGAACTTCTCCACCTTCACCGTGGAAGAGTACGAGGCTGTGGTCGAGAAGATCCGCTCCGGCGAAATCGTTGTGGACAACAGCTCCGACGACGCTACCAAGCCCACCACCAGCGATATGACCACTGTGGACTACCAGGTCTGATCGGGACTCGCATATTTCACATTCAAACGGCGGACGCCACTGTACGGCGTCCGCCGTTTTTTGTGTGAAGGAAAACAGTCGATTTTTTGCAAAAAACCATATCAAATAACTTGTGAAGATTTACAAATAATTGTATAATAAGCACAAGATAATTCTTTTGAAAGGAGCGTGAGCAGATTGGCAGAGGATTTCGTCATTGAGATGCTTCACATCACCAAGGAATTTCCCGGCATCAAGGCCAACGATGATGTGACCCTGCAGCTGCGCCGGGGCGAAGTCCACGCCCTTCTGGGCGAAAACGGCGCGGGCAAATCCACGCTGATGAGCGTATTGTTTGGTCTGTATCAGCCTGAACAGGGCGTCATCAAAAAGAACGGCAAGGAGGTCAACATCAAGGATCCCAATGTGGCCAATGATCTGGGTATCGGCATGGTGCACCAGCACTTCAAGCTGGTGGAATGCTTCAGTGTGCTGGACAATATCATGCTGGGCGTGGAACCCTGCAAGGCAGGTTTTCTGCAGAAGGAAGTGGCCCGCAAAAAAGTTGTGGAACTTTCCGAAAAATATGGTCTGCGTGTAGACCCGGATGCTCTCATCAGCGATATCTCGGTGGGCATGCAGCAGCGTGTTGAGATCCTGAAGATGCTCTACCGCGACAACGAGATCCTCATCTTCGACGAACCCACGGCGGTGCTGACCCCGCAGGAGATCGACGAACTCATGGAGATCATGCGCGGTTTCAAGAAGGAAGGCAAGAGCATCCTTTTCATCACCCACAAGCTCAACGAGATCATGGCCGTAGCCGACCGCTGCACCGTTCTGCGCAAGGGCAAGGGCATCGGTACTGTGGACATCGCCAACACTACCAAGGAAGAGCTCTCCCGCATGATGGTGGGCCGCGATGTGCAGTTTGCGGTGGAAAAGGCCCCCACCAAGCCGGGGGACGTGGTACTCTCGGTACGGGATATGACGGTGCCCAGCCATGTGCACAAGAAGAATGCCGTGCGCGGTGTTTCCTTTGATGTGCGCGGCGGCGAGATCGTCTGCCTGGCAGGTATCGAAGGCAACGGCCAGACCGAACTGGTCTACGGCCTTACCGGTCTGGACAAAGTCACCCAGGGTACCATCACCCTGGACGGCAAGGACATCACCCATGCCAGCATCCGCCAGCGCTCCAAGGACGGTATGAGCCATATCCCGGAGGACCGCCACAAATACGGCCTGGTGCTGGACTACTCCCTGGAAAACAATATGGTTCTCCAGCGTTACTGGGAACCCAAGTTCCAGAAGGGCGGCTTCATCGACAAGGCCGCCGTGCGGGAATACTCCGACCGTCTGATCCGGCAGTATGACGTGCGCAGCGGCCAGGGCAGCATGACCATTGCCCGCAGCATGTCCGGCGGCAACCAGCAGAAAGCCATCATTGCCCGCGAGATCGACAAGGACCCCAAACTGCTGGTGGCGGTTCAGCCTACCCGCGGCCTGGACGTGGGCGCCATCGAATATATCCACAAACAGATCGTGGCGGAACGGGACAGCGGCAAAGCCGTTCTTCTGGTCAGCCTGGAACTGGACGAAGTCATGAACCTGTCCGACCGTATCCTGGTCATGTACGAAGGGGAGATCGTGGGCGAATTTGATCCCAAGACCACCACCGTGCAGGAACTGGGCCTGTATATGGCCGGTGCCAAGAAGCAGGGAAAGGAGGCACAGTAACATGAGTCGTAAATCAAGCGATGCATCCGCGGCCCTGCGGCAGAAAAGCAGCAGTGTGCTGGCAGCTCTGCTGTGCATCCTTATCGGTTTGCTGGTGGGCCTGATCGCGCTGTTCATCATCAACCCGGAACACGCCTGGAGCCAGGGCTTCCTGCGCATCATCCAGGGCGGCTTCTATGATTTCCCCTACGGTGTGGGCAAGACATTCACCAACTCTGCGCCCCTGATTATGACCGGCCTTTCGGTGGCCTTTGCCTTCAAGACCGGTCTGTTCAACATCGGCGCGGCGGGGCAGTACACCCTGGGCGCTTTCGGCGGCCTGTACTGCGCCCTCATCCTCAACCTGCCCTGGTATGTCTGCCTGCTGGCATCGGCGCTGTTCGGCGCGGTGTGGGGCGCTATTCCCGGCATCTTCAAGGCATACCTGAACATCAACGAGGTCATCACCTCCATCATGTTCAACTGGATCGGCCTGTATATGGTCAATGAGATCATCTATGCCCGGGGTACCGGCGCCATGTACGACGCCAATAATACCCGCACCTGGAAGGTGGCCGATCGTTCGCCCCAGTCCCTCATTCCGTCCTGCGGTCTGTCTGATCTGTTCCACACCCCCAGCACCACCATCGCTATCTTCCTGGCCATTGCGGCGGCTATCCTGGTCTGGGTCATTCTGGAAAAGACCACCTTCGGCTATGAGCTCAAGGCGGTGGGCCTGAACAAGAACGCTGCCCGCTATGCCGGTATCAACGAAAAGAAAAACATCATCCTGTCCATGACCATCGCCGGTGCGCTGGCCGGTTTCGGCGCAGGGCTTCTGTACCTGTCCGCTGGTGCCGAATGGAACCCTCTGAACACCACCAGCCTGCCTGCCATGGGCTTCAACGGCATTGCCACCGCTCTGCTGGCGGCCTCCAACCCCATCGGCACCATCTTTTCCTCTGTTTTCATCTCTCACATCACGGTAGGCGGCAGCTTCCTGCCCACCAAGTATTTCCCCACCGAGATCGCGGACCTGATCTCCGGCATAATCATCTATCTGTGCGCCTTCGCCATGCTCTTCCGCGGTGTTATTGCCAAGAAGCTGCATGTGGACAAGAACACCCCGGATGCCAATGCCGAGCCCGCCGTAAAGACCAAGAAGGAGGGAAAATGACATGCTGCTTCTGATCAAATATACTCTGTTGTATGGCATTGTCCTGATGCTGGTCGCCCTGGGCGGCATGTTCAGCGAGCACTCCGGCGTTATCAACATTGCCCTGGAAGGCATCATGGTCATCGGCGGCCTGGGCGGCGTTCTGGCTGTGGCTGTCATGCCCAATTCACTGCCGCCCTTCGTCATCGTCACGGTGTCCATTCTGGTGGCGGCTTTGTCCGGCATGGTGTTCTCTTTGCTGCTGGCCTTTGCCTCAATACACCTGAAGGCCGACCAGACCATCGGCGGCACGGCATTGAACATGCTGGCCACCGCCATTGCCATCATCCTGGCCAAGAACTTCAACGGCTCCACCTCTTCCAAGATCAACTACACCAACAATGCCTTCCTGTTCAAGATCGGCGATCTGGAACTGAGCGTGTTCGTGCCCCTGGGCATTGTCCTGCTGGTTATCAGCTATATCGTCATGTACAAGACACGCTTCGGCCTGCGCCTTCGCGCCTGCGGCGAACATCCTCAGGCGGCGGATTCGGTAGGCATCAACGTGTACAAGATGCGGTACAGCGGCGTGCTGATCTCCGGCGTGTTGGGCGGCATCGGCGGTCTGGCCTACATCATTCCCAGCGTGCAGACCTGGAACTTTGAGGTAGGCGTGGCCGGTACCGGCTTCCTGGCGCTGGCTGTTATGATCTTCGGCCAGTGGAAACCCGTGCACATCTTTGGTGCGGCTATGTTCTTCGCCGTGTTCAAGAGCCTTGCCAACATCGCGGACGCCACCATCCTTTCTCAGCTGGGCTGGTCCTCCAACATTTACAACATGATGCCCTTCATTGCCTCCATGATCATCCTTGCCTTTACCAGCAAGAACAGCATGGCCCCCAAGGCCGAAGGCATCCCCTACGACAAGGGCAGCCGCTGAGCAAAACCGAATCTCTGAAATGCCGTCTGCGGGCGGCATTTCTCTGTTTTACGCCGCCGCGCAGCGGTGTACCCGAATGAAAGGGGGACCCAACCATGCGCATGTACGACATTATCGCCAAGAAGCGGGACGGCCAGACCCTGACCGATGCCGAGATCGCCTTTGCCGTCAACGGCTATGTGGCGGGCACTATCCCCGATTACCAGATGAGCGCGTTGCTCATGGCCATCTATATGCGGGGCGTGTCCGACGCAGAAACCGCGGTCCTCACCGAGGTGATGGCCCGGTCCGGGGATATGGTGGACCTTTCGCCCATTCCCGGCGTCAAGGTGGATAAGCACTCCACCGGCGGGGTGGGGGACAAGACCACCCTGGTGGTGGCACCCATCGTGGCAGCCTGCGGCGTTCCGGTGGCCAAGATGAGCGGCCGGGGGCTGGGGCATGGCGGCGGCACCATCGACAAGATGGAATCCGTGCCCGGCACAAAAACCGCCCTCACTCAGGAAGAATTCTTTGCCCAGGTGCGGCGCATCGGCCTTTCGGTCATCGGGCAGAGCGGAGAGATCGCCACT